>JALHND010000041.1 GCA_022843705.1 Burkholderiales bacterium
ACTTTCTGGCGCGCACGCCGTTCCAGATCGCGGTGCAGCCGGTGATCACCGGCGCCAGCGGCAGCGTGCCGGGGTTCGCGGACGGCGGCCTGCTGCCCGGCAGTTCTCCCAGCCCGAAGGCGGACAACCTGCTTTTTGCCGGCACCGCGGGCGAGTTCATGCAGCCTGTCCGGGCCGTCCAGCATTACGGGGTCGGCTTCATGGAGGCCATCCGGAACCTCGAAATCCCGCGCTTTGCTGACGGCGGCCTGCTCGGTGGGGGTGGAGGCTCGGCAGGCGGTGTGCTTGGTCAAGCGCAGGAGCACTACATCAACATCGGCGGCCAGCGCGTCGGGCCGGTTTTCGCTGATCGCGACAAGATCATCGATCTGGTCAAGGCACTGAAGAGCGTGAGCTGAATTAAAAACCCCGCCGAAGCGGGGTTTAAATTGTCGATCAGGCTTCCGGAGGTAACGGCAATCCATCGGAGTCGAAGATTGCCGCGCCTTGCGATGCAATCCAGTCCGTAACAACCTCGGGCCCTATTTCTTCGGCGAAATCATCAACAACAGGCTTGCCGCCCTTCACGAATTTTTCCGTGGTGTGGTGATGTACGAAAAAAGCGCCCTTGCCAGTTTGGTAGAGCGTCCGCTCGTATCGCAATTCTGAGTCACCAACCATGCCGTCATAGTTGGGGTGCCTGATGCCACGAGAGACGGCTTTTCGGGTGGCTGATGCCGTATCGAACGTACGGCCATTGATGACAAACTTCATAGCTGCATTTCCCTCGATAAGGGTGTTCATTTTCATTCCTTTCCCGAGATTGCTCCCGGATATTGATGGGGTTGGTTCGTGACCCGCTTCGCACGGCTCAAGCCTATGGCCCGAGCAATGAAACTATGCCAAACGTCAGCAGCATCCGCAAGCAAAAATCGGCTTGCGGACCGTATGTGGGTAGATCAGTGGGTAATGCCGGGGTTATTCATTAACTTATTGATTATAATAAGTTATTTTATAATTCTGGCGGAGAGAGAGGGATTCGAACCCTCGATGGGGGTTTTGCCCCCATACGCCCTTAGCAGGGGCGCGCCTTCGACCACTCGGCCATCTCTCCGTACTGTCTGAAACCACCTGAAATCCGTCATGCAACTGCCGCGACATTGCGCCAAGGCAGACCGGCGGAGGATATCACAGCCCCCGCCATGCCGCGGCCGCTTACGCCGCCTGATCGAGCCCGAAAGCCTTGTGCAGCACGCGCACCGCAAGCTCGGTGTATTTCTCGTCGATCACCACCGAAACCTTGATTTCCGAAGTCGAGATCATCTCGATGTTGATGCCCTCCTCGGCCAGCGTGCGGAACATGGTGCTGGCGATGCCGGCGTGGGAACGCATGCCGACGCCGACCACAGAGACCTTGGCAATCCGGTCGCCGCTCTGGATGCCGCGGGCCTTGGTGTGCTCCAGCACGGGCTTCAGCACGTTCAGCGCCTTCTGGTAATCATTGCGGTGGACAGTGAACGAGAAGTCGGTGAGCCCGTCGTGGCCGACGTTCTGCACGATCATGTCGACATCGATGTTGGCATCGCCCACCGGTCCCAGTATCTGGTAGGCGATGCCCGGGCGGTCGGGCACGCCGAGGACGGTGATCTTCGCCTCGTCGCGGTTGAACGCGATGCCTGAAATGACGGCCTTTTCCATGTCCTTGTCTTCCTCAAATGTAATCAGCGTGCCCTCGCCCTCGTCCTCGAAACTGGAGAGCACACGCAAACGCACCTTGTATTTGCCGGCAAATTCGACCGAGCGGATCTGCAGCACCTTCGAGCCCAGGCTCGCCATCTCGAGCATTTCCTCGAAAGTGACCGTTTTCAGGCGGCGCGCTTCCGGCACGATGCGCGGATCGGTGGTGTAAACCCCGTCGACATCGGTATAGATCTGGCACTCGTCCGCCTTCAGCGCCGCGGCCAGCGCGACACCGGTGGTATCGGAACCGCCGCGGCCCAGCGTGGTGATGTTGCCTGCGTCATCGATCCCCTGGAATCCGGCGACAACCACGACGCGTCCGGCCTTGAGGTCGGCACGCATGTTGTGTTCGTCGATGCTGAGGATGCGCGCCTTGGTGTGGGCGTTGTCGGTCAGGATCCGGACCTGCCCCCCGGTATAGCTGCGCGCCTGGACACCGATCTCGAGCAGTGCCATCGACAGCAGGGCAATCGTCACCTGTTCACCGGTGGACACCATCACATCGAGTTCGCGCGGATCGGGCTGGGCCTGGATTTCCTTGGCCAGCGCAATCAGCCGGTTGGTTTCGCCGGACATCGCTGACACCACCACGACCACGTCATGCCCCTGCGCTTTCCAGCGCGCGACACGTTTGGCGACGTTTTTGATGCGTTCGGGGCTGCCGACCGAGGTACCGCCGTATTTCTGGACTATCAAAGCCATGATGGCTGCTGTTCTGCCTGAACCAAAAAGGTGCGTATTTTATTGGATTTTCAGGGGAAAAACGAGATTTGCCCGCCAATATCGTCCCGCCCCGCCTCATTTTCCTGCGGAACCAATGTCCCCCGGCAGAATCCTAAGGGTTCAACAGGAGGCATGGCATTGAAAAAAACCGCAAGTGATCCCCGGGAAATCCGCCGCAAACGCGGCCTCAACCAGCAGGAGTTCTGGCCGCTGATCGGCGTCACCCAGAGCGGTGGCTCCCGCTATGAGACCGGACGCCGCATGCCCGCGCCCGTGCGCGAGTTGCTGCGCATTGTTCACATCGAAGGCGTGCCGCTGAACCAGGTGCGCGGCGAAGACCACCTGCTGATCCAGCATCTGAAAAAATCGCGGCCCGGGCTGTACCGGGAATTGAAGGCCGCCGCACTGCGCGAGCAGAAAAACGGCAAGTAAGGCCGCAGAACCGCCGGGGCGCCTTGTTATAATCGGCGCCCCATGCGCATCACCCGCAGGCTGGAGTTCGACGCCGGCCACCGTATCCCCAACCACGCCAGCCAGTGCCGTCACCTGCACGGCCATCGTTATGCCATCGAAGTCACGCTGAGTGGTCCGGTGGTGGCCACTGCCGGCGCCGCCGACGAAGGCATGGTGATCGATTTCTCGGCGGTGAAGGCGATTGCGCAGCAGCATGTCGTCGACCCCTGGGATCATGCCTTCCTGGCCTGGCGGCAGGACAAGGCCGTCATCACCTTTCTCGACGGCATCCCGGGGCACAAGACCGTGCTGTTCGATGCGCCGCCGACCGCGGAGCACCTGGCACAGACGGCGTTTGCCATCCTCGATAACGCATATCGCGAGGAATACGGCGACAGGCTGCAACTGGAACGGGTGCGGCTCTATGAAACGCCCAATTGCTGGGCAGACGCGCTGGGGGGCGAAGCAACTTAGTGGCGGAGAGTGTGAGATTCGAACTCACGAGGACCGCGAGGCCCTGCCGGTTTTCAAGACCGGTGCATTCAACCGCTCTGCCAACTCTCCGTGTTTCTGACTGCCACACCTGCCGGTTTTAGCTCCGGCCGCGCTGCCAGCTTTGGCTAAGACCGCATTTATGGGAGCCGCCGCCCCCCTGAATACTTGCCGGGGCGCGAATTGTAGCGCCAATTGACACCAAACCGCATCCGGGTTGTGGCAATTGCGCAAAATAATATCATCTATTATCAAATACTTGCGCGCTCCTGCCCGCCTCTGAAATCGCCGAAAACGATTGCAACTTTATGCCCCTTTCAGTAGTCTTACGGGGGTCTTACTGTCGACTGTTTCAGTCAACTTTTAACTGGAGGCTTTGAATCCATGCAACCTGATCTGCACACCGGCGCGACCTACTCTGCCGGCACTACCGACATTGCCGCGCAGCAGAACAAGGTTTTGCGCAACACCTACCTGCTGCTCGCGATTTCGCTGATTCCGACGGTGATCGGCGCCGCGGTCGGCACCAATCTCATCAATTTCAGCTTCATGCGCGCCAGCCCGATCATGTCGGTGCTGGTGATGCTGGCGGTGTTCTATGGCTGGATCTACGCCATCGAAAAGAATCGCGACAGCGTCCTCGGCGTCGGCCTGCTGCTCGGCTTCACCGCCTTCCTCGGCCTGATGATGGCACCGCTGCTGCAGTCCATCCTGTCCCTGCGCAACGGCGGTCAACTGGTGATGATGGCTGCCGGCGGCACGGCTGCGGTGTTTTTCGTGCTCTCCGGCATCGCCTCGACCACCAAGCGCGACTTCAGCTTCCTCAACAAGTTCCTGCTGGTCGGCTTCGTGGTGATCATGCTGGCGGTACTCGCCAACATCTTCCTGCAAAGCCCGGTGCTGCAGCTGACGCTGTGCGCTGCCTTCATCATCTTCTCGTCGGCGATCATCCTCTGGCAGATCAACTCGATCGTGCGCGGCGGCGAGACGAACTACGTGTCGGCCACGCTGACACTGTATGTCTCGCTCTACAACATCTTCACCAGCCTGCTGCAGTTGCTGGGGATCATGGGCGGAGACCGCGACTGAGCGGAATATCCGTCAAAAAAAGCGGCCTCCGGGCCGCTTTTTTGTTGCCTGTCATAACCTGCTCAGCGTTCGAACAGCGCAATCGACTCGACGTGGGCGGTGTGCGGAAACATGTTGACGATGCCTGCGGCGCGCAACCTGTAACCGTGCACCGCCACCAGCACTTCCGCATCCCGCGCCAGTGTCGACGGACTGCAGGAGACATAGACGATGCGCCGCGGGCCGTCGGCGCCGATCAGCTTCACCAGCTCCATCGCGCCATCGCGCGGCGGATCGATCAGCAGCTTGTCGAAGGTGCCGAATGCCCGCCACTGTGCAGCATCGATCTTGAACAGGTCCATCGTGAGAAAGCGGGTGTTGGCGGCAAGACCGTTGCGCTGCGCATTATCCTCCGCCCGCCGGATCAGGCCGGCACTGCCTTCGATGCCGGTGACTTCGGCGCCGCTCCTCGCGATCGGCAGCGTGAAATTGCCCAGCCCGCAGAAAAGGTCGGCGATGCGTTCACCCGGCTGCGGATCAAGCAGCTTCAGCGCCCGCCTCACCAGCACGCGGTTGATCGCGTGATTGACCTGGGTGAAATCCGTGGGCTTGAAATGGATGCTGACGCCGAACTCGGGCAGCGTGTAATGCAGGTCATCGGCTCCCGCCGGATGGAAAGGCTGCGCGGTTTCCGGCCCCTCGGGCTGCAGCCAGAGGTAAACCCCGTGCGCCTCGGCGAACTCGCGGATGTGCTGCTCATCGGCAGGTGTCAAGGCCTCCAGCACACGCAGCACCAGCACATCACTGTTCTCGGCCAGCGCAACTTCGATCTGCGGCAGGCGGTCGTGGATGCTCAGGCTGCCGACCAGCTCGCGCAGCCGCGGCAGCAGGTCGGACAGGCGGCGCGGCAGCACTTCGCAGGACGTCATGTCGGCGACATAGCTGCTGCGCTTTTCGTGAAAACCGACCAGCACCGTGCCCTTCTTCAGCACGTTGCGCACGGTCAGCCGCGCGCGGTGGCGGTATCCCCAGCCTGGCCCGTGGATCGCCGGCAATATCTGCTCGGGCTGCACCTTGCCGATGTGGCGCAGGTTGTCCTCCAGCACGCGCTGTTTCGCCGCGACCTGGGTACGCAGATCCATGTGCTGAAGGCTGCAGCCGCCGCAGAGCCCGAAAAACCGGCACTGCGGATCGGTGCGCGCGACGCTTTCACTGAATATCCGCGTCGCGAAGCCCTGCTCGAAAGCCGGCTTGCGGCGGTAGATCGAAGCCTCGACCGACTCCCCCGGCAGCGCACCCTCGATGAACATCACCTTGCCGTCGTGGCGGGCGATGCCCTTGCCTTCGTGGTCCAGGGATTCAATCTGGAGCGGGCCGACCGTGGTCGTCCGCGGAGTCCTGCTGCGGCCAGCCATGCTAGTTCTTGCGTGGTTGCGCAAACGCAGCCGCGCACCAATACCCCCCCTCTCCTTCCGGGAGAGGGGGCGGGGGTGAGGGAATGAGCGAAGATTGGAAATCTTCGCTCATCAGGCCGTCCAGCGCGACAGGAACTCCTGCCAGTGCGGCTGTTCGAGTTTGCCCAGCGCGGCGCGCACTGCGGCAAGCTGCTGCCCGTGCTGCGCGGGAGTCAATACGCCGCGCATCTGCTGGAAACGCAAATAGACCAGGTAGGTGTTGACGACGTCAGTCTCGCAGTAGCGCCAGATGTCCTCCAGCCTGCCGTCCTGGTAGGCGCCCCAGACCGCGGAACCATCCATGCCGAGCTTGCCGGGAAATCCCATCAGCTGCGCCAGTGCATCCAGCGGCGCATTGGCGCGGCCGGTGTACAGCGCCAGCAGGTCCATCAGGTCCAGGTGACGCTGGTGGTAACGGCTGATGTAGTTGTTCCACTTGAATTCGCGGTCGTCTTCGCCCATGTCCCAGTAACGCGCCGCCTTCACCCCATGCATCAGTCCGCGGTAGTGCAGCACCGGCAGGTCGAAGCCGCCGCCGTTCCAGGACACCAGCTGGGGTGTGTATTTCTCGATGCCGTCGAAAAATCGCTGGATGATTTCGGCCTCGTTCTCGCCAGCCGCGCCCAGCGACCAGACCTTGAAATGATCGCGGTCCTGCAGCACGCAGGAAATCACCAGCACACGCTGCAGGTAATGCGGCAGAAAGTCATTGCCGTGGGTCTGGCGTCGCAGCTGGAAGGCCATCTCCGCGACATCACGGTCGGAAACACCGTCGTCGATGCCCTGCAGCTTGCGGATGCCGGCAATGTCGGGAACGGTCTCGATATCGAAGACCAGCACGGGATTCACAAAAATACCTTTATAATCAAATACTTATACAATCAGGCAAAAACGCCGGTGGACAGGTAACGGTCACCCCGGTCGCAGACGATGGAAACGATCACCGCGTTCTTCACTTCAGCCGAAATCTGCAGTGCCGCCCACAGCGCGCCGCCGGATGACACACCGGCGAATATGCCTTCCTCGCGTGCCAGCTGCCGCATCATGTCCTCGGCATCCGACTGCTTCACCTCGATGATCCGGTCGACCTGAGACCAGTCGCAGATTTTCGGCAGGTATTCGGCGGGCCATTTGCGGATGCCCGGGATCTGCGCACCGTCGGCGGGCTGGCAGCCGATGATCTGCACCTGCGGATTTTTTTCTTTCAGGAACCGCGACACCCCCATGATGGTGCCGGTGGTGCCCATGCTCGAAATGAAATGCGTGACCTTGCCGCCGGTATCCCGCCAGATTTCCGGGCCGGTGCCCTCGTAATGCGCCAGCGGATTGTCGGGATTGGCGAACTGGTCGAGCATCACGCCCCTGCCCTCGCGCACCATGCGCTCGGCAACGTCACGCGCGCCCTCCATGCTCGCCTCCTTCGGCGTCAGCACCAGTTCGGCACCGTAGGCGCGCATCGTCTGCTGGCGCTCCAGCGACTGGTTCTCCGGCATCACCAGCACCATGCGGTAACCCATGATCGCCGCCGCCATCGCCAGTGCAATGCCGGTGTTGCCGCTGGTCGGCTCGATCAGCGTGTCACCGGGTTTGATCGTGCCCCGCTCCTCGGCGCGGCGTACCATCGACAGCGCCGGACGATCCTTGACCGAACCCGCGGGATTGTTGCCCTCAAGTTTGAGCAGGATCGTATTCGTGGTGTTGCCGGGCAAACGCTGCAGGCGCACCAGCGGCGTGTTGCCGACAAAATCCGCGAGTGTGCGCTGCATGGTTCAGCCCCGGACCAGCAGCTGGTGGATGTAACGCGACACGCCCTGCTCCACACTGAGGAAAGGTTCGCCGTAGCCCGCGGCACGCAGCGCCGCGAGATCGGCCTGGGTGTAGCTTTGGTACTTGCCCTTGAGGTCGCCGGGGAAAGGAATGTAGCGGATGATGTTCTGCTGCTGCAGCTCCTGCAGTGTCGCCGCCGGACGGCCTTCGGCGGCGCGGCAGGCGTTCAGCGCCGCCACCGCCACGTCGTTGAAGGACTGCGCTGCGCCGGTGCCGCAGTTGTAGATGCCGGACACCATCGGGTTCTGCAGGAAAAACAGGTTGACCTTGACCACATCCTCGACGGATACAAAGTCACGGCGCTGCTCGCCGTTGCCATAACCGCCGCTGCCTTCGAACAGCCGCACATGGCCTTCGGCGCGGTACTGGTTGAAAAAGTGGTACGCCACCGAGGCCATGCGCCCCTTGTGCTGTTCGCGGTCGCCGTAGACGTTGAAATAGCGCAGGCCGACCACCTGCGAGCCGCCCGGCGGCAGCCGGCGCACGCGCTGGTCGAACAGCAGCTTGGACCAGCCGTAGACGTTAAGCGGGCCTTCGCAGGCCGGATCCTCGCGGAATTCGGCATGCGCGCCATAGGTTGCCGCCGAGGATGCGTAAATCAGCGGAATCATCTCCGCCGCACAGAAATCGAGCAGCGCGCAGGAGTAGGCGTAATTGACGTCCATGACGTAGCGGCCGTCGCTGGCGGTGGTATCCGAGCATGCGCCCTGGTGGAATATCGCCTTCACCGCGCGGCGGAAGGCGCCGGCCTTGAGTCGCGCCAGGAACTCGTCCTTGTCAAGGTAATCGCTGATCGCGCAGTCGACGAGGTTGCGGAACTTGTCGCCCTGGGTCAGGTCATCGACGGCAAGAATGTCGGTGATGCCCTGCGCGTTGAGGCCCTTGACCAGATTGGCGCCGATGAAGCCTGCGGCGCCGGTCACCACGTAAACCATGCTTCAGTCCTCCTGCGGCGGGAACAGTTCGCCGGGATGGGTCACTGCAGTGCCGAACTTGCCGACAACGATGCCCGCCGCGCGATTGGCGATGCGCACGGCCTGCTCCAGCCCTTCCCCGGCGGCCAGCATCACGCCGATGGTGGCAATCACCGTGTCGCCGGCGCCGCTGACATCGTAGACCTCGCGCGCCTGGGCCGGCACATGCAGCCGCCCGCCGCGCCGGTAGAGCGTCATGCCTTCCTCGCTGCGGGTCACCAGCAGTCCGCCCAGCCCGAGCCGGCGGCGCAGCGCCTGCGCCTTGCCGTTGAGCATCGCCTCGCTGCTCCAGCCACCGGTCACTGCGCGCAATTCGGCACGGTTGGGCGTGATCAGCGTGGCGCCGCGATAACGCGAATAATCCTCACCCTTGGGATCAACCAGCACCGGTTTTCCCGCGCGGCGCGCAAGCGCAATCATCCGCGCGATGTGGGTCAGGCCGCCCTTGCCGTAATCCGACAGGATCACCACGTCGCAGCCTTTAAGCAGGCGCCGGAAATCCTTCAGTTTCGACGCCAGCACCTCATGGCCGGGAACGGTTTCGAAATCCGCGCGCAGCAGTTGTTGCTGGCGGCCGATGACCCGCAGCTTGACGGTGGTCGCAACCGTGGCGTCGTCATGCAGGCTGGCGGCAATGCCTTCCTGTTTCAGCAACTGGCGCAGGCTGCGCCCGGCCTCGTCACGCCCCACCACCGACAGCAGCGAGGTTTTCGCGCTGAGCGCGGACGCATTGCGCGCCACGTTGGCGGCACCACCCGGACGCTCCTCCACGCGATCGACCTTGACCACCGGCACCGGTGCCTCGGGCGAGATGCGGTTCACCTCGCCGAACCAGTAACGGTCGAGCATCACGTCACCGACCACCAGCACCCGTGCGCGGCGCAGCCGTCGCAGCAGGCTGGCGGTCGTCGTGTCTGTCTTGTTTGCGATCATGGCAACTCGGCTCAATCCGGTATTTTAAGCGGCAAAACGTTCAAGCCAGCGCCGCGGCAATGTCGGCATTGATGCGGTCAAGTACGGCCAGCGGATCGGCTGCACGGGTGATCGGCCGGCCGACCACCAGATAATCGGCCCCGCCGGCAATCGCCGCCTGCGGCGTGACGATGCGTTTCTGGTCGTCCTGTGCGGCATCGGCAAGGCGGATGCCCGGTGTCACCAGGCAGAAATCCGGGCCACAGGCGGCGCGCAATCGCGGCGCCTCCTGCGCCGAGCAGACCACACCGTCCATGCCGCTTGCAGCAGCGAGGCGCGCCAGGCGCTCGACCAGCACCTCGGGCGCCTCGTTCTGCCCGGTTTCACGGAGATCCTCCGCGCCGAGACTGGTCAGCACGGTCACGGCAATCAGCTTTGGTGGGCGCACGAGGCCTGCCAGCGCTTCGCGCGCCGCCTGCATCATGGTCCTGCCGCCGCTGGCATGAACGTTGATCATCCACGCGCCCAGCCCGGCCGCCGATTTGCAGGCCGAGGCGACGGTGTTCGGAATGTCGTGATACTTCAGGTCGAGAAACAGGTCGAATCCGCGCCCGACCAGCTGCTCCACCAGCGCCGGGCCCGCCACGGTAAACAGTTCCTTGCCAACCTTGACCCGGCAACGCGCGGGATCCAGCCGCTGCGCAAAAACCAGTGCCTCCGCGGCACTCGCATAGTCCAGCGCGACAATGACGCGCGGGCCGTGTTGTGTGCTGCTCATTCGCCTGTTTTCCTCATGCGGGCAATGCCTTTTCCTCGGTGCGCCGCGGCGCATAGGTTTCCCATTCACCGCAGGCCGGGCAATGCCAGTAGAACTGCCGCGCGCGGAAACCGCAGTGTTCACACTTGTACATCGACAGGCTGCGGGTGTGCTGGTGCAGCAGCCGCTTGATCATTTCCAGGTCGTGTCGGCGTTCGGCAGGCGCCTCCAGCAGCTGCGCCTCCAGCAGCTTGTCCAGCCCGAGCAGTGTCGGTGTACGCCGCACTTCGTCGCGCACCAGCCGGTAGGCCGCCGCCGCGCCGCTGCCCGCGAGCGTGGCCTGGTAAACGGTATCCAGCAGATCCACCGATGCGTATTTCTCGAGAAAACCGCGCAGCAGGTTGAGCCCCTCTTCGGGACGCCCCTCCTCACGGTAGGCCGCGAGCAGACGGTCCGCCACCAGCGACAGGTAGGCCGGGTTCTGGGACTCGATGCGCTGCCAGGCCGCGATCGCCGCCGGCCGGTTGCCGAGATCGCGCTCGACATCACCCAGCAGCAGGTTGGCGCGCACGCACAGCCGGTGGTGCGCCAGCGCCTGCACAAGATGCGGCCGCGCATCCGCAGGCCGCGACTGCATCAGCTCGCGCGCCGCCATTTCGCAGTAGAAGTTGGCAATTTCCTTCTGGAAGGAATTGCCGTTCAGCTCCTCCAGCTTCTCCGCAATCACGATGGCCTTGTGCCATTCCTTTTCCTGCTCATAGATGTCGAGCAGGAAACGCAGCGCCGCCTCGGCATGCGGCGTACCGTCGAGCTTCAGGAACAGCTCTTCCGCCCGGTCAAGCAGGCCGGCCTTCAGGTAGTCCTGGGCAAGCTCCAGCATCGCCTGCAGCTTCTGCTCCTGCGCAAGATCCTCGCGCTCGACCAGGCTCTGGTGCATGCGGATCGCCCGCTCGACCTCGCCGCGGCGGCGGAACAGGCTGCCCAGCGCGAAATGCAGCTCGATGGTCTGCGGATTGACCTTCGCCACTTCGATGAAGGCCTCGATTGCCTTGTCGGGCTGCTCGTTGAGCAGGAAGTTGAGGCCCTTGAAATAGGACGCCGGCAGCAGCCGCGATTCAGAGACGATCTGCCGGATGTCGACACGGGCCGCCATCCAGCCCAGCGCGAAAAACAGCGGCAGCGCCAGCAACCACCACAGTTCGAAGTCCATTGCCGTCAGCGCGTCACAACAGGTCCGGGGGCGGCAGCACGGGCGCCTGCTCCGCGGGTCGCGGCGCAGGCTGCAGGGCGCGCACCTCGCGCTTCAGCGCCGCGATTTCCCGCCGCAGGCGCAGGGTCTGGAACAGGCCGGCCACCAGCCCGACCATGGCACCGCCGCAGACAGCGACCAGCAGCACCAGCACCAGCGGCGCCTCCCATTGGTAACCGAGGTAGTAACGCACGATGACCGGATCCGTGTTCACGATGGCGAACGACAGGATCAGGAAAAACAGCACGGCTTTGACGATCCACAGGAGGTATTGCATGACGGGTCGAGAATATCATGCCGCATGCCCCATAAAAAAGCGGCATGGCCGAAGCCATGCCGCCTGAAGGAACGATGCCTGATCGTCCGTTATTTCTTGATGTCCACGCGCTCGCGCAGTTCCTTGCCGGCCTTGAAATGCGGCACGTACTTCGCGGGCACCTGCACCCGTTCACCGGACTTGGGATTGCGCCCGGTGCGCGGCGGTCGGTAGTTGAGTCCAAAACTGCCAAAGCCTCTGATCTCGATGCGCTGCCCCTGCGACAGGCTCTTGCCCATCGCGTCGAGAATCATCTTCACTGCCAGTTCGGCGTCCTTGGCCACAAGCTGCGGGTAGCGTGCGGCCAGTTTCGCGATCAACTCCGACTTGGTCATGATGCTCCCTTACTTTATTGTTGAGTATTGGCTGTATCCAGTTTGGCCTTGAGCAGGGCGCCAAGATTGGTCGTGCCCGAGCTCGCCTGCTTGTTGTCCGAAGACATTTTCTGCATGGCTTCGGTCTCCTCCGCAAGGTCTTTGGCCTTGATCGAAAGGTTGATGGTGCGATTCTTGCGATCGATGTTGATGATCATCGCGGTCACCGAATCACCTTCCTTCAGCTTGGTGCGGATGTCTTCCACGCGGTCGCGCGAAACTTCCGACGCGCGCAGGTAACCGTCCATTTCACCTTCAAGGCTGATCACCGCGCCCTTGGCGTCGATCGACTTGACGGTGCCGGTGACAATCGAGTTCTTGTCGTGGCCGCCGACGTAGCTGCTGAAGGGATCGCCTTCCAGCTGCTTGACGCCCAGCGAGATGCGCTCGCGCTCGACATCAATCGACAGCACCTGCGCCTCGACTTCCTCGCCCTTCTTGTAGTTGCGCACGGCTTCCTCGCCGGGTGTGTTCCAGGAGAGGTCGGAGAGGTGGACCAGGCCGTCAATGCCGCCGGCCAGGCCGATGAAAATGCCGAAGTCGGTGATCGACTTGATCTGGCCCTTCACGCGATCACCCTTCTTGGAGTTCATCGAGAACTCTTCCCAGGGGTTCGCCATGCACTGCTTCATGCCCAGCGAGATGCGGCGGCGGTCCTCGTCGATCTCCAGCACCATGACTTCGACTTCGTCACCGAGCTGCACGACTTTCGAGGGATGCACGTTCTTGTTGGTCCAGTCCATCTCGGAGACGTGCACCAGGCCTTCGATGCCCGGCTCGATCTCGACGAACGCGCCGTAATCGGTGAGGTTCGAGACCTTGCCGAACAGGCGGGTGTTGGGCGGATAACGGCGCGACAGGCCCACCCAGGGATCTTCGCCCAGCTGCTTCATGCCCAGCGAGACGCGGTTCTTTTCCTGGTCGAACTTGAGCACCTTGGCGGTGACCTCGTCGCCGACGCTGAGCATCTCGGAGGGATGCTTGACCCGGCGCCAGGCCAGGTCGGTGATGTGCAGCAGGCCGTCGATGCCGCCGAGGTCGACGAACGCACCGTAGTCGGTGATGTTCTTGACGATGCCCTTGACGGTGGCGCCTTCGCGCAGGTTCTCGAGCAGCTTCTGGCGCTCTTCACCCTGGCTGGCTTCCAGCACGGCGCGGCGCGACACCACGACGTTGTTGCGTTTGCGGTCAAGCTTGATGACCTTGAATTCCATCTGCTTGTTTTCGTACGGCGTGGTGTCCTTGACCGGACGGGTGTCGACCAGCGAACCCGGCAGGAAGGCGCGGATGCCGTTGATCATCACGGTCAGGCCGCCCTTGACCTTGCCGCTGATCATGCCGGAAACGATGTTGCCCTTCTCGAGGGCATCTTCCAGTTCATGCCAGGCCGCAAGGCGTTTGGCCTTGTCACGCGACAGGCGGGTCTCGCCGTAACCGTCTTCGAGTGCTTCGATGGCGACGCTGACAAAATCGCCTGGCTTGACTTCCATCTCGCCGCGATCGTCGCGGAATTCTTCCGCCGCCACATAACTTTCAGATTTCAGGCCGGCATTGACGACCACAAAATTGTCATCAATCCGCATCACTTCGGCGGTAATCACTTCACCGATGCGCATTTCCTTGCGCGACAGGCTCTCTTCAAAGAGCGCGGCAAAGCTCTCGGCTACGGCGGCTTGGGGGGTTGTTTTCATCATTGGAATCAGGAGGTTATCACACCCGTTGCGGAAACGGGAGTGGTGTTGAAAAAAGCCACGGACCTGGCGGCCCATGACGCCTGTTTGCTGCTTTTACTGCGTTTTCTGATACAGATGCAGGACCTGAGCCACCACCTCGCCCACCGGCATCCCGGTGGTGTCGATTTCGATGGCATCAGCACACTTCAGCAGGGGCGCCGCGGCGCGGGTGCTATCGCGAAAATCGCGGTCACGGATGTCCTGCAAAAGGGCCGCCATACTAGCACCGGAGTCCTTTTCCATCAACTGCTTATAACGCCTGCGCGCCCGTTCCTCGGGGCTTGCCGTCAGGTAGATTTTGAGGGCCGCGTCCGGGAACACCACCGACCCCATGTCCCTGCCATCAGCCACCAGTCCCGGGAGCCGGCGAAACCCGCGCTGGAGGGCCATCAGCGCCTTGCGCACCCCCGGCAGCACGGCCACCCGGGAGGCGGCGGCGCCGGCAACTTCGCCGCGGATCAATTCGGAAACATCACGGCCATCGACCCAAACTCGACTGAATTCAAATTTTATATTTAAATTCAATGAGATATTTGATATCTCTAAGTCATTGTCGAGATTTGCGCCACGCTCGCCACTCACCAGCCCGACGATCCGGTAGAGGGCGCCGCTGTCGAGGTAGTGAAAACCCAGCCGTTGCGCCACCGCTTCGGCGATCGTTCCCTTGCCGGAAGCCGAGGGGCCATCGATCGCAATGACTGGCGGCAACGGGTCGGCCATGCTCAGTTGCGGGTGATGCCGGCCAGCACTTCGAAATAATCCGGAAAGGTCTTGGCGACGCAGTCCGGGTCATTGATGCGCAGCGCCACTCCGCCCAGTGCAGCCAGCGAAAAGCACATCGCCATCCGGTGATCGTCGTAGGTATCGATCTCCGCCGCCAGCCAGCGGACCGGCGGCGTGATCTTCAGGTAATCCGCGCCCTCCTCGACCATTGCTCCGAGCTTGACCAGTTCCCTGGCCATCGCGGCTATGCGGTCGGTTTCCTTGACCCGCCAGCTGGCGATGTTGTGCAGCCGGGTGGTGCCGTCGGCGAACAGCGCCGCCACCGCCAGGGTCATTGCCGCATCCGGAATGTGGTTGCAGTCCAGGTCCACCGCGCGCAGGCGCCCCCGCTGCCGTGACCGCTCATCGGCCGTCGCCTCGATCCAGTTGGGGCCAAAACGCACGGTCGCGCCCATCTGCTGCAGCGCATCGGCGAAACGCACATCACCCTGGGTGCTGTCCCGGTTGATGCCTTCGACCCGCACCGGACCGCCGCCGGACAGGCCCGCAATCGCGCCGGCCGCGAGAAAATACGACGCCGAAGAGGCATCACCCTCGACATACAGCTCGCCGGGGCTGGTGTAACGCGCCCCTTCGGGCACGATGAATGCATCCGGGCCGTCGCGCTCCACGGTCACGCCGAACTGGCGCATGGCGTTCAGGGTGATCTCGACATAGGGCCTGGAAATGAGCTCACCGTCGATGCGCACCCGCGTGTTTCGGCCGAGCAGCGGCAGGGCCATCAGCAGTCCGCTCAGGAACTGGCTCGACACGTTGCCGCGGATCGACACTTCAGCACGCGGCTGCACTGCGCCGGCATGGATCGCCAGCGGCGGAAAGCCGTCGTTGCCGAGATAGTCGATGGAAGCGCCGAGCTGGCGCAGCGCATCGACCAGATCGCCGATCGGCCGTTCATGCATGCGCGGCACACCGTCGATCCGGTATTCGCCGCCGCACAGCGCCAGTGCCGCCGTCAGCATCCGCACCGCAGTGCCGGCGTTGCCGAGGAACAGCTCTGCCCGCCTTTCCGGGAACGCTCCGCCAACCCCGTGCACGGTGACCGTTCGTCCGGCGCCTTTCCCGGAACGTACACCGAGTTTGGCCAGGGCTTCGAGCATGTAGCGGGTATCGTCGGAATCGAGCACGTCGCGCAGCGTGGTCACGCCCTGCGCCAGCGCCGCCAGCAGCAGCGTGCGATTGGTGATGCTCTTGGAACCGGGCAGCTGCACCGTGCCGCGCACATCGCGCAGCGGCGGCAGGTCGAGGTGTTCGCGCCGCGCCGCGCTCATTTTGATTTTTTGACCAGCCAGCGTGCCCGCGCCTGCTGCGCCGAGCGGAACATGCCCTCCAGCACATCGCCTTCGCCTTTCGCCAGCGCCCTGCGCGCGGCTTTCAGCTCATCGACATAGGCATCGAGCAGCGGCAGCAATGCACCGCGGTTGGCGATGCAGATGTCGCGCCACATTTCCGGCGAACTGCCGGCAATACGCACGGTGTCACGCAGGCCGCCGCCGGAAAATCCCAGCAGCCGTTTCGCGTCGCGGCGCCCGCCCAGCTGATGCACCAGCGCGAAGGCGATCACATGCGGCAGATGGCTCACCGCACCGAAAATTTCGTCGTGCTCGGCCGCATCGAGCCGGACAATGTTGGCCCCGCAGGCCTGCCAGGCCATCCTCACCAGACGCAGCGCCGCGGCTTTTGTCTCCTTCTGCGGCAGCAGGATCAGGTTGCGGTCTCGATACAGCTCCGCAAAGGCCGCGGCGGCACCGCTGTATTCGGTTCCGGCAATCGGATGTGCCGGCACGAACATCGGGAAATGTTTTCCCAGATGGCGTCGTGCAGCGGCGATCACATCCTGCTTGGTACTGCCGGCATCGGTGACCACGGTCTTCGCCGACAACGCCGGTGCGATGCGCGCAAAGATGCCGGGCATCTGCCCCACCGGGGCACCGATCAGCACCAGGTCGGCGTCCGCGACCGCCTTCGCAGCATCGGTTTCCGCGCGATCGATGACCCCCAGGCGCAGCGCGTCTTTCAGGTTTTTCCGGCTGCGGCCGACGCCGACAACCTCTTTCACCAGGCGCGCTTTTTTCAGCGCCAGCGCGAAGGAACCGCCGATCAGGCCGACGCCGATCACCACCAGCTTGTTGATGCGCGGCTTTGCCGGAACGGCCACGATCAGGCCAGCGCCTGCTTCAGCGCATCGAGGAAACGCGCGTTCTCGGACTCAAGCCCGATCGACACGCGCAGGTGCCCCGGCATGCCGTAAGCGGCAATCGGCCGCACGATGACGCCCAGTTGCAGCAGCCTGCGGAACACCGCGGCGGCATCGGGAACCTCGAAAGTCACGAAGTTGCCGTAAGAAGGAATGTGTTTCAGCCCGAGTTGGCCGAGGCCGGCAACGACCTGATCCATGCCGCGGCAGTTGAGTTCGTAACTCCGGCGGATGAAGTCTTCGTCATTGAGCGCCGCCGCAGCCGCGGCCAGCGACAGGCTGTTGACGTTGAAGGGCTGGCGCACGCGGTTCATCAGGTCGGCCACGCCGGGTGCGGCGAGCGCGTAACCGACGCGCAGCCCGGCCAGTCCGTAGACCTTGGAAAAGGTCCGCGTGATGACCAGGTTGGGATGTTTTTTCAGCCAGCCGATGCTGTCGTAACGGAAATCCGGCCGCAGGTATTCGGTATAGGCCTCGTCGAGCACCACCAGAACATCCTGCGGCAAAGCAGCGATAAATTTTTCGAGTTCGGCTCCAGGCACGAAAGTGCCGGTGGGATTGTTGGGATTGGCGACAAACACGATGCGCGTGTCCGGCCGCACTGCCGCAGCCATCGCGGCAAGGTCATGACCGTAGTCCTTCGCCGGGACTTCGATGCCTTGTGCGCCGGCTGCCTGCACCGCCAGCGGATATACCGCGAAAGCATGCTGCGCATAAACCGCCGACAGGCCCGGTGCGAGAAGTGCGCGCGCGGCGAGTTCCAGCACGTCGTTGGAACCGTTGCCGAGCACGATCCGGTTGTGCTCAACGCCGAAGCGGTCTGACAGTGCCTGCTTCAGTTCGAAGCCGTTGCCGTCGGGATAACGCGCCAGCCCGTCGAGCAGCGCGCGCATCGCCGCCAGCGCCTTCGGACTGACGCCGAGCGGATTCTCGTTGGACGCGAGCTTGATGATCGAGGTTTCATCCAGCCCCAGTTCGCGCGCCAGTTCCGCGGTCGGCTTGCCCGGCTGGTACGGCGCAATGGCTCGGATGTAACCGGGCGCGAGATCGCACAAGCTCATTTAAAAATACTCAATAAAAACAAGTGCTTACAATATACCCGCTACGGGATAGGAGCCCAACACCTTGAGCATTGCAGCCTTGCGCCCAAGCGCCGCCAGCGCCTTGGCGACACGCGGCTCCTGCTGATGGCCCTCGATGTCGATGTAGAACACGTATTCCCAGCGGCCGGTGCGCGCCGGCCGCGACTCGAGGCGGGTCATGCTGACGCCATGCCGGGCCAGCGGTGTCAGCAGGTCATGCACGGCACCCGGCACATTGCGGGTGGACAGGATCAGCGAGGTCTTGTCACGCCCCGAGGGCAGCACCTCATCGGCGCCGATGACGGCAAAGCGGGTCGTGTTTTTCGGATCATCCTCGATGTTGCGGGCAAGCAGCTTCAGCCCGTACAGCGAGGCCGCTGTGCGGCTGGCAATCGCCGCCGCACGGCGGTCCCTGGCCGCAAGCCGCGCAGCCTCGGCATTGCTGACCACAGCCACCCGCTCCGCTTCCGGCAGGTGGCGCGACAGCCATTGCTGGCATTGCGCGAGGCTCTGGGTATGCGAATACACCGTGCGGATGTCGCCACGGCGTTTGGCATTGCTGATCAGGTTCTGCCGCACCGGCAGCATCACCTCGCCGCAGATGCGCGCGGACGTGTTCAGCAGCAGGTCGAGGGTGCGGCCGACCGCGCCCTCAGTGGAATTCTCCACCGGCACCACGCCATAAGCGGACTCGCCCGACTCCACCGCGCGGAACACCTCGTCGATGCTCGCCAGCGGCCGGCCACCGGCCGATGAACCGAAATGCCTGACCACCGCTTCCTGGCTGAAGGTGCCTTCGGGACCGAGATAGGCCACCGCCATCTGCTCTTCCAGCGCTCGGCAGACCGACATGATTTCGGTGAACAACCGCGTCAGTGCAGCCGCCGGCAGCGGCCCCTTGTTCAGTGCGCGGACCCGGCGCAGCACCTGCGCCTCGCGTTCCGGCTTGTAGGCGGAGGCATTGCCCTTGGCCTGCCAGGCCTGCTGCGCCAGCTTTGCACGGGCAGACAGCAGTTCGACCAGACGGCTGTCGAGTGCGTCGATTTTTCCGCGAATCTCGCTGAGGGATACGGCCATGGACTTGTGGATTCCGGGTTCAGTGCGCCGGCAGGTATCTTACCGCCAGCACGCCGCCGATTGCCGAGAGTTCCGCGACCAGGGAGGCCGGCACCGCGCTGTCGACATCGACCAGCGTGTAGGCCATGTCGCCGCGTGACTTGTTCAGCATGTTGTGGATGTTGAGCCCCGCCCTCGCCATCGCGGTCGAGATCTGGCCCACCATGTTGGGCACATTGGCATTGGCAATCGCCACCCGGAAAGCCGATTCGCGCGGCATCACCGTGTCGGCAAAGTTGACCGCGTTGCGGACGTTGCCGTGTTCCAGGTATTCACGGACCTGGTCGGCGACCATCACCGCGCAGTTATCCTCGGCTTCGCGCGTCGAGGCGCCGAGATGCGGCAACGCCACCACCTGCGGATGCCCCGCCAGTTTCTGCGCCGGGAAGTCGCAGACGTAGGCACGCAGCTTCTTCGCGGCCAGCGCCTCCAGCACCGCGTCGTTGTCGACGATGCCCTCGCGCGAGAAATTGAGCAGGACGCCACCCTTGTGCAGCAGCTGCAGGCGCTGGGCATTGACCAGGTTGCGGGTCGCGTTGACCAGCGGCACGTGCAGGGTCACGAAATCGGCCGCTTTCATGACCTCCTCGATCGAATGCGCCTTGCGCACCTGGGACGGCAGGCTCCAGGCCGCGTCGACCGTGATTTCCGGGTCGTAACCGAGCACGTTCATGCCGAGCTTGATCGCGGCGTCGGCCACCAGGCTGCCGATCTTGCCCAGTCCGATCACACCCAGCGTGCGGCCCGGCAGCTCGATGCCGGCAAACTGCTTCTTGCCGTCCTCGACCAGCTTGTGCAGCGCATGATCGTCACCGCTCAAACTGTCGACGAAACGCGCCGCCGGCAGCAGGTTGCGGGCGGCCATCAGCATTGCGGCAATCACCAGCTCCTTCACCGCATTGGCGTTCGCGCCCGGCGCATTGAATACCGGGACGCCGCGCTGGCTCATGCGGTCAACGGGAATGTTGTTGGTGCCGGCACCGGCGCGGCCGATGGCCCTGACACTCTCCGGGATGTCCATCTTGTGCATGTCCTGCGAGCGCACCAGGATGGCGTCGGGATTTGCGGTGTCGGCGCCGACCACGTATTGTTCCTTCGGAAAACGATGGAGGCCGACCGCGGCAATCGAATTCAGGGTCAGGATGCGCAGCGGCTCAGCCATGTTTGCGCTCGAATTCTTTCATGCATTGCACCAGTGCCTGCACGCCCTCGACGGGCATCGCATTGTAGATCGATGCGCGCATGCCGCCGACCGAGCGGTGCCCCTTAAGCTGCGTCAGCCCCGCCGCCTCGGTGGTCTGCAGGAAGGCCTTGTCGAGATCGGCGCTGCGCAGCGTGAACGGCACATTCATCAGCGAACGGTCGTCCTTCGCCACCGGCGAATGGTAGAACTCGGTCTGGTCGAGGTAATCGTAGAGCAGTGCCGCCTTGGCGCGATTGACCTGCTCCATCTTCGCCAGCCCGCCCTGCTTCCTGAGCCACTGGAACACCAGCCCGGCCATGTAGATGCCGTAGGTCGCCGGAGTGTTCGACATCGAGTCGTTCTCCGCCTGCACCTTGTAGTCGAACACCGTCGGCGTGACCGGCAGCGCCTGGCCCAGCAGGTCATCACGGACGATGACGATGGTCAGCCCGGCCGGCCCGATGTTCTTCTGCGCGCCGGCGTAAATCAGCCCGTACTTCGACACGTCCATCGGGCGCGACAGGATGTGCGAGGACATGTCAGCCACCAGCGGCACATTCCCGGTATCCGGCACCCAGTGGAACTCGACGCCGCCGATGGTCTCGTTGGTGGTGATGTGAACATAGGCCGCATCCGGATCGAGCTTCCACTCGGACTGCTTCGGCGCCCGGGTGTAGTTGTCGGCCTCGGAACTCGCGGCAACGTTGACCTTGCAGTATTTCTTCGCGTCGGCGATGGCCTTTTTCGACCACTGCCCGGTGTTGACGTAGTCGGCCGCGGTTTTCCCGCGCAGCAGGTTCATCGGCACCACGGCGAACTGCGCCGAGGCGCCGCCCTGCAGGAACAGCACCTTGTAGTTCTTCGGAATCGCCATCAGCTCGCGCAGGTCGGCTTCGGCCCGGGCGTGGATGTCGATGAATTCCTTGCCGCGGTGACTCATCTCCATGACCGACATGCCGCTGCCCTGCCAGTCGAGCATTTCCGCCGCCGCCTGCTGCAAAACCGGTTCCGGCAACACTGCCGGACCGGCGCTGAAGTTGAATACGCGCGTCATCAACGAGGTTCCTGTTTTTTGCCGGTAACTGGTGATTGGTAAACGGTGAGCGGAGAGCGGTGATGCCTTCTTGCAACAGCATTATTCACTGCTTCTGTTCACTGCTCACCATTCACCGTTCACTCTTCATCATCCGTCTCGACGATGGTCTCCATGCCGACCAGCTTCTCGCCGTCATCGAGGTTGATCAGGCGCACACCCTGGGTGGACCGTCCCTGCTCGCGCACTTCCTTGACGCGGGTGCGGATCAGCACGCCACCGGTGGTGATCAACATGATCTCGTCTTCCTTGGTCACCAGCTGTGCACCGACCAGCATGCCGTTGCGGTCGCTGGCCTGGATCGCGATCATGCCCTGGGTGCCGCGGCCATGACGGGTGTATTCCGCCACCGGCGTGCGTTTGCCGTAACCGTTCTCGGTGGCAGTCAGCACCGACTTGTCCTCGTCACTTGCCGTAAGCAGCGATATAACCCGTTGTTTTCCCTGGAGTTTCATGCCGCGAACACCCGCCGCGGCACGACCCAT
>JALHND010000042.1 GCA_022843705.1 Burkholderiales bacterium
CATTCGGCGGCAAGCTTCAGGAAAATGTCGCGGCCCTCGGGCTTGTCGAGATCCAGCGACAGGAAACGCTTGTTCGAGGACTGGGTCATGAAGCCCAGCGACAGGCCCTGCTGGCCGAACGAGGGATCGGCCTCGCTGCGCCAGCGCACGGTTTCACCCCTGCCCGGCGGCTCGATCTTGATCACTTCGGCGCCCAGCAGCGCCAGTTGGTAGGCGCAGAAGGGCCCGGCCAGCACCCGCGTGAGATCCAGCACCTTGATGCCCGCAAAGGCGCGGGGGTCGTTCACAGCCTTGTTGTTTGCCGCCCTGTCTGTTGCCATGATGCTCTCCGTAAAATCCGGACTGCATCATAACAAGGGGCCCCGCGGCTCCGGGCCTGCAAGTTCACATTGCGCCCGCGGCTAGCGCAGCGACCTGGCAGTGCTGACGCGTATAGGGCGCGATTTTTCGGCAGCCACCCGTGCCTGCAGCTCGCGCAGTTGCGGCAGGATCGCGCGTGCCGCCTCCTCGCCCGCCGCGAGATTGGCGAGCTTGTGCGAAAAATCGGTGATGCGCGAACGGATGGTTTCGGGACGGATCACGATGTCGGCCTGCTGCGCGTCGGCGGAACCGCGCCAGGACACATCAACCGCGATGACGATGTCGGCGCCCATTTCGCGCGCCACCGCGGCCGGCACTCGGCTGGCGACGCCGCCGTCGACATATTCGGTGCCGCGGATCACCACCGGCCAGAACAGCCGCGGCACGCTGGCCGAGGCACGCACCGCGAGTCCGGTATTGCCGCGGTTGAACACCGTCATGCGGCGGGTCTCGCGCTCGGCAACCACCGCGGAGAAGGGTTTCTGCAGCGCCTCCAGCGGACGACCGCCGACCATTTCGTTGATGTAGTCCTGCAGGCGCCCGCCCTGGATCACGCCGGGCCCGAACAGCGTGAAGTCGAGCAGGTCGTTGTCCTCGATTTCCAGCGCCTGCGCTTCCAGTTCCTTCGCGCGCATGCCGCCGGCATGCAGCGCGCCGACGATGGCGCCCGAACTCACGCCGACCAGCACATCGGCCTCGATGCCCGCCGCCTCCAGCGCCTTCAGCACGCCGACATGGGCAAATCCGCGCGAGCCGCCGGCGCCGAGCACCAGCCCGATGACCGGATGCGGCCTGGACACCCGCTCCAGCGGCGCCGCGTACGGCGCATCCGCCGCGACGTGGTTCCTGGGCGCAGTGGCGCAACCTGCAAGCAGAACCGCGATCAGCGGGAACAGCAGTGTCTTGGTCATTTTGCTCATGATGTTGTCGAGTGTGGGATGACCGCTGATTGCAGTCAAGGTTCCCCGGGCGGATGCCGTTCCGGACAACCAATTTGGTCAACAATGGTTGTTGCCTTGTCACTGCAAACCCGACAGAATCTTGCAGCGTTGCACATACAAAAACATAACCGTTTTATCTAAGGAGGATGTCATGCGCTTCACTCGCAGCTTCACCATTCTGCTGGCCGCGTTGTCGGGATTCGCGGCCACTCATTCTGCGGTCGCCGCGGAATATCCGTCACGTCCGATCCGCCTGATCGTGCCCAATGCCGCCGGCAGTTCCGTCGATACGCTGGGCCGGATTTTCGCCAACTCCTTCACCGCGGTTGCCAAGCAGCAGGTCGTCGTCGACAACCGCGCCGGCGCCGGCGGCCTGATCGGCATGGAAATCGGCAAGGATGCGCAGCCGGACGGCTACACGCTGCTGTCCGCCTCGACGGCGGCCATGGTCATCGGACCGCATATCCACAAGAAGCTGCCCTTCGATCCGCTGAAGGACTATGCCTTCATCTCGCTGTTCGGCAACACGCCGAACATCATGGTCGTCAATCCCTCGCTCCCGATCAAATCGGTGAAGGAACTGCTTGAGTTCAACAAGAGCCGCGGCGGCAAGGCCAACATGGCGTCGGCCGGTGTCGGCTCGCAGAGCCACCTCGCCGGCGTGCTGTTCATGCAAATCGCAAAAACCGAGGCCCTGCACGTGCCGTACAAGGGCGGCGGTCCCTCGGTGGCGGCCGTTGTTGCCGGTGAATCGCAATGGACGATCACCCCCGCACCCGCCGTGGCTGGCCTGGTCAAGGGCGGCAAGCTGCGCGCGGTCGCGCACACGCTGCCTGGCAGAACCGCGCTGCTGGGCGACCTGCCGCCAATCGCGGAAACGGTGCCCGGTTATCAGTACGGCGGCTGGAACGGCCTGCTCGCGCCGGTGAAGACTCCGCGCGCGGTGCTCGCCAAGGTGCGGGAACTGCTGCTCGAAACCACGAAGAACCCGGAATTCCGCAGGCTCTTCGAGCAGCAGATGACCGAGGTGGTAACCAACACGCCTGAGGAATTCCGCCGTTTTGTCGAGTCCGAGATCAAGACCATGGGACCGGTGGTCCAGGCGGCCGGCCTGACCGCGCGATAAAACACCGCAAGCGGCAGAAAGGGGGCGGCCATTGCCGCCCCCTTTTCATTCCGGCGCGCGCCGGGCGGCCATCACGGCCGCAAGCTCCCCCTGCTTCGCCGACAGCGTCTTCAGCCAGCGCTGCCCGCCGAAGGTGAATCCGATCCAGTAACCGAGCTCGACCAGCTGCGGCTCGCTGAACTCGGCGCGCAATGCCGCCCACATTGCATCATCAGCCTGGTTGGGGTCGTACATGATCGCATCGGCGTAACGCAGCGCGGTTTTCTCGCGCGGCGTGAAGCGTTCCGATTTTTCGTACTGCATCAGTTCAGCCATCCTGCTGTCCGTTTCCCGCGCCGACCGCGCGGTTCCCTGGTTGCTTCAGTAGCCGCATTCGATGGTGAAGGCGACATAGGCGCGGAGCATTTCCTTCAGATCGTGCTCGACCACGCCGGCACCGTTGTCGAAGAGCATTTCGCGGGTCAGCGTGAAGGAGCGCATCACATCGGGCTGGTGGGCACGGATGGCCTGGTTTTCCGGGCCGGGACGACCCGCCGCGATTGCGTCATCAAGCCAGCGCCGGATCTGCGGATCCGTCACGGCCTCGGGTACCACATAACTGATGCGCGCCATTCTGTTCCTCCCGGCATGGATGTCAGCGTTTCAGGATGGCGCGACACGTTAAAATTGCGCCCTGCACGCAGGGTAACGCCGACCATATTGGTGACCCATTCATTTTTTCGGCGGCAGAACCGGAACAATTCCGGCACCACCGCCGACATCGACACAACGCAGGGAGAACATCGCTTGAAAGCACTGATCGTCCATGAGCACGGCCCCCTTGAAAACCTGGTCCTCGAAGAAACCGCGGATCCGGTGCCCGGCCCCGGCGAAGTCCTGGTCGACGTACACGCCGCCAGCGTCAACTTCCCCGACCTGCTGGTGATCGGCGGCACCTACCAGGTGCTGCCCAAACGCCCGTTCAGCCCGGGCAAGGACATGGCGGGCGTGGTCGCCGCGGTTGGCGCCGGCGTCACCACCTGCAAACCGGGGGACCGTGTCGCCGCGCAGAACGAATACGGCGCATACGCGCAGAAATGCGTGGTGGCGCAGCACAATTGCTACCTGATGCCCGAGTCGATGAGTTTTGCCGACGCCGCGGCAATGGGCATTGCCTACCCGACCGCGCATTTCGCGATCGTCGAGCGCGGCCAGTACCAGCCTGGTGAAATAATCCTCGTCAACGGCGCAGCCGGCGGCGTCGGCATTGCCGCGATACAGGTGGGCAAGGCGCTGGGCGCGACGGTGGTCGCCAGCGTCGGCAGCGCCGAAAAAGCCGCGCTGGCGAAGCAGCACGGCGCCGATCATGTGGTGCGCACCGATGTGCCGAACCTGCGCGACGCCTTCCGCGACCAGGTGCTGGCCGCGGTCGGCAAGCGCGGCGTCGACATCATCGTTGATCCGGTCGGCGGCGACGTCTTCGATGCAAGCCTGCGGGTCATCGCCTGGTCCGGACGGCTGATCGTCGTCGGTTTCGCCGAGGGCCGCATACCCGAGGTGAAGGCCGGCCACCTGCTGGTGAAAAACATCGCGCTGCTCGGCTTGCAGTACAGTGCTTACCGCGACCGCCAGCCGGAAAAGGTTCAGCGCGTGCAGCGTGAACTGTTTGACTGGTATGTCGCGGGCAGGATCAAACCCCATGTGATGGGCGCTTTCCCGCTGGAGCAGTACCAGGAAGCACTGCGCACCGTGCGTGAACGCAAGGTGGTGGGCAAGGTCGTGATCCTCATGCGGTGATGACTTGCGATGTAATATAAGTATTTGTTTTTAAAGGATATTATTAAATCCGGTATTGTACCGACAAACCGGCGTGCCGGAAGCTGATGGCGCTGCCGCACCGGCCCGGTATCATGAATGCGGACGCAGGGGATACGCCGCAAAAAGGCCGGAAGGCATGCTGTTCGCCACCAACAATACCAATGAAAAAGTGCCGCGCGAGACCGGTGTGCTGCGGCCGGGCCTGCTGCACCTGCTGATCGCAGCCGCCATCAGCCTCGGGGTGATCCTGCTCGGCACGCTGACGGTGAACATGCAGGCGCGCGAAATCGAGGCACGCAGCGAGGTCGAGCTGCTGACAGCAGGCTCCTCCCTCCGCGCAAGGCTGATCCGCGAACTCAACAGCGTGCTCTACCTTGCCAGCGGCATGTCCAGTTATCTCTCGGTGCGCCACAGCAGCCTCGATCGCGGGGAAGTCGAAGCCATACTCGCCGGCCTGCATCGCGACGCGCGCCATATTCGCAACTTCGCGGTGGCGGTTGGCTACCGGGTAAGCCATGTCTACCCGTTAAAGGGCAACGAGAAAGCGATCGGCCTGCATTATCCCGACGTGCCCGCCCAGTGGCCCGATGTCCGGCGAGCGGCTGAAAGCGGCATTCCCGTGCTGATCGGCCCGGTACCACTGGTCCAGGGCGGCACGGCCCTGATTTACCGCGTACCGATACTCGTCAACGGCAAGTACTGGGGCCTGCTGTCCATGGTGATCGACTCGGAGTCCCTGCTGAACACGGCAATTGCCGAGAGCGCGTCGAACGGCACCATGATCGCGATCCGCGGCAGGAACGGCACGGGCATGGCGGGTGAAGTGTTCTGGGGCGATGCGGCGCTGTTCTCGGCACCTGGCGTGCAGCATGTCGATGTCGACGTGCCCGGCGGCAAATGGGTGATCGCGCTGCGTCATACTGCGCGCCCACCGCAATACCAGCTATGGCTGCTGCACGGGCTGGTCTGGTTATTGGCCCTGACCCTCGGCTGGAGCACACTGGCCCTGCTGACCCAGCGCGCCCGGCTCGGACAGCTCGCCTTGTTTGATACGCTGACCGGCCTGCCCAACCGCCTGCTGGTGCGCGATCGCATCGACCGCGCGATGTCCGGCCTGCGCCGCGACCCCGGGCGGACCTGCCTGCTGCTGTTCATCGACCTCGACGGCTTCAAGGAGGTCAACGACCGGCTGGGCCACAAGGCGGGCGACACCGCCCTGCAGCATACGGCCCAGCGCATCACCGGCGCGGTGCGCGAATCCGACACCGTCGGTCGCTGGGGCGGCGACGAGTTCGTGGTGTTCATGGAACACGTCGACCGAGCCAGTGTCGGCGAGATGATCGCCAAGGTCCGCCAGGTGGTCGAGTTGCCGACGAACTATGCCCAGCAGCAGTTTGCCGTGGGCGCCTCGATCGGCGTCGCCTTCGCCCCTGACGACGGCAGCACGCTGGAGGAACTTCTGCGCGCCGCCGACGCCCGCATGTACGAAAACAAGGCGCTGCGGCGCGAGGACAGGGTCCGGGATCCTATCTGAACATCAGCGGCAGTCCGCTCAGGATCAGGATCACGCAGACCACGCGGCGGAACGTCGCCTCGCTCATGCCGGTATGGATGCGGTCACCGAGGAAAATCCCGATCAGCATGAACGGCAGCGCCGCCGCGAACAGCAGCAGCGATTCGCGCCCGAACTCGCCCACCGCGTAATAACCGATCCCGCGCACCACCGCCAGCGTCATCATCAGCGCCGCCAGCGTGCCGCGGAACTGCTCCTTGGTGACGCGGATGGCATCCATGTAGACCGCAAAAAACAGGCTGGCCATGGTGCCGAACATCGTGCCCACCGCACCGGCAAGGAAACTCGCCGCGGTGGCCACCGCGCGCGGCGGCCTGGGCGCACCGCCGCCGCGGGTCTGCCACAGCGCATGGAGGCCGTAACCGGATACCAGCGCGCCGAGGCCGCGGGTGAGCCAGGCCGCATCCAGCGTCTTGAACAGGTACAGGCCGAGCAGGATGCCCAGCGTGCACGAGGGCAGGATTTTCAGGATCATCGGCAGCGACACGTGTTTGCGGTCCTTGCCGAACAGTGTCGCCGATGACGAGATGGTCAGCAGCGTCCACACCGGCACCAGCGTCTTCATCGGGATCACCAGCGCCAGCAGCGGCATCGCGGCAAAACCGCCGAAACCGGTGCTGCCGCGCAGCGCGTAGCTGGCGATCAGCACGACAATGCAGTACGCCTGCTCCAGTGCGGACAAACCGGTCATTCCGCAGAGTGCCCGCCCAGCTCGATCAGCCGCATGATTTCGGCCGCGGCGGCCTGGGCTTCCTCACGCGTCAGCCGCTCGGCGGCATCCGCATCACGCCTGCGGATCGCGGCCAGAATCGCGCGCAGGCCCTTGACGCTCTCGCGCGAGCGGCTGTCCGAACGCTGCGGATGCGACAGCCCGAGCGCACGCCAGCGCCAGATGCGCGCATGCAGCGTGCCGAGCATTGACGACAGAGTCTCGCTGCCGGCCGCCTCGAACAGCACCGCGTAGAAGCGGTTCTTGGTTTCCAGCACCTCCTGCGCGTCGCCGCGTTCGTAGGCGCCGGCAACGACATCCAGCGCCTGCACCAGGCGTTTCAGCTCGGCATCACCGGCGTTCTGCACGAACAGCCGCGCGGCCAGGCCCTCCAGCACCGCGCGTATGGTGTAGAGATCTTTCGCCTCGGCCAGCGACAGCTCGCGCACCACCGGCCCCTTGTTCGGCACGTTGGCGATCAGGCCTTCGGATTCCAGCTGGCGCAGCGCCTCGCGGATCACCGTCCGCGAGACGCCCATCATTTCGGTCAGTTCGCGTTCGGTCAGCCGCGCGCCGGGCGCAAGGCGGCCGTCGATGATCGCGCGGCGCAGGCCGTCCAGCACCTGCAGTCGCAGCGGCGCTGCAAGTTTCTGAATTCCCTCGATTTTCGGACTGTTCATGGTGTCTGCGGGAAGTGCTCGTTGACCATACCGTAATACCGTAATACGATATTACGACTGGCCATCGGCAGCAAGCTTTTTTGCCGCCGCGCGCCGCAGGTTCACATTCCCGAAAACACCCGTGAGGAGCACGCAAGCATGAGCACCCCCGTCAAAGTCGGCATCGTCGGCCTCGGCCGCTGGGCCAAGGTCCTGACCCGCGCAGCAAAGCAGTCGAACAAGGTCCAGATCGTCGCCGGCTACAGCCGTTCGCAGGAAAAGCGCGATGCCTTTGCCGCGGAAATGGGGGTACCCGCGGTGCCCGACATGCAGGCGATGCTGTCGAACCCGGAGATCAAGGGCGTGATCCTGACCGTGCCCAATGAACAGCACCTGCCGATGGCCGAGATCGTCGCCAAGGGCGGCAAACACGTCTACACCGAGAAGCCGATTTCGCAGACGCTGGAAGACGGCCTCAGGATCGAGGCGCTGCAGAAGCAGTACGGCATCACCGTCACCGTCGGCCACAGTGCGCGGCTGATGGCCGGCATCCGCATCATCAAGGAAAAGATCGACGCCGGCGAACTCGGTCGCGTCGCCTTCATCGAAGCCAACTTCTCCAACGAGCGCGCGCTGGAACTGACGCCCCAGACCTGGCGCTGGTACAAGGACCGCGCTCCCGGCGGCCCGCTGTCGCAGCTGGCGATCCACCAGTTCGACGTGCTGCACCTTCTCGGCGGCGAACCGCAGGAAGTCTCGTCGATGGCCTCCAAGCTGTCGCCGGTCGGCGCCGAGGTCGACGACCAGTCGATGTCGCTGGTGCGCTTCAAGGACGGCAAGATCGGCTACGTCGGCTCCTGCTGGACCTCGCCCGGCATCTTCGCCGTGCGCGTGTTCGGCTCCAAAGGCCTGATGCACTACGAAATCGACTTCGGCACCTGGGATACGCCTCATTTACTGCACCAGAACTCCGTGCTCTACATCCAGCGCGGCAAGGACGGCTGGGGCAAACGCGAGGACATCAAGCTGCCGGAATCCGACATGTTCCGCGCCGAGCTCGAGGCCTTTGCCGACAGCTGCGTTTCGGGCAAGCCGAACGAACTGACGGCACACAACGGCAACGTCGCGGTGGCGATGACCAACGCCGCGCTGAAGTCGATCGAGCGCAAGGGCCAGTGCGTCAGCATCGAGGAAGTGATGAACGACGCCCGCGCCAAGAATGACGCGAAGCGGGCAGCCTGACTTCGGTAAGCAGTAATTGGTGACTGGTAATTGGCAAACCGGCCGGATCACCACCATTTACCATTCACCATTGACCAATTACCCGGTGTTCAAACCATGACCCGTTACTTCATAGACCTGACCCAGCCCGAGATCGCCGCGCAGCTGAAGAAGAACCCGCTGGTAGTCCTGCCCGCGGGCAGTGTCGAGCAGCACGGGCCGCACCTGCCCACCGGCACCGACATCTACGCCGCCAATGTCATCAGCCATGCCGTGGCCGAACGCATGGACGGCCTGGTGCTGCCGGGCGGACCGCTGGGCGTGACGCCGATGCACATGCCCTTCGAAGGCACCATCACGCTGACGCCGGAAACCTACCAGCGTGTGGTCACCGAAACCTGCGCTTCGACCGCGCAGCACGGCGCCAAGAGGCTGCTGATCCTCAACTGGCATGAGGGCAACATCCCCTCGCTGGCGATCGCTTCCGAAAAACTGCACCGCGAAGTCGGCATGAGCGTCATCGTGGTGCAGGCCTGTTATGTCGCCGCCGAACTTTATGGCCACGACTGCGGCGGGCTGACCCACGGCGGCGAGATCGAAGCGCTGGCGGTGCTCGCCTACCAGCCCGAGCTGGTGCATCTCGACCGCATCGACAATGTCAATTCATCCGACCACAACCACGGCCGCAAATGGGACCGCCTGCGCCGCACCCGCAGCTACCAGCCGGTGCTGCGCGACATCAAGACCATTGCCGCAACAGGCTGGTACGGCGCGCCGGAACACGCCACCGCCGCCAAGGGCCTGAAAATGCTCAACGACATCGCCGACGCGATCGCCAAGGAGTGCTCGGAAATCTTCGCGCTGCTCGACGAAGCCCAGGGTGGCACCGCCGAGATCAAGCACCTGAAGGTGGCCAGCTGATGGCCAAAGTACTCACCCAGGCCGAGGCCAAAAGCATGGGCCTGCCCGGCCGCAAGTCGCTGGAAATCGTCTCCGGTGAAAAAGGCTCGGAAGCAGTGACGCTGCGCCTGGTCGAAATCCCGCCTTCCAAACCCGGCGACGCCCCACGCGGCAAACACTTCCACCAGGGTTTCGAGGAATGCATTTTTGTGATGTCCGGCGAAGGCTGCACCGAGGCCGACAGCGGCAGTTTTCCGCTGAAGGCCGGCGACACCATCCTGATCCCGTCGGGGGAAAAACACGCGACACGCAACACCGGCAGTGATCCGCTGGTGTTGCTGTGTTTCTTTCCGGTCGCGGACATTTCGAAACGCACGCAGGAAACGTCCGCACCCAAACCCTAGTCTGTAGGGTGGGCAAAGCGCAGCGTGCCCACGCGGATAATGACGAAAAAAAACCCATGGTGGGCACGCTGCGCTTTGCCCACCCTACGCAACAGAAGGCTCACCGGACAATTGAAGGCCGACCATTGCGCCCATTCCGTTTTTTATCCTGTTCATCCTGCACATCCTGTAAATTGATTTTGTCTTTCTCTGCGGCTAAAAAGGTTTTCAAGTCATGCCCATAGACGTCATCTGCCTCCGCCCCGAAGCCGATTTCACCCGCGTCGGCGTCACGCCGCCGAAAAACCTCAACATCGCCTACCGCAAACCCGACGATGCCGACCTGCCTGCATTGATGAAACAGGCCAAGGCCGTGGTCATGCCCGCGGTGGGCCCGAAGCTGCCGGCCTCCTTGTTCGAAGGCACATCACTGAAAGTGGTGCAGATCACCGGCGCCGGCGTCGACCGTCTCGATGAAGCCGCGCTGAAGAAACTCGGCATCCCCGTGGCCAACGTCCCCGGTGGCAGCAATTCCGCCGTCGCCGAATACGTCACCGCCTGCGCCTCGGTATTGCTGCGCCGCTTCGCATGGTCGGACGCTGAAATCAAGAAAGGCAACTATGTGCCTTTCCGCAACCGCATGATGGCCGACAACCTCGCCGGCATCGACGGCGCGACGGTCGGCGTGGTCGGCATGGGCGTGATCGGCATGGCAGTGGCCCGGGCTTTCCACCGCATCGGCTGTGAAATCGTTTATTTCGACCCGGCGCTGAAGGACAAGTCCAAAGCCGACGCGATGAATGCGAAAGCGCTGGCGCTTGACGACCTGCTGAAAATCGCCGATGTGGTCACGCTGCATGTGCCGCTGATTCCCGCCACCACCAAGCTGATCGGCGCAAAGCAGCTGGCGCTGATGAAGAAGGATGCGGTGCTGATCAACGGCGCGCGCGGCGGCGTGGTCGACGAAGCCGCGCTGGCGCAGGTCCTGAAGGACAACCGCATCGCCGGTGCCGCAGTCGACGTCTACAGCATCGAACCCGCCACGCCGGACAATCCGCTGCTGAAGCTGCAGGGCGAAGCCGCCTCGCGCCTGCTGTTGACACCCCACGTCGCCGGCGTCACCCGCCAGTCGGCGGCCTTCCTGTTCAAGGCTTCCTGGGAAAACGTCCAGCATGTGCTGAACGGCGGGACGGTCGCCAACCGCGTCTACTAGAATACGGGGCAGGCGGCGCCAAGCGCCGCCGCAACAGGAGGAGCCCCGTTGAAACAAGGCAAAACCCTCGGCGTCGCCGTCATCGGTGCCGGCCGCATCGGCACGCTGCGCGCGCGCCTTGCCGCAAAACACCCGTCCGTCGGTTTCCTCGCCATTGCCGACCAGGACCCAGCGAAAGCCGCGGCGCTGGCCAAAACCACCGGCGCCGACCTGCATTCGGCGAACAATTTCGAAATCATCGAACGTCCCGAGGTCACCGCGGTGTTCGTGTCCACACCCGAAGGCGAACACGCGGCACCGGTCAAGCGCGCGCTGGAACTGGGTAAACCGGTGCTGGTGGAGAAACCGATCGCGCTGTCGCTCAACGATGCAGAAGACATCCTGGCGACGCTTAAGGCAACCCAAGGCGAACTGCGCATCGGCTACAGCCGGCGTTACAAGGAGTGTTACCTGCGCGCCAAGGAGCAGATGATCCAGGGCCGGCTCGGCCGTGTCACCGGTGGCCTTGCCCGGGTCTACAACTCGCGCGCCCAGGCCTTTGCGATCCTGAAACGCGACCCGCATGCGACGCCGGTGCTGGACGTGCTGACCTATTACGTCGACCTGATGTGCTGGTTCCTCGAGGGCAATCCGCCGGTGGAAGTGGTCGCCCGCGGCCAGAAGGGCATATTCCGCGATGCCGGTTACGGCGCCGATGATGTGACCTGGGCCATCGTCACCTTCGCCGACGGCGCGGTGATCAACTTCGGCGTCAGTTACGCGCTGCCCGCGCGTTACCCGACGCTGGGCCAGTCCGACCGCCTCGAGCTGCTGGGCACCGAGGGCACGATGATCGTCGATGACGACCACATGGACCACATCCTCTATTCGGACAAGGGCATCCCGCATGCCTACGTGCCGGATCATGCGGTCAACATGGCCTTCCTCGGCAGCAACACCGCCGGCGACTGGGCGGTCGGCGACTTCTGGGGCCCGCTGGGCAATGAAACCCGCGCCTGGCTCGATCATCTCGCGACCGGCAGTCCGACAGTACACACCACGCCGGAGCAGGCGATGATCAACCTGCAGACCACGATTGCCATCGAGCGCTCGGCGCGCGATGGCAAACCGGTGCGGCTGCCGCTGGAAACCTGATACAACAAACCGGAGGAGAACCATGTTTCGCACAGCACTCATAACCTGCGGGCTGATTGTCGCCACGCTCGCCCAGGCCCAGGATTACCCGAACCGTCCGGTGCGGATGATTTCGCCCAATCCGCCAAGCGGCGCCAACGACACCATCGGCCGCATCATCGCGCTGAAGCTGGGCGAGGTACTGGGCCAGTCAATGGTGATCGACAACCGCGGCGGCGCCGGTGGCACCCTGGGCGCGGAAATCGCGGCCCAGGCCAATGCCGACGGTTACACCCTGCTCGCGGGATCGGTATCGACCCACTCCTTCTCGCCGGCGCTGCGCTCCAAGCTCAACTACGATCCGGTGAAGGATTTCACGCCGATCTCGCTGTTCGCGATCTCGCAAAACCTGCTGGTCGCCAACCCTTCGCTGAAGGTAACGTCGGTTAAGGATCTGGTCGCGCTGGCGAAGTCGAAACCGAAAGCACTGAACTACGCCTCCGGCGGCACCGGCTCGACCAGCCACTACGCCATCGCGCTGTTCGTGCACCGCGCCGGCATCGACAGGGACACCATACATATCCCGTACAAGGGCGGCGCACCTTCGGTCGCCGCCACGATGTCCGGTGAAACCCAGTTCTATTTCGGCCCGATGGCCAGCATGACCTCGCAGGTGCAGGCCGGCAAATTGCGCGCGCTTGCGGTGGGCGGCATCAAGCGCTCCCCCACGCTGCCGGATGTGCCCACCGTCGCCGAGTCCGGCATCCCGACCTACCAGTCCTTCGGCTGGTTCGGCATGCTCGCCCCGGCAAAAACGCCGGAGCCGGTCATCCGCAAACTCAACCAGGCCGTTGCCACCGCGGTCAACTCGACCGACGTCAGCCAGCGTTTCCTGCAGCTGGGCGTCGACCCGGTACACAACACGCCGGCGGAATTCCGCAGCTTCATTGCCGACCAGCTGGTCCGTTACCGCACCGCGGTGAAGGAACTCGGGCTGAAAGCGGACTGAACAAAAAACACGGGGCCGCCACCGCCGGCGACCCCGTGTCCACCGCCACGGATCACCCCCTTTCCAGAGCCCCTCTTTCCGCCTGCAGCGGTTTCCCCGCCGCGCCGCCACCAAACACCACCTGCCAGTCCACCCGCGCCGTCAACTGCATCAGCACGAACAGCGTCAGCACCGCGCCCAGCGTCACCGCCAGCCCGGTCAGCCCCTTGAAGAAAAAGGCGTACGAAAACAGCACCAGGTACAGCAGCTGTGCCGCGCCGGCCGCAAGAAAGGCATACGGACCCCTGATCGCCGCGCGCAGGTAGGACAGTGTCAGGAACAGTGACACCGCCGCGGCCGTGCCGAAGGCGAGATGGATGCTGACCTGGTCGGCGAGGTAGGCAAACAGCAGGTGGAAGGAAAAAAACGCGGCGGCCAGGAAGAAGAAGTGCATGGGGTGAAAATCAATGCCGCGGACAATGCCCAGCGCCAGCAGCACGACGATGAAAAAGAACAGCGACACCGGCGCAAACGAGGCGATCTCCGCCGCCAGCGGCCCCGGCTGCAGTTTTTCCGGCATCGCCAGCGCGATATTGACGCCGGCAACCAGGCGGCGGAATTCCCACACCAGGTGCCAGCCGCCGTCGACGGCCTGCCTGCGTGTCGGCGACATGCCGTCCTCCGGATAATCGATGTCGCGGAAATCGGTGGTGACCGCCAGCCGGAAATTGCGCACCTCCGACACGCCACTGCCCAGGGCATAGGTCCAGCGTCCGAGGCCCTGGCTGCGGTAACCCGCGCGCAGGACGACCTGCTCTTCCGGCCCGAGTTCGACACTGCCGGTGATGCGCCCGTCCTTCGCTTCCGGAGGACGCAGCCAGGGTTTGCCGTCAACCTCGAAACGCAGGTCGTCGAACACCGCGCGCTGCGCCGGAAACGGCAGGGCGATTTCGACAACCCGGCGCTCGCGGTAGGGGTTGCCCAGGGTATAGGCCGCGTCAAACCGCACTGCGTAGGTGGCGTACCACAACAGCCCCTTCTGCCGGTGCTCCAGTGCCAGTGCCGCGCGCACGTCGCTCGCCTCCAGCGCCAGCGGCTCGGCGACACGTTTGCTGACCGTGTTGCGGGTCTTCACGCCGTTGACCTCGGTTTCGACCTGCGAGGCCTCGTGGCGGATGGCCGCCACCGCCGGCGGCGCCTGCACCTGGGGCGCACCCCACAGCTGCTCGACGCGGCTGCGCAGCCCCTCGTCGGCCTGGTGGGTGCGGCTGCCGGTGACGCCGGCGAGTATCCACCAGGCAATGGCCGTGCAGCCGTAGATGAAGGCGATGGCGAACAGGCGGCGGATCATGTTTTTATTCCTTGTTATTCACCGGTGCCGCCGCCATTCAGCGCGCGGAAAATCCGGAAAAAACGGTTCGCAGGGCGCTGTGGGCCAGAAACTGGGGACCGGCAGGGATTGCGCCCTGCCACGTCGTGATTCCCGGGCAAAAAGCCTCCCGGTTGTTCACGCCAGCCCCAATCACCGGCCCGCAGCCCCCTGCGCATTCAGGCGCCCGCCGTCGCCAGCAGCAACACCATGGCCACACAGGCGACGCCGATCAGCACGCCCGTCACCGCGGCACGCGCCAGCCAGATGCAGAAATCCCGGGCAATCTGCCGGTTCGTGAGGACGGTCCGGGTGATGGTCGCGTTGGGGGATGCGTTCATGTCTGTGCTCCTTGGAAATGCGCCCCGATCGGGCAGCATCATTGGAGCAGGCCGGAGTGGCGGCGTTATGCCGGGACATGGCAAAGCAGCGAAGAATTGTGGCAAACCGGTGGCAGCCGCCGCCGCGGCGCCGGTGCTGCGGTATAGTCGGCGCGAACATCATGACCCGGCGCATCGCCATCATCGAGGACGATCCCGCCATCGGCGCGAACTACGCCGATGCGCTGTCCGCTCACGGCTACACGGTGCAGCTCCATGCCGACCGCGGATCGGCACTGGTCGGCCTGCGGGACAGGCTGCCGGACCTGGTGTTGCTCGACATCGGACTCGGCGGCGACCCCGATGCCGGATTCGCGCTGTGCCGTGAACTGCGCAGCCAGTCGGCGACGCTGCCGATCATTTTCCTGACCGCGCGCGACAACGAATTCGACATGGTCGCCGGCCTGCGCCTGGGCGCCGATGACTATGTCACCAAGAGCGTCAGCCTGCCCCACCTGCTGGCACGCGTCGCGGCACTGTTCCGCCGCGCCGCGCTGGGCACCGCGGCCGAGGGCGGCGAAGAAACCCTGAACCGCGGCGCGCTGACCATCGACCTCAAGCGCTTCACGGTGCGCTGGAACGGGCGCGCGATCGACCTCACGCTGACCGAGTTCTGGCTGGTGCATGCGCTGGCGCGCCATCCGGGGCACGTCAAGAACCGGGAGCAGCTGATGGCGGAGGCGCACATCGTCGTCGATGACAGCACCATCACCTCGCACATCAAGCGCATGCGCCGCAAGTTCACCGCGACGGATCCCGGATTCGACTGCATCGATACGGTGTACGGGCTGGGTTACCGGTGGCGGAGCACGGACTGAAACCTCCGCTGCTGCCCGCGATCGGGCTGCGCGGCCGCATCGTGCTGGTGGCGCTGGTGCTGCTGGTCATTCCCTGGGCCGGTTACTCCTATGTCAGCACCACCGAACAGCTGCTGCGCGAACAGCAGGAACGCCAGCTTGCGGCCGCGGCCCGCGCCATCGCCGCGGCGCTCCACGACCGCCCGCGGCTGGCGACGCTGCAGGAGGACTCGCCCGACGGCGAGGCGGCGCGTGCCGAAGTGCGCTCGCTGGTCACCGGCATCGCCCGTGCCGGGCTGCGCATCTGGGTGGTCGACAACCGCCTGAAACTGATCGCAGTGGCCGGCGACATCGCCGGGGACGCGGCTGCGAGCGCCGGCGCCGAAACCACCTTCGGCGTCCTCGAGCGCGCGGTGCGTGCCGCGCTGCGGCCGCTGCTTGCGCGCTGGCTGGATGCGCCGGCGCTGCCGGCGGAGGAGTTCATCCCGGACGATGTCATCTTCGGCGGACGCGAGGTCGAGCGCGCGCTCGATGGCGCATCGGCAATCAAACGCCGGCCGGGACCGGGCGGCAGCGCGCCCATCGTCAGCGTGACCCAGCCGGTGTGGATCGGCGAAACGGTGGCCGGTGTCGCCATCGTCGAGGAAAGCACGGCGGCCATGGTGTCATTCCGGCATCGGGCAATCGAACGCCTGATCGCCGTCACCCTGGTCGCCTTCGGCGCCGCGGCGCTGGTGCTGCTGCTGTTCGCCTCGCGGCTGTCGGTGCGGCTGCGCCGCCTGCGTGACGAGGCCGAACAGGCCATCGATTCGCGCGGAAACGTGCGCGCGCTGCTGTCCGCCGGCAGCGCGCGCGACGAGATCGGCGACCTGTCACGCAGCTTCTCGCTGGCGCTGAACCGGCTCGCCGACACCAATGCCTACCTCGAGAATCTCGCACGGCGCCTGGCCCACGAACTGCGCACGCCGATCGCGGTGCTGCGCTCCTCGCTCGACAACCTGAGGCTGAAGGGATTGCCCGCGGACAGCACCGTCTACCTCGACCGTGCCGAAGACGGGCTGCGCCGGCTCGACACCGTGCTGACCCGGATGGCGGAAGCGACACGGCTGGAGCAGACCGTGCGCGACAGCGAACGCGAACGTTACGATGCCGCGGAGGTGCTGGCAGGCTGCGTGGCGGGTTATGCCGCGGCCTATCCGGACCGCCGTTTCGAACTGCAACGGCCGGCGGAGCCGGTGATGCTCAACGGCGCACCGCAGCTGTTCGCGCAGATGCTCGACAAACTCGCCGCCAACGCGGCTGACTTCGCGGAGCCGGGAACCCCGGTGCAGATCGCGCTGGTGATGCGCGGCAGCACTGCGGTGCTCACCGTGAGCAACCGCGGCCCGCGGCTGCCGGCGGGCCTGCAACTGTTCGAATCCATGCAGTCGGCGCGTGAAAAACAGGCCCCCGGCATCCATCTCGGCCTGGGCCTCTACATCGTGCGGCTGGTGGCCGAATTCCACCGCGGACGCGCCAGCGCCGCCGACCTGCCCGACGGCAGCGGTGTGCAGATCACGGTCGAATTGCCGACGCTGGTCGTCGACTGAGTGTTGTCAGCCCGGCGGCCAGTGCAGCGGCCGGCCGGCGAGCAGGTGCAGATGGAGGTGGAATACCGTCTGCCCGGCACCGGCGCCGTTGTTGACCACCAGCCGGAAGGCGTCCCCCACGCCCAGTTGCCGCGCCACCTTGCCGGCCGCCAGCAGCAGATGGCCCAGCAGGGCCTGGTCACTGTCCGCGGCATCCGCCAGCTTCGGGATTTCCTGCTTCGGGATCAGCAGCACATGGACCGGCGCCTGGGGATTGATGTCGCGAAAGGCCAGGCAAAACTCATCCTCGTAGACGATGTCGGCCGGAATTTCGCGGGCAATGATCTTGCTGAAGAGAGTAGTCATGGTCACGTCAAATAAGTTGTTTAAAAACAAAGAGCTATCTGATCGGGCAGTGTTCTTTATAAGTTATTGATTATAAACGATTTTATTATTATCTGCGTAGTGCTGCCGCTAAAAGTCAGGGATTACCGACATTAATTGGTGCAATGCAATAAATATTTCGGGCAAAGCCTTGACATGCTCCTTTCAGCCCCTATAATTCAAATTGTGCGGTGCAATATATTTGCGCCCGAAGCGGAGGGTTAAACCTCCTAAATCTATGTTTTTAAAGGAGATTAATCATGTATCAGACCCCCGAGCAACTTATTGCAATGAACAAAGCCAACCTCGAAGCCGCGATGAAATTCGCCGGCGTGGCCATCGAAGGTGCCGAGCGCATGATCGACCTGCAACTGAAAGCGACCAAGGCCGCGTTCAGCGACAGCTTCGAAGGCGCGAAAGCCCTGGCCGCCGTCAAGGATTTCCAGCAACTGGCCGCGCTGAAGGACACCATGGCGCAACCGACGCTGGAAAAGGCCACCGCCTACGCCAAGAGCATGTACGACTGCGCGACCGAAACGCAAGCCGAATTCGGCAAGCTGGTCGAAGCGCAGGTTTCCGAGTTCAACAAGGAAGTCGTCTCCGGCCTCGACAAGCTGGTGAAGACCGCTCCGGCGGGTTCGGAAGTCGGCATCGCCGCGATCAAGTCGGGCATCGCCGCCGTCAACTCGGCGTACGACAACCTGTCGAAAGTCGCCAAGCAGTTCGCCCAGGCCACCCAGTCGAACCTGGAAGCCGCCGCGTCGCAGGCGACCGCCTCGGTGAAGAAGGCCAGCAAGAAAGCCGCGTAAGCCGCTTTCCACGCAGCCCGCAGCAAACAGAAGCCCCCGGAAATTCCGGGGGCTTTTTCATTGGCGCTGCCGGCAAACCCGGACACACCGGGGTTTTCATGCAGCATTCATCGCTCGGCTGTTTGCACTGGTGTTAAAGCCGGTGTCCATGGAAAACCCAGCCGGGTCACGCCGGACTGGAGCATCGCGATGGCTTGCGGAACCTGCGCCGCACTGCCGCGCACGCCGAGCTCGATGTAACGCTCCGGCGTCACCCGCGGCAGGCTGAACACCTTCAGCGCGGGATAGGCGCGCAGGCATTCGTTCATCAGCTCGATCAGCTGGCTCTCGCCCGCCTCGCGCACGATGATCGCCGCCTCGGCGGCGCGTTCGGCGCTGAGTCCGGCATACCGGTGGTCGAGCACCCAGGCCATCATCGGCCAGGCCATCTCGGGAAAACCCGGCAGGAAGTGGTGATGGCCGACACTGAATCCGGGGATGCGGTTGTACGGATTGGGAATGATTGCCGCGCCTTCCGGGAATTCGCCCATCATCAGGCGCTGCGGCGTCACACCCTTCGGGTCATCGACGAAACGCGCGCGTATCTCCGCTTCGGCCGCGGGATGCAGCTTCAGGGCTAGGTCCGCCGCGAGCGCCGCGCACTGCCGGGTATGGTCGTCAGGTGTCGCGCCGATGCCGCCGAAGCTGAACACGGTGTCGCTGCCGGCGAAGGTGCGCCGGAGCGTCGCCGTGATCAGCTCCGGATCATCACCCAGGTACTGCGCCCAGGACAGTTCGAGCCCGCGCTCGCCAAGCGTGGTGATGACCCTGGCGAGATGCTTGTCCTGACGTTTGCCCGACAGGATCTCATCGCCGATGATGATGGCGCCGAATTTCATGTTGATTGCACTCAGGTGGCTGCGCCGGCGGCGGCCGGCGCGGGCTGCTAGCTGTGGATGTAGCTCTCGAGCTGCTGGATCATCTGCTGCTGCTGTTCGATCACGGCCTTGACCAGGTCACCCACCGACAACACGCCGATGACCTTGCCGCCCTCAAGCACCGGCAGGTGGCGGATGCGCTTGCTGCTCATCAATGCCATGCAGTCGTCGACGGTCTGTGCCGGACTGACGCAGACCACCTTGTCCGACATGATTTCGCTGACCGACAGTTCATGGGAGGATTTGCCGAGCAGGATGACCTTGCGCGCATAGTCGCGCTCGGAGAGGATGCCGCGCAGCTTGCCATCCGCCATCACCAGCAGCGCACCGCAGTTTTTCTCCGCCATCAGCTTCAGTGCGTCGAACACGCTGGATTCCGGTGATACCGACCACACATTGCCGCCCTTGCCCTGCAACAACTGGCTGACTGTTTTCATGACCCCTCCTCCGGGATGTGCCGTTGGACACCGGCTGGGAACCCAGTCTAGCCAATTTTCCCGCTGGCGCGAAGCGCCTCAGCGTCCCGCGATTGCATCGGCCTTCTGCAGCAGATTCTGGGCCATGCGGATATTGGCTATGTCGACCAGGCGGCCGTCGACCTGCACCGCGCCCTTGCCCTCGCGCGCGGCCTGGGCCATCGCGTCCACGATGCGTCGGGCTTTGGCGACTTCCTCCGGTGACGGGCTGAACACCAAATTGGCCGCCTCGATCTGGGTCGGATGGATCGCCCACTTGCCTTCATAACCCAGCGCAGCGACGCGGCGCGCAGCGGCAAGGTAACCCTCGGGATCCTTGAAATCGCCGTACGGTCCGTCGATCGGCCGCAGGCCGTAGGCACGGCAGGCCACCAGCAGCCTTGCCTGGGCGGCATGCCAGGGATCGGTCTGCTGGTAACTGCGATTGCCCTGGACATCACGGTCCGACAGCACGCCGTACTCCGGATGCAGGCCGCCGATGATCGTGGTGCGCGCGCGGGTCGAGGCGGCAAAATCACCGGAGCCAAAGGCCAGCGCCTCCAGCCGGCGGCTGGACCGGGCAATCGCCTCGATGTTGGCCATGCCCAGCGCGGTCTCGATCAGCGCCTCGAAGCCGATGCGTTTGCTGCGCCCCGTGGCCTGCTCGATCTGGGTCACCAGCATGTCCAGCGCATAGACATCGGCCGGCACGCCGACTTTCGGGATCACCAGCATGTCGAGGCGCGGACAGTTCTCCACCAGGTCGATGACATCGCGGTACATGTAATGGGTATCGAGACCGTTGATGCGCACCGCCATCACCTTGCGGCCCCAGTCGATGTCGTTCAGAGCGGCAATCACGTTCTTGCGTGCCTGCGGCTTGTCGTCCGGCGCCACCGCGTCCTCGAGGTCGAGGAAAATCACGTCGGCGGCGGATTTGGCGGCCTTGTCGAACAGCGCCGGGTTCACGCCGGGCACCGCCAGTTCTGAGCGGGTCAAACGCTGGGTCGCCGGTTCGGGCTGCGTGAAACTCATGACCTTACTCCCGTGTTCTTGATCCTGTTCATCCTGTCCATCCTGTAGATTGCCTTAATTTCGCCCCGACATCCTCTCCAGCACGGTGATCAGCGCGGCCAGATCCTCGCGGCCCCGATCCTGGCCCATCAGCGCGTTGATCTGCTGCATCACCGCCGCGCCGCCCGGCGAGGCGACGCCGGCGTCATGCGCAAGGTCGAGCACGATGCCGAGATCCTTGTGGTAGAGCCGGGTGTCGATGCCGTTGTCGAAGTTGCGCTCCACCATGCGCTTGCCGAAGAGTTCCATCACCCGGCTCGCCGCCACACCACCCATCATCACTTCGCGCACCTTCGCCGGATCGGCACCCAGCCGGCCGGCGAGGTGCAGCGCCTCGGCCACCCCCTGTGCCGCGACCAGCAGCGCGAGCTGGTTGCAGGCCTTGGTGATCTGGCCGGCGCCGCTGTCGCCGACGCGGGTCACGGTCTTGCCCATGCATTCGAACAGCGGTTTCACGCGCTCGAAGACGGCAAGCTTGCCACCGGCCATGATCGACAGTGTCGCCTGTTCCGCGCCCATCGGTCCGCCCGATACCGGCGCATCGATCATGTCGATGCCCTTTTCGGCCAGACGCAGCGCCACCGCGCGCACCACCGCCGGCGAAATGGTTTCCATGTCGACCACCACGCTGCCCGGCTTCGCGCCATGGACGATGCCCTCATCGCCCAGCACCACCTGCTCGAAATCGCCCGACGCGGTCACCATCGTGAACACGACATCCGATGCCGCGGCCAGCGCCGCCGGCGCGTCATGACGCGTCGCGCCTGCGGCGACCAGCGGCGCCGCACTTTCGGCGCGGCGCGCCCACACGCCCATGCGATGGCCGCCTTTCATCAGGTGCAGCGCCATGTGGCGCCCCATCGCACCCAGTCCTATGAATCCGACGTTCAAGTGAAATTCTCCTCTCAAGACCTGCCGATCCAGCCGAAGGCCATGATCAGCGGCAGCGTCAGCCAGAACAGTATCGTACTCCAGCCGATCAGCAGTGCCGCCGCCGGCGCATCAAGCCTGAAACGGTCGGCCAGCAGCAGCGCAGTCATCATCACCGGCGTCGTGCCCTCGACCACCGCGGCGTACTGCGCTTCGGCCATGCGCGGGTAGATCAGCGGCGCGACCAGCCAGATGATGAACGGCGTCAGCAGCAGCTTGACGCCTGCGACCGCGAGTATCTCGCCGCGCGGCACCAG
>JALHND010000043.1 GCA_022843705.1 Burkholderiales bacterium
GCCCAGCTGACGCCGGTCAGCACGGCCAGTGCGTTGGCGGCAAAACTACCTTTCAGCGACCAGGGTTCGAGCACCAGCAGCAGGCCCGCAGCGGACAGCGCCACGGCCAGCCACTGGGCGCCGCGGATGCGTTCGCCGAGCGCCGGCCAGGCGATGAGCAGGGTCCAGAAGGGCATGGTGTAGACCAGCACCGCGGTCTTGCCTGCGGCACCGGAAACCAGCGCCCAGGACACCAGGCCGTTGAAGGCGGTGGTCTGCCACAGGCCGAGCATCAGCACGTGGCGCGGTGAGCGCAGCGCGAGATTTTCGCCGCGCCAGGCGGCGATCGCGAACAACAGCAGCGCGCCGGGCACGGTGCGCAGGGTCGCGTAATCCCAGGGATCAGCGTAACGAACGCCTTCCTTGAGGATCACCCAGGTGTAGCCCCAGACCGCGCACAGTGCGATCAGGGCGAGAACGCCCTTGCGGGGCAGCGTGTTTGACATGACGGACGGGATCGGATCTGGCCTGTGGCCGCAGGCATCTCGGCGGGTGTTTGGGCGGTTGGCGCCGCGGCGGAATTATGCGGTAATTGGGCGATTGCGGGGGCGTATTGATGTTGCCATCCTTGTTTTTCGTCGTATTGAGCAAGCCTTTGCAGTCACCATGGCTGGCCCGTGGCCTGCTGGCATTGCTGCTGTCGCTGCCGGCAGTTGCGGCTGCCGCCGGTTCATACGATGCCGGCCTGCTGTGGCGCGTGGAAAAGACCGGCAGTCCGCCGGCTTTCCTGTTCGGCACCGTGCATGTCGACGATCCGCGCGTGACCCGCCTGCCGGAAGCGGTAAGCCGGCGCTTCGATGCGGCCGGCGAGTTCACGATGGAAGTGATTTTTGATCCGGCGATGCTGAAAACCCTCGCCGGCCGGATGTTGTACGCCGACGGCCGGGACCTGCCGCAGGTGGCAGGCGCCGAGTTGTTCGGCAAAACGGCCGCCGCGGCCGCTGACCTGGGTTTGCCGCCCGAGGCGCTGCGGCTGTTCCGGCCCTGGGCGGTGGCGATGCTGCTGATCATGCCGCGGCCGCAGCACGGGGATGTGCTGGACGTGATGCTGATGAAACGCGCCCAGGAGCAGAAAAAATCCGTGCACCAGCTGGAGACCGTGGACGAGCAGATTGCGTTGTTCGAGAACCTGCCGGAACGCGACCAGCTGATGATGCTGCGCCATACCGTGGACAATCTCGAGGCCGCGCGCCGCGGCGTGCGCGATGTGGTGGAGGCCTGGCTCGCGCGCGATCTCGCGGCGCTGGCCCGCATCAGTGAACGCGGTGACCTCAGCGATCCCGAGATGCGCCGTTTCAACGAGCGTTTCCGTGCCGAACTGATCGACGGACGCAATCTGCGCATGGTGGAGCGCATGCGGCCGCGGCTGGAAGCCGGCGGATTCATCGCGATCGGCGCACTGCACCTGCATGGCGCGCGGGGCGTGCTGGCGCAGCTTGCCGCCCTCGGCTACACCGTCACCCGCGAATACTGAGCGGTGGCGGACAGGCTGCAGCCTGCCCTGGTGCTTACCCCGTACGCAGTGCGCGGCGCCAAGTCGCGGATTTTTCGGCGATATCGCAAAACCTGCGCATTGCCGGCCGGATTGGGGTCATCGATGTTCTAAAATACCCGGCCATGCAGCCTGCCTTCATCCATCTGCGATTGCACAGCGAATATTCAATCGTCGATGGCATCGTGCGCGTCGACGAGGCGGTGGCTGCGGCGAAGGCCGACGGCATGCCGGCACTGGCGCTGACCGACCTGTCGAACGTGTTCGGCATGGTCAAGTTCTACAAGGAGGCGCGCAGCCAGGGCGTCAAGCCCATCGTCGGCTGCGACCTGTGGCTGACCCACGAGGCCGACCGCGACAATCCGCACCGCTTGCTGCTGCTGGCGCAGAACCATGACGGCTACCTGCGGCTGTGCGAGCTGCTGACCCGCGCCTACCGCAGCAATCAGTACCGCGGCCGTGCCGAGGTGATGAAATCCTGGCTGGGGGAAACCGGCACCGGCGGGCTGATCGCCTTGTCGGGCGCCCACCACGGCGATGTTGGCCAGGCACTGGTTGCGGAGCGCCGCGACGAGGCGAAACGCCTTGCGCAGGAATGGGCTGCGCTGTTTCCGGACCGTTATTACCTTGAAGTGCAGCGGCTGGGGCCGCAGGCGATGACCGGTGGCGCGGCGGCGGTGCCGGTGGAAGTTCATGTCACCCGCGCCCTGCAACTGGCCGCCGAACTGGGCCTGCCCGCGGTGGCCACGCATCCGGTGCAGTTCCTCAAATCCGAGGATTTCCGCGCGCACGAGGCGAGGGTGTGCATCTCCGAGGGCTACATCCTGTCCGACCAGCGCCGGCCGCGGCGTTTCAGCACCGAGCAGTATTTCAAGACCCAGGCCGAGATGGCGCAGCTGTTCGCGGACGTGCCGGAAGTGCTGGAGAACAGCGTCGAAATCGCGAAACGCTGCACTCTGGGGCTGACGCTGGGCAAGAGCCAGCTGCCGCATTTCCCGACGCCGGATGGCGCCAGCCTGGAAGACTACCTGCGCCAGCGCGCGGGGGAGGGGCTTGCGGCGCGGCTGACCCTGCTGTACCCGGACGAGGCCGAACGCAAGGCGCAGGAACCGGCTTACCGCGAGCGGCTCGAATTCGAGACCCAAACCATCGTGCAGATGGGTTTCCCCGGGTACTTCCTGATCGTGGCCGACTTCATCAACTGGGCCAAGAACAACGGCGTGCCGGTTGGCCCGGGACGCGGCTCCGGCGCCGGCTCGCTGGTGGCCTACAGCCTCGGCATCACCGACCTCGACCCGCTGCGCTACAACCTGCTGTTCGAGCGTTTCCTGAACCCGGAGCGGGTGTCGATGCCCGACTTCGACATCGACTTCTGCCAGGACGGCCGCGACCGCGTGATCGACTACGTCAAGACGCGTTACGGCGCGGACTCGGTGTCGCAGATTGCCACCTTCGGCACGATGGCGGCGAAGGCGGTGGTGCGTGACGTCGGCCGCGTTCTCGACCTCGGTTACAACTTCTGCGACCAGCTGGCGAAGCTGATTCCCTTCCAGCCGGGCAAACACATCACGCTGGAAGAGGCGCGCAAGATGGAGCCGCAGCTCGCCGAGCGTGAAAGGAAGGAGGAGGAGGTCGCCGAACTGCTGGAGCTGGCCGGCACGCTCGAGGGCCTGACGCGGAACGTCGGCATGCACGCCGGCGGCGTGCTGATCGCGCCCGGCAAACTGACGGACTTCTGCCCGCTGTATGTCGCCGATGGCGCCAGTTCCGCGGTCAGCCAGTTTGACAAGGATGACGTCGAGTCCATCGGCCTGGTCAAGTTCGACTTCCTGGGTCTGACCACGCTGACCATCCTTGACTGGACGCTGAAGTACATCAGGCGTCTCGATCCGTCCTCCGACATCCAGCTTGAAAAACTGCCGCTTGACGACAAGGCGGCCTACGACATCTTTGCCAAGGCCAACACCTCGGCCGTGTTCCAGTTTGAATCGCGCGGCATGCGCGACATGCTGAAAAACGCGAAGCCCGACCGTTTCGGCGACATCATTGCGCTGGTGGCGCTGTACCGTCCGGGCCCGATGGAGCTGATCCCGGAATTCTGCGCGCGAAAACACGGCAAGCGTTTCAGTTATCCCGACCCGCGCGTCGAGGGCATCCTCTCCGAGACCTACGCCATCATGGTCTACCAGGAGCAGGTGATGCAGATGGCGCAGATCATCGGCGGCTACAGCCTCGGTGGCGCCGACCTGCTGCGGCGCGCGATGGGCAAGAAGAAGCCCGAGGAAATGGCCGAGCACCGCGGCCTGTTCCGCGAGGGTGCGGCGAAGAACGGGCTCGACCAGCGCAAGGCCGACGAGCTGTTCGACCTGATGGAGAAGTTCGCCGGTTACGGTTTCAACAAGTCGCATGCTGCGGCCTACGCACTGGTGGCCTACCAGACGGCCTACATGAAGGCGCACCATCCGGCCGCGTTCATGGCGGCCAACATGTCGGCAGTGATGAACGACACCGACAAGGTGCAGCAGCTGGTGGATGACGCGCGCGAGAACCGGCTGGAAGTGCTCGCCCCCGACGTCAACAGCGGTGTCTACCGCTTCGAGCCGGTGGACGAAAAACGCATCCGTTACGGGCTCGGTGGCGTCAAGGGCACCGGCGAGGGGGCAATCAACCACATCGTCGAGGTGCGCACGGCCGGCGGTCCCTACACCGACCTCTTCGATTTCTGCCACCGCGTCGACAAGCGCCTGGTGAACCGCCGCGTGGTCGAATCGCTGGTGCGTGCCGGCGCCTTCGACAGCGTCAACGACAACCGTGCCGAGCTGATGGCCTGCGTCGGGCTGGCGATGGAGTCGGCGGAGCAGGCGAGCCGCTCGGCCTCCCAGGTCAGCCTGTTCGGCGATGCGGTGGAGGCGCCGCGGATGGTGGCGCCCGCCAACGTGCCGCGCTGGAGCAAGAAGGAACTGCTGCAGAACGAGAAGCTGGCGCTCGGGTATTACCGCAGTGACCACCTGTTCAATGTTTACCGCGACGAGGTGCGGCGCATGGTCGCGAAGAAACTCGGCGATCTGCAGACCGCCGGTGACCTTGCCGGGCGCAACGTCACCATTGCCGGGGTGGTGCTGTCGGTGCGGGTGCAGAACACCGCCAACGGCCGCATGGGCATCGTCACACTGGCCGATGACAGCGGCAAACACGAGGTCGTGGTCTACCGCGAAGCCTTTGACCGATTCCGCCACAAGCTGCGCGAGGACGAACTGCTGCTGATCGAGGTGCGGGGCCGCCAGCGTTACCGCAGTGCCGATTCCGAAGGCGAAAACGGCAACGGCGGCGGCGACAACACGCTGCGGCTGGAGGCGATGAACATCATGGACCTCAATGAAGCGCGCAACCGTTACGCCCGAGGCATCCGCCTGACCTGCAACGGCCAGTCCTCGGGCAGCAAGCTGAAGGAACTGCTGGGTCCGCACCGCCAGGGGCCGTGCCCGGTGGCAATCGACTACATGAGCAATGGCGCCCGCTGCGAGGTGAAGCTGGGCGCGGCCTGGCAGGTCAACATCAACGAAGACCTGCTGCGCGCGCTGGGCGAGTGGCTGAAGCCCGAAAACGTGAACATCGATTATGGCAATTCCGCATAGGCCGCTCCTGGCATGGGCGGCGGCGCTGCTGCTGGCTGCGCATCCGGGTCCGGCATTGTCCGGGGAAGCCGAATGGAAAATGCTGGTCGAACAGGCCAATCTGCATGTGCAGCGCGGCAGCCTGCAGCAGGCCGAACTGTTCGCGCGCGAGGCGATCGCCGAGGCCGAACGCAGCTTCGGCCCGAAACACCGCGCACTGGACCAGAGCATCGCGACGCTGGGGCTGGTGCTGCGTTTTGCGCGGCGTTTTCCGGAGGCCGAGAAGGAATACCGCCGCGCTCTGGCGCTGCGCGAGAAGGCGCTGGGGCCGCGCGATCCGCAGACCGCGATCCTGCTCAACAACCTCGCCGACGTGGTGCAGGCGCAGAAAAAATATGCCGAAGCCGAGAAACTGCACCGCCGCGTGCTGGCGGTGTTCGAAAAAGCCTATGGTGACGATCCGAAAACGGCGGCGAGCCTGAACAATCTGGGTGCCGTGATCCAGGCACAGGGCCGCCACGCCGAAGCCGAGCCGGTGCTGCGCCGTTCGCTGGCGATGAAGGAGAAGACCCTGGGTCCGAACAGTCCGAGCGTCGCGCACACGCTGAACAACCTGGCGCAGGTGCTGGAGGTGCTGGGCCGCAAAGCCGAGGCACAGAAGCTGGCGGCGCGTGCTGCGGCGATCCATCGCGGCGACAAGGCGACCTCCGGCAGCTGATGTTTATAAGTAATTGTTTTTAAAAGATTATTTTTAAAACTTTACGATGAAATCCTGAAATTCGCCAGTGGCGTCGGCGACCTCCACACGGTCGACCCGCGCCGCGCGCGGCCCGCGTTCCGCGCAGCGGATGATCTCCGCGACGGCTTCTGCAGTGCCCTGCACCACGGCTTCGACACCGCCGTCGCTGCGGTTGCGCACCCAGCCGAGAATGCCGAGCACGCCGGCCTTGTAGGCAATGTAGTTGCGGTAACCGACGCCCTGCACATGGCCGCGGACCAGCAGGTGGCGGGTCAGGACTTCACTCATGACCGCTTATCGGGATCATCTGCCCTGCCGGTTGCGATACTGCGGAGTGCGGAGTAGGCTGGCACCGCGGTTCCGCAGCACGCCAATAATTATTATTTTTACTGATTCCAAGATTGGGGGAGTTTATGAAAATTTCATCCATGGTATCCGTGTTTGCGCTGGTTGTGCTGGCCGGTGGCTGCGCAGCAACCGGTGGCAATTCCAATGTGGCCCAGGACAAGGTGGTGTATCACGTCAACGATTCGAAGGTCCAGGCGGCCAACGCATTGCGCAACATCGGCAACCATCTCGAGGTCAATCCGCAGGCCAGGATCGTCGTCGTGACCCATGCGCAGGGTGTTGATTTCCTGTTTGACGGCGCGAAGGATGCCAACGGCAATCCTTACAACATTTCCGTCGAGCAGTTGAAAGGCAGGGGCGTGCAGTTCGACGTCTGCGACATCACGCTGCGCAACCGCAAGCTGACGCGCTCGCGTTTCATACCCGAGGCGAGCTTCGTGCCTTCGGGCGTCGCCGAAATCACGCGCCTTCAGCAGCGCGAGGGTTACGCCTACCTCCGGCCCTGATCCGCTGACGGCCGGTTGACGCGCGCGCCGACGGGCGGCGCAGGCGGGCGCGCGTCCTGAACTCCGTGAACAATCTGCTCAAGTACAAGGGTGACCTGTATGGCGGCCTCACCGCCGCCATCGTCGCATTGCCGCTGGCGCTGGCCTTCGGTGTCGCCTCCGGTGCCGGCGCGCTGGCGGGGTTGTGGGGCGCGATACTGACCGGCTTTTTCGCGGCGGTGTTCGGCGGCACGCGGCATCAGGTTTCCGGCCCCACCGGGCCGATGACCGTGGTGATGGCCCTGATCCTCACCGAACTCGGCGGCAATCTCGCGATGGCATTCACGGCGGTAATTCTCGCCGGGGCCTTCCAGATCCTGTTCGGTCTGCTCCGCTTCGGCCATTACATCAAGCTGGTGCCGCAGCCGGTGGTGTCCGGGTTCATGACCGGCATCGGCGTGATCATCATCATCCTGCAGTTCGCGCATGCGCTGGGCCACGAGCCGCCGCCCGGTGAAGTGGTGGAGAAGCTGGCGGCGCTGCCGCCGATGCTGGCCGCGCCGGTTTATCCCGCGCTGGCGCTGTGCGCGTTTTGCCTCGCGATCATGACGTTCACACCCCGGCGCGTCGCGGCCGTGTTGCCGCCGCCGCTGATCGCCATTGTTGCCGGCACCGTCGTGGCAGTCCTGTTCCTGCCCGGGGTGCCGAAGATCGGCGAGATCCCGACCGGACTGCCGCAGATCACCGCTCCGGAAATGACGCTCGCGGATCTGCATATAGTCCTGCGTTATGCGCTGATCCTGGCCTTTCTCGGCGCAATTGACTCGCTGCTGACTTCGCTGATTGCCGACAGCGTGACCCGGACCCGCCATGATTCGAACCGGGAACTGGTCGGGCAGGGCATCGGCAACATGGCCGCCGGCCTTCTCGGCGGCATCGCCGGTGCCGGCGCGACCATGCGTACCCTGGTCAACATCCGCGCCGGAGCGACTTCCCGTCTCGCCGGCGCGATCCATGCGCTGGTGCTGCTGGCGGTGGTGCTGGGGTTCGGCGGTGTGGCGAGCGCTGTGCCCTTCGCGGTGCTCGCCGGCATCCTGCTCAAGGTCGGCTACGACATCATCGACTGGCAGTGCCTCAAACGACTGCGCCACTCGCCGCGCGGCGACCTGGCGGTGATGTTCGTCACGATGGGGGCCACGGTGTTCATCGACCTGATGACGGCGGTGGCGGTGGGCGTGGTGATGGCTGCGCTGATTTTCGTGGCGCGGACCGCCCAGGTGCAGACGGACAGCGCGCGGATTTCCCGCAGTTCCGGAGAAGCTGCCGGCCTTGGTCCCGAGGAGGCTTCGATACTCGACGCTGCCGGCGGCCGCATCGTGCTGTTCCATGTCGAGGGGCCGCTCAGCTTTGCCTCGGCCCGCGACCTGTCGCGGCTGATGCAGTCTTCCGAGGCCCGTGATGCGCTGGTTGTCGATCTCTCCGACGTGCCCTTCATCGACAGCAGCGCCTCGATGGCGCTGGAAGAGGTGATTGTCGGGGCGCGCGAAGGCAGGGACACCGTCATTCTCTGCGGCATGCGCGAACTGGTGAGGAAAACCATGGAGCGCGCCGGGGTGCTGCGCCTGCTCGATGCGCAGCAACTGGCCGCCACACGCCTGCAGGCACTGCGCGCAGCGCGGGATTTTGTCGCAGGCAACGGCAAGCCGGCTTAGGGGGGCGGGGAAGCCGCTGCGAGTTCGCGGGCCCGTGCCAGCGCTGCGGCGAGCTGCGGCTGCAGTTGTTCGTTACCGAGCCTGTCCGCAAATCCCGAGCGCCTGAACAGCGACATCGGCTGTTCACCGGCAGCGGACAGCAGCAGCGTCTTGCCGTTTTTCGCGAGCTTGCGCTGCAGCGTGTCGAGGATCTCGAGGCCGGTGGTGTCGACGTTCATGGTTTTTCGCATGTCGAGCACGAGCACGCGACAGGGATCGCCGGGTTCGGCGCGGGCGAGCAGGGGCTCGAGCTTGTTGGCCGAGCCGAAGAACAGCGAGCCGAACATTTCGTAGGCGCGCACCGCCGGTGGCAGGCGGTCGGTGGCGACCTCGGTGACGCCGGTCAGCGAGGAAACGCGGGTGATGAACAGCAGTGCCGCCATCACCAGCCCGACTTCCACGGCCACCACCAGGTCGAAGACCACGGTCAGCACGAAGGTCGCGAGCAGGATCGCGCGGTAGTTCATCGTGTAGCGGCGCATCTCGCGGAAGTCACCCCACTCGCCCATTTTCCAGGCGACGACCAGCAGGATCGCCGACAGCGCGGCGAGCGGCACGTGTTTCGCCAGCGGCGCGGCGACGAGAATCACCGCGAGCAGCGTGGCCGCATGCACGATGCCCGACACCGGACCGAAGGCGCCCATGCGCACATTGGTGCTGGTGCGGGCGATGGCGCCGGTGGCGCAGAAGCCGCCGAACAGCGGTGCCGCGATGTTGGCGAGGCCCTGGGCCACCAGTTCCTGGTTGGGGTCATGGCGGTCGTCGATCATGTTGTCGGCGACGGTGGCGGACAGCAGCGACTCGATCGCGCCGAGCAGCGCGATCGCGATCGCCGGCGCGATCAGGTAGCGCAGCTTGTCGATCGACAATTCCGGGAGGGCGAACGAGGGCAGGCTCTGCGGGATGCCGCCGAACTTGGAGCCTATGGTTTCCACCGGCAGGTTGAGCAGCGCCGCGGCCAGGGTGCCGAAGACCAGCGCGACGATGGGGCTCGGCACCAGGCTCCAGCGTTTCGGCCAGGACAGGATCAGCAGCAGGCAGGCGAGGCCGAGGCCGACGGCGGCCCAGTTGACGGTGTGCAGCGCATTCCACAGCACCGTGACCTGCGCGAAAAATTCCGCCGGCAGCTGGCTGGTCTGCAGTCCGAAAAAATCCTTCACCTGCGACAGCAGGATCAGCACCGCGATGCCCTTGGTGAAGCCGCTGATCACCGATACCGGGATGAAGCGGATCCAGGTCCCCATCCGCAGCAGGCCCATCGCCAGCAGCATGACGCCGGCCATCAGCGTGCAGATCAGCAGGTTGGCGACGCCGTACTGGACGACGATGCCGTAGACGATGACGATGAAGGCGCCGGTGGGGCCGCCGATCTGCACCCGCGAGCCGCCGAAGGCGGAGATGATGAAGCCGGCAATGATCGCGGTGTAGATGCCGGACTCGGGTGTCATGCCCGAGGCGATGGCGAAGGCGATGGCCAGCGGCAGCGCAAGCACGCCGACGGTGATGCCGGCCAGCACGTCGGTGCGCAGGCGCGCGGCGTCGTACTCGCCGATGACCTCAAGCAGGCGCGGCCGGAAACGGGGCAGTGCGGGCATCTTCAGTGCGGTCGCGCCCGGATCAGTTGCTGCGGTATTTCTGGATCATTTTTTCGTCGAGTTCAATGCCGAAGCCGGGTCCGCCGGCGACTTGCATCATGCCATCGCGGATCGGCGGCCGGTTGATCCACATCAACTGCCAGACGGGATCACGTGCCGGATCGGCAAAACACTCGGCATAGGTGCCGTGGGGCACCGCGGCCAGCAGGTGGCAGGCGATCTGCGCTTCCTCGTGGTGCGCCATCGACAGTCCGGCGGCGCGGCAGAGGCCGGCGGCGCGCAGCCAGTCGGTGACGCCGCCGCCCTCGGAGGCATCGTAATTGACGAGATCGACCGCCTGCGCGTCGACCAGGCGGCGGATCGCATGGCTGGTGATCTCGCTCTGTCCCGCGGTGACCGGCATCGCGATCGCCCGGCGCACCCGCGCCATCTGCGCCGCATCGTCGTACCAGTGGCAGGGCTCCTCGAACCAGCGGATGTTGTGCTGTTCGACCAGCCGCGCAAAACGGATGGCGTCTTCGGCGTTCCAGCCGCGGTTGGCATCGACGCAGAGGATGAAATCATCGCCGGCCGCCTTGCGCGCGACGGCGACACGCGCCGCATCCTGTTCCGGCGTCAGGCCGCCGACCTTGAACTTGCAGCCGGCCATGCCCGCCTCGCGGTAGGACTCGATCTCGCGCGCGATGTCGGCATCGGTCTTGCCGGGCATGTAATACCCGCCGATCGAAACCAGCGGCAGTTCCGTCCGGTGGCCGCCGAGCAGTTCATGCACGCTTTTGCCGAGCGCGCGGCCGGTGAGATCCCAGATTGCGCAGTCGACGCAGGCAATCGCCTCGAGCAGCAGCTTGCGGTCGCCGAAGCTGTGGCTCAGGGCGAACATGCGGTCCCAGGCGAGTTCCCGCTGGTATATGCTTAAGCCATTGATTTTACTGAATAATTCGTTTTTTATCAGGGCCGCGATCTGGAGCCCGTGGGCGCGGTTGTCGCCGTTGTAGACATTGCTCACCAGGCCTTCGTCGGTGCGCAGCCGGGTAATGACTGTCGAGCGCTTGAGCACGCTGTAGGTCGAGCCGCCGAAATTCTTCGACAGCGGAATGTCGATGACGATGGCTTCGACGGCGGTGATGCGCATGGCGCTCTTTCAGACGAGGACGATGAGGGCGCCCAGAACCAGCGCGCCGCCGGTGGCGCCGAGGAAAATGCTGCGGTCGCGTTTTGACCACGGCGGCGCATGCATCACGGTGGTGGCGCCCCAGTTGCGTTCGGGATCGTCGCCGGCGTCCATGATGGCGGCGTCGATGGCGTGGCGGCTGACGCCAAAATCCGCGGCGAAACTGCCCGGATCGGTGATCGCGCCGGTTTTGGCGGCAAGCCGCATCGTCGCCGCCATCGAGTCGAATTCCTTGGCCAGTCCGCGCGCCGGCAGCGCGTCGCCGGGCAGGGTCGGGTTGTCGTCGCCGGCGCGCGACTGCGGCAGCGTGTCCATGAACAGGTCCGAGGTCGGTTCCGGCGCCATCTGCGGCGCGGCGGCCTGCGCCGACGGCGGCACGCTGGCCGGCACACCCTGCTGCAGGCAGGCGCGCAGGTCGGCGGCCAGTCCGGCGATGTCCGGGTAACGGTCGTCCGCCGACTTCGCCAGCGCCTTGGCGATGATCAGGTCGAGCATCGGCGGCAGCGCCGGGTTGACCGAACTCGGCGGCGGCGGCGTGAAATTGACGATCTGGAACATCAGCGAGTTGACGTCGATGCCGTTGAAGGGTGTCTGCCCGGTGACCATTTCATAGATGATCACGCCGAGGGAAAAAATGTCGGCGCGGCCGTCCGAGCGTTTGCCCAGCACCTGTTCCGGCGACAGGTAACGCGGCGAACCGAGCACCACGCCGGTCTGGGTGCGCACGTCGGCGGTGCGCATGCGGGCGATGCCGAAATCGGTGATCTTCACCCGGCCATCGCGCAGGATCATGATGTTCGCCGGCTTGATGTCACGGTGAACGACTTCGTGCCGGTGGGCGTAGGCAAGGCCGTCGGCCACCTGCGCGGCGATGTCGAGCGCGCGGTCCGCGGGCAGTTCGCGGCCGAGGATCAGGTCGCGCAACTCGCGGCCTTCGAGAAACTCCATCGCCATGTAGGCGAGGTCGCCGCTGCGGCCGATGTCATGGATGATGACGATGTTGGGATGATTCAGGCCGCCGGCGGCGCGGGCCTCGATGGTGAAACGTTTTTCGTAATGCTCCATCTCGCCCGGATCGAGCGCCATGTTGATGGTCTTGATCGCCACCGTGCGCTCGAGCATCGGATCGATCGCGCGGTAGACCACGCCCATTGCGCCGCGGCCGATTTCCGCGGTGACGTCGTAACGGCCGATCTTGGCGGGTTGTTCCATCATCCAGGTCCGGTCAGCGGCCGCGGGCGACGCTGCGGTAGACCGGCCCCCAGGTCGGGTGACCGGCTTCGGCGGCCGTCAGCGTGAACTTGGGATCGGCGCTGAAGGCGTTGTTGAATTCCTGGCGGCACTGCGCCGCGCGGTCGGTGACGCAGTAGATGAAGGCGAGGTACTTGTAGGCCTGGGCCTGGTCGGTGCGCGAGGCGAGCCCGGAGGCCAGCGCCGACTGCAGCGAACGCTGGGCCTGGGCGTAGTTGCCGTCCTCGTACTGGCTGATGCCGGCCTTCAGGCGCGATTCCGCGGTTGGCAGCTGGGTTTCCTGCGATTTTTCGCGCTGCTTGTCGAAGTCGAGCGCGTCGGTGACGCTCTTGACGCCCTTCTGCACTGTTTCGCAGCCGCTGAGCAGCGGCACCAGCAGCAGCAAGATGTGGAACAGACGCATGGCTTCCCCCTCTAACGGAACCGATGCCGGATTCTAATCTCTTCGCCGGACCGGACTTCAACCACCTGCAGGTAGGAGGCAAATCCCGGATTGCGGACTTCGATCTTGTAGACGCCCGGCTTCAGCGCGATGTCGCGCAGTGGCGGCGAGACGCCGTACTTGTTGCCGTTGATGAAAATTTCACCCCAGGGCAGCACGGCCAGGCGCAACGTGCCGGTGGCGGCGTCTTCCTCCGTGGCGGCGGTTTTTTTGGCCGGGCGCGGCCGCGGCGCGGGCTTGGCATCGGCCACCGGAGCCGGCGGGGTTTCGGCGGCCGGCGGCCGTGCCGGGAGCGGGCGCGGCATGATCACCGTCGATTCGGCGAGTTCGGCCTGTTTTTTGGCACGTGCTTCCACGCCATTGAGCACGATGCGGATGGTGACGGCCACCAGCAGGATCAGCGCCACCGCCAGCCCGGTGGCCAGCGGCGGGCGGCGCATGACCTGGGCGCGCGCGACATGGGCGGCATGGGTCAATTTTTCCATCGCCGCGGCGGCATGCGCGGCGGCGGCGCCGGACCCGCCCCGCGGCGCGCGTTCAGGGGCTGCGGCGTCGCCCAGCGCATAGACCTCGTGTTCGCGCACGTGTTTGTCGGTGCGTGAACCCTCGAAGGCGAAGAGCAGGGCGTAGTCGGGAGACAGCGCCGACACCACCTCGTAGTACGAGCGCGACACGAACACCTGGTTGATGCCGGCGAAACTCATGATGCGCTGGGCGACGTTGATGCCGTCGCCGATGATGTTGGGCTGGCCGTTGATGTCGCGCACCAGGCGCACCGGGCCGAGGTTGATGCCGGTGCGCAGCCGCAGCGAGCCGTCGGCGCGCAGTGCGTCGCGCAGCGTGATGCCGAGGAACAGCGCCTCCTCGGGGTCGCCGAGGAAACTGATCGCCGCGCCGTCGCCGGTGTCGAGGATGATGCGGTCCTTCGCCGGTACCTCGGCCAGCGCCTGCGCAAGCAGGGCATTGAGCTGTTCCTTGACCTGCAACTGCTCCGCCACCGACTTCTTCGAATACTCGACGATGTCGATGAAGACCACGCTGCAGATGAAGGTGCGGTTGCCCTTGCTCATCGCGTTTCCCCGGTCGCGGTATCCGTCAGCGGCTTATTTGATGCGCATGCCGGGCTGGGCGCCGGCGTCGGGCGACAGCAGCCAGAGACCGGGCGCCTCGCCGCTGGCGGCGAGCACCATCCCTTCCGACATGCCGAATTTCATCTTGCGTGGCGCGAGGTTGGCGACCATCACCGTCAGCCGCCCGACCAGCGCCGCCGGGTCGTAGGCCGACTTGATGCCGGCGAAGACCTGCTTGGTGCCGAGTGCACCGACGTCCAGCGTCAGCTTCAGCAGCTTGTCGGCGCCTTCGACATGTTCGGCATTGGCGATTCTGGCGACACGGAGATCGATTTTCGAAAAATCATCGATCGAGATGTGTGCGGGTTGTTCGGTGGCGGTCTCCACGGTTTTCTCCGATGTCTTGGCAGCCGCCGGTTTTGCGGCGGGTGCTGCGGGTTTGAGGCTTTCTTTGTTGGCGGCGACCAGGGCTTCGATTTGTTTGGGGTCGACGCGGGTCATTAGTGGTTGGAATTGACCGAACTCGTGTCCGGTGGGTAAAAACTTCTCGACATCAATAGGAAGCGTTGCATTTTTCCAAGTTAACGGCCCTGAATTGAGGAATTGTTCTGCGGCCTCTGCAAGTCTTGGAAGAATTGGTTTCAAGTAAATTGTGAGTAATTGGAATCCTGCAATGGCGTTTGCGCAGATCTGCCCCAGTTTCACTTTGGCTTGTGGGTCTGTAGCAATTTCTTTTGCCAAGAGCCAAGGTTTAAAGCCATCGATTTCTTTGTTAATGGCGTCGGCAACTTCCATGATCGCGCGGGTTGCTTTGCTGAACTCCCTTTGCTCAAAGTGTTCGCGGATGGTATCGCTTTGAGCTGTGGCGACGGCTAGTCCGGCAGCATCTGCCGGAACGGGTATTCCGCTGAAGCTGCCCATCCTAACCCCGGGCATTCGGTTGTCGAAATGCTTGGCAATGAATGGTGCTATCCGACTGGCAATGTTCACATACTTGCCCACCAGATCGCTGTTGACCCGCGCCACAAAATCCTCGAGGTTGAGGTCTATGTCCTCCATCGTCGAGTTCAGCTTGGCGGCGTAGTAATACCGCAGCCATTCCGGGTTCAGCCCCTGCTGGATGTAGCTTTCGGCGGTGATGAAGGTGCCGCGCGATTTGGACATCTTCTCGCCGTTCACGGTCAGGAAGCCGTGGGCGAATATCTTCGTCGGCGTGCGGAAACCGGCGTGCTGCAGCATCGCCGGCCAGAACAGGGCGTGGAAATAGAGGATGTCCTTGCCGATGAAGTGCACCAGCTCGGTGTCGCCGCCGGGGCGCAGGAAATCCTGCAGCAGTTTCTCGTCCAGGCCCTTGCTGCGCACGTGGTGGGTGAAGCTGCCGAAATAACCCACCGGCGCATCAAGCCAGACGTAGAAGAACTTCTTGCCTTCCGTGCCGGGAATCGCGAAACCGAAGTAGGGTGCGTCGCGCGAGATGTCCCAGTCCGACAGCTTGGAATCGCCGGGTTCGCCCAGCCATTCCTTCATCTTGTTGGCCGCTTCCGGCTGCAGCGCGCCGGATTTCTGGGTGAATTCGCGCAGGAAGGCCTCGCAGCGCGGATCGGAGAGCTTGAAGAAATAGTGTTCGGATTGCCGGCGCTCGGGTTTGGCGCCGGACACCGTGGAGTAGGGGTTTTTCAGCTCGGTCGGCGCATAGGTGGCGCCGCAGACTTCGCAGGAGTCACCGTACTGGTCCTTCGCGCCGCATTTCGGGCATTCACCCTTGATGTAGCGGTCGGGCAGGAACATGGCCTTGACCGGGTCATAGAACTGTTCCACCGAACGCGTGGCGATCAGGCCGGCGTCTCTCAGCTTGCCGTAGATTTCGGCGCACAAGGCCTCGTTCTCGGGCTTGTTGGTGCTGTGGAAATTGTCGAAGCCGACGCTGAAGCTCTTGAAGTCGCGGTCATGCTCTTTCCACACGCGCTCGATCAGCTGTTCCGGCGTGATGCCCTCGGCGTCCGCGCGCAGCATCACCGGCGTGCCGTGGGTGTCGTCGGCACCGACGTAGTGAACGTCATGGCGCTGCATGCGCTGGAACCGCACCCAGATGTCGGTCTGGATGTACTCCACCAGGTGGCCGAGGTGGATCGCGCCGTTGGCATACGGCAAGGCAGAGGTGACGAGGATGCGGCGTGACATGGATGGCGTTTCGGCGGATGGAGCTAAAGGATTGAATTATAACAACAAACTATCACGGCTCCGGGGTTCTGCCGTGGTCTGAGCCGGCCTTGTCGTGGTCGCGGCAAAAAAAACCTTTGCCGACATGGGGTTGTGGTTGGTCAGGGGATGCGATGTCGCTACAATCGCGGCCTCACCACGCATCACGAATGGAACCCGAACATGGCCACCACCCCGATCACCGAGCAGGACGTACAGACCGCGCTGAAACAGCTGACGGACCCCAACACCAGGCTGGACTATATTGCCGGCAAGTCCGCAAAAAACATCAAGGTCGAGGGCGGCAATGTCTCGCTGGACATCCTGCTGGGTTATCCGGGCAAGAGCCAGATAGAACCGATCCGCAAGGCGGTCACCGAACACCTGAAGAAGCTGCCCGGCGTGGGCGGCGTGAAGGTCAATGTCTCGGTCAAGATCGTGCCGCACGCGGTGCAGCGCGGCGTGAAGCTGGTCCCGGGCGTCAAGAACATCATTGCCGTGGCCTCGGGCAAGGGCGGCGTCGGCAAGAGCACCACCGCGGTGAACCTGGCGCTGGCGCTGGCCGCGGAAGGTGCCAGTGTCGGCGTGCTTGATGCTGACATCTACGGTCCTTCGCAGCCGATGATGCTGGGCATTGCCGGCCGGCCGGAATCGAAGGACGGCAAGTCGCTGGAGCCGATGGAGGCGCACGGCCTGCAGGCGATGTCGATCGGTTTCCTGATCGATACCGAGACGCCGATGGTCTGGCGCGGCCCGATGGTGACCCAGGCGCTGGAGCAGCTGCTCAACGAGACCAAGTGGCGCGACATCGATTACCTGGTGGTCGACCTGCCGCCGGGCACCGGCGACATCCAGCTGACGCTGGCGCAGCGGGTGCCGGTGACCGGTGCGGTGATCGTCACCACGCCCCAGGACATCGCGCTGATCGACGCGCGCAAGGGTCTGAAGATGTTCGAGAAGGTGGGCATCCCGATCCTCGGCATCGTCGAGAACATGTCGATCCACATCTGCTCCAAGTGCGGCCACGAGGAGCACATCTTCGGCGAGGGCGGCGGCGCGAAAATGGGTTCGGATTACAGCGTCGAGATGCTCGGCTCGCTGCCGCTGGACATCGCCATCCGAAAGCAGGCCGATTCCGGCAAGCCGACGGTGGTGGCCGATCCCGACGGCCGCATTGCCGAGATCTACCGCCAGATCGCGCGCCGGGTTGCGGTGAAAATCGCCGAGAAACAGCAGGACCACTCGGCGGCCTTCCCGAAGATCGTCGTCAAGAACACCTGAGCCCCCGGGCTGCCGGAAAACCCTTCCGCCACCGCGGAATTCCGTCTTAAGATAGGCACACCATGCGCTTCCGTTTTCCGGTCATCATCATCGACGAGGACTTCCGCTCGGAGAACACCAGCGGCCTCGGCATCCGCGCGCTGGCGAAGGCGCTGGAGGACGAGGGGCTCGAGGTCCTGGGCGTCACCAGCTACGGCGACCTGTCGTCCTTCGCGCAGCAGCAGTCGCGCGCCTCGGCCTTCATCCTGTCGGTGGACGACGATGATTTCTCGCCGCAGGAGCTGGAGTCGACAATCGGCGAACTGCGCACCTTCGTCAAGGCGATCCGTTTCCGCAACGCCGAGATCCCGATCTTCCTCTATGGTGAAACCCAGACCTCGCGCCACATCCCGAACGATGTGCTGCGCGAACTGCACGGCTTCATCCACATGTTCGAGGACACGCCGGAATTCGTCGCGCGTTACATCGTGCGCGAATCCAAGTCCTACCTCGACAGCCTGGCGCCGCCTTTTTTCCGCGCGCTGACCCATTACGCGCAGGACGGTTCCTATTCCTGGCACTGCCCCGGGCATTCCGGCGGCGTCGCCTTCCTGAAAAGCCCGGTGGGCCAGATGTTCCACCAGTTTTTCGGCGAGAACCTGCTGCGCGCCGATGTCTGCAACGCGGTCGACGAACTGGGGCAGCTGCTCGACCACTCGGGCCCGGTGGCGGCCTCGGAGCGCAATGCCGCGCGCATTTTCAACTGCGACCACCTGTTCTTCGTCACCAACGGCACCTCGACCTCGAACAAGATGGTCTGGCATTCGACGGTGGCGCCGGGCGACGTGGTGATCGTCGACCGCAACTGTCATGTGTCGATCCTGCACGCGATCACGATGACCGGTGCGGTGCCGGTGTTCCTGATGCCGACGCGCAACCATTTCGGCATCATCGGCCCGATCCCGCTGGAGGAGTTCAGCTGGGAGAACATCGAGAAAAAAATCCGCGCCAATCCCTTCGCGGCGAAATCGCTGTCGAAATCGAAGCCGCGCATCCTGACCATCACCCAGAGCACCTACGACGGCATCCTCTACAACGTCGATGCGATCAAGGAAAAGCTCGACGGCAAGATCGATACGCTGCATTTCGACGAAGCCTGGCTGCCGCACGCGACTTTCCACAAGTTCTACCACGGCATGCATGCCATCGGCCGCAACCGGCCGCGGACCAGGGAGTCGGTGGTGTTTTCGACGCAGTCCACGCACAAGCTGCTGGCCGGACTGTCGCAGGCCTCGCAGATCCTGGTGCAAGACAGCGAGACGCGGAAACTCAACCACGACACCTTCAACGAAGCCTATCTGATGCACACCTCGACTTCACCGCAGTACGCGATCATCGCGTCCTGTGACGTCGCGGCGGCGATGATGGAGCCGCCGGGCGGCACCGCACTGGTCGAGGAATCGATCCTCGAGGCGCTGGATTTCCGCCGCGCGATGCGCAAGGTCGATGCCGAGTTCGGCAAGGACTGGTGGTTCAAGGTGTGGGGGCCGGAGCGCCTCGCCGCCGAGGGCGTCGGCAACCGTGACGACTGGATGCTGCGGCCCTCGGAGCGCTGGCACGGATTCGGCAATCTCGAGCCGGGCTTCAACATGCTCGATCCGATCAAGGCGACGGTGATCACCCCGGGGCTGGACGTGACCGGCAAGTTTGCCAAGAGCGGCATCCCGGCGGCGGTGGTCACCAAGTACCTCGCCGAGCACGGCATCATCGTCGAGAAAACCGGGCTCTATTCCTTCTTCATCATGTTCACCATCGGCATCACCAAGGGCCGCTGGAACACGATGGTCACCGAGCTGCAGCAGTTCAAGGACGACTACGACAACAACCGCCCGTTGTGGCGCGTGTTGCCGGAGTTCCTTGCCGCGCATCCGCGGTACGAAAAAATCGGCCTCAAGGACCTGTGCGAGCAGATCCACGGCGTCTACAGGGCGAACGACATCGCGCGGTTGACCACCGAGATGTACCTCTCGGACATGCAGCCGGCCATGCCGCCGGCAGAAGCCTGGGCGCGCATGGCGCACCGGCAGATCGAGCGCGTCGAAATCGACAAACTCGAGGGGCGGGTGGCCAGCGTGCTGCTGACGCCGTACCCGCCGGGCATACCGCTGCTGATTCCGGGCGAGCGTTTCAACGCCACCATCGTGCGTTACCTGAAGTTCGCGCGCATGTTCAACCAGCAGTTCCCGGGATTTGATACCGACATTCACGGCCTGGTCGCCGAAGGTGCCGGTGAGCAGCTCAAGTATTACGTCGACTGCGTGGCCGACGAAAATACATAAGTTATTGATTTTATTGAATAATTTTTAACCGCTGCCTTGTTGCTGACAAGGCGCTCCGGCGGCCGGGAGGACAGTCGCGATGCATCCGCTGGCGCATGTCGCCGTTCCCGGCAGCGCGCTCGAAGGCGTGTTCTGGCCCGCGCTGCCCGCGCCGGCCGGCGAGCGCATGCTGGCGATGCAGTTCCAGTTTGCGCAGAGCGAACGCTGGTCTCCTGAAAATCTGCGTGCTGCACAGTTCGAACAACTGACACTGCTGCTGCAGCATGCCCGCGACACCGTACCCTGCTACCGTGAACGTCTCTCCGGCCTTGACCTGACGCGGCCGCTGACGCCCGAGGTTTTTGCAGGGCTGCCGCTGCTGCGGCGCGAAGACGTGCAGGAACACGGAGCGGCGCTCTACAGCAGCGCCGTGCCGGCGCAGCATGGCGCTGTGGATGAAGGGGAGACCTCGGGCTCGACCGGACGGCCGATCCGCTTCCGCCTGAGCGCGCTCAATTTTGCGTTCTGGCATGCCTTCACGCTGCGCGAGCATCTGTGGCAGCGCCGGGATTTTTCCGGGAAGCTGGCGGCGATCCGCGGCCGTGTGCCGCCCGGCGGCAGCCTCGGCTGGGGGATATCGACGGATTCCGCTTTCCGCACCGGTCCCTCGGCGACCTTCAATACCGAGCAGCCGATAGCCGCACAGGCGCAGTGGCTGATGGCGGAAAACCCGGATTACCTGATCAGCGTGGCCTCCAACGTGCAGGAACTGGCACGCCACTGCGGCAGGATGGGCCTGCGTCCGTCACGCCTGCGCGAGGTGCGCACCTATGGCGAGGCGCTGCATCCCGACGCGCGCGCCGAAATCAGGGCCGCCTGGGGAGTACCGGTCACTGACATGTACACCTGCCGCGAAGCCGGATACATGGCCCTGCAGTGCCCGCGTCACGAGCACTATCACGTGATGGCGGAGGGTGTGTATCTCGAGATCCTGGATGCCGATGGCAACCCCTGCGCGCCGGGGCAGACCGGGCGCGTGGTGCTGACGCCGCTGCATCATTTCGCGATGCCGCTGATCCGTTACGACATCGGCGACTACGCGGAGGCCGGCGAGCCCTGCGACTGCGGGCGCGGACTGCCGGTGATCCGCCGCATCGTCGGCCGCGTGCGCAACATGCTGCGCCTGCCCGGCGGCGGCCTGCGCCATCCGCGTTTCGGCGAGACGCAGTTTGTCGGCGTTGCGCCGGTGCGCCAGTTCCAGGTTGTGCAGAAGACGCTGCGCGGGATCGAGGTCGCGCTGGTGGTGGCGCGGCCGCTGACCGCGGAGGAGGAGGCACGGCTGCGGGCGCTGATCCTGAAAAACCTGGACGGGGATTTCGAGCTGTCATTTGTCTACCGTGACTCGATTCCGCGTTCGGCCGAGGGCAAGTACGAGGATTTCCGCTCCGAGGTGCTGCCGTGAGCGGTTTGCCGTGGGTGCCGCATTCGGCCTGTGCCGGTGTCGTCTGGCCGGCATTTGCCGACGATGCGTCGGTGCGCATCCTGTCCTTGCAGTACCAGTTCGAGCAGAGCCAGTGGTGGCCGGAGGAACGCCTGCGTGAGTTGCAGATGGCGCAGTTCGGGAACGTGTTTCGCCACGCCATGGCGACCGTGCCTTATTACCGGGAACGTTTTGCGCCTTGGGCGCAGGGCGGGATGGACTGGGACCGGTTCCGCGAACTGCCGGTCAGTTCGCGCCGCGAAATCCAGCTGGCCGGCGACGCGATGCACAGCAGCGCGCCGCCGTCCGGTCACGGCCCGGTGATCAGCACGCAGTCCTCGGGATCGACAGGCAGTCCCCTGATCACGCGGGGCAGCGCCTGGACCCAGCTGATGTGGCAGGCACTGCTGCTGCGCGAACATATCTGGCATCGCCGCGATCTTGGCGGCAAGCTGGCGGCGATCCGCAGCAAGACCGAGGACCGGAGTTTTCCGGACTGGGGGCCGGCGACCGCGGCTTTCGTCACCGGGCCTTCCGTGGTGCGCAGCCTGATCATCGACATCGACGAGCAGCTGCGCTGGCTGGAGTCCGAAAACCCGGATTACCTGCTGACTTTTGCCACCAACCTGCGCGCACTCGC
>JALHND010000044.1 GCA_022843705.1 Burkholderiales bacterium
CGGCGGGTCGGCGAGCGGTGCCGGCGGCGCAGAGCGCAGCAGCGGCCGCGGCGCCTGGCGTTCCGAACGGGCACGGGCAGCGTCTTCTGCAACTTCGCGCGCTGCATCGGCCGGAGCCGCCCGGGATTCGGCCGGGGCAGCCATCATCTTCTGTTCGGAGGCCATCGCGGGCGGTGGCGCTTGCGCCGGCATCTCGCTTACCGGTGCCGCGGGACGATCCGGTGCGGGAGCCGGCTTGTCGCGGCGGCGGTCCCCGGTTTCCGGCACGGCTGCCGGCGGCAGCAAGGCATCGGTCCGCGATTGTTCCGCCGCGAGCGGGGGCGCTTCCGCCGGCAGCGGCGACAGCAGCGCCTCCGGCCGGTCGGCGCCCTGCTCGCGCATCTGGGTCACCACGGTCACCGACAGCACGAGGACCGCTGCCAGGGACAGCGGCAGTTGCCAGCGGCGCAGGCCGCCGCGGTGCGGACCGGCCTTCACTTCCCGTCTTGCGGCGGCGCGGATCGTTTCGTCGAGACGCGCCGGCGGCCCGGCCTGCGCGCCCTCCCGGTAAATCTCCGTGAGCTGCGGATCGTGGTCCATGTCCGGTCCCGGGTTCATCGCCATGCCTGCATCCCCTGCCGCAGTTTCGCAATCGCGTAACGCAGCCGGCTTTTGGCGGTTTCGCGCGTGACGCCGGTGGCGGCGGCAATCTCCTCGACACTGAGGCCGCCCTCCTGCTGCAGCACGAAGGCCTCGCGCTGCTCTTCGGGCAGTCCGTCGAGCAGGGCCAGCAGTTGCGCCGCCTGCTCGCGGGCGGCGGCGCCGGCTTCGGGCTCGACACTGCGCGGTGCCGCCGGTTCGGCGAACGTCGCGGCCGCGGCTTCATCGTCCAGCGACAGTGCGGCCGGATCGCTGCGGCGGAAATGGTCGATCAGCCGGTTGTGCGCGATGCGGTAGAGCCAGGTCGTGAACTTCGCCTGCACCGTGTAGCCGGCGCGGGCGCGGATCAGGTTCATCCAGACATCCTGGAACAGTTCGTCGGCCAGCGCCGCGTTGCGGCACTGGCGCAGCAGGTAGCGGTAGACGCCACCCTTGTGGCGGCCGTAGAGCAGATCAAAGGCCGCTGCATCGCCGTCGCGATAACCGAGCATCAGCGTTTCGTCCGTGGCGTCGGCATCCGTGGGCATCACGGGGTGCCAGTATGCAGAAGCCTCCGCAGCCCGGCAACCCGCCTGCAGCACGGCATCGGTCATGGCGTCAGCCGCGGTGAAATCAACGCGGGTCGGGTACAAAACGCGCCGGGAAGGGATCGGGCCGCGCCGCCAGCGACGGGCCGGGGATCACACCCTGCGCCACCAGATTACGATGACTGTCGTAATAAATGGTGATGATCTCGGCCGGTGTTGCGCTTGCACGCTCGAATTCGGTGTAAGTCACCACCGAGGTTTCGTGGCGGCCATGCCCGGTGCCCAGGCGCGCGGATTTCTGCGCGGCCGCGGCCCTGGCTTCGGCGCGTGAATCTGCGCCGGCAGCACTGGCGGTGTCGCGCGCGTGGCCGGCGGAGCCGTGATCTTCCGTTGCCGCCGCGGGTGACGGCGCTTCGGCTTCGGCACCGCCTGCCGGCCGCGGCGGCGGTGCGTACCGCAGCACCGGCTCCGGTTTTTTGCGGAAAACCGCAACCCCGATCACGCCGACATGGTCGGGCCGGCCGGTGCGCGCGGCATAGGAATCGGGCAGTGCGGTGAAATAGAACGCGGCCGTGCGCTCCAGGCTTTTGCGCCAACCCTTGATGCCGAAACCCTGCCGCGGGCCCAGCACGTAACCGCTTTGCCGCCAATCGGCGGTATCCCCGGTGATGACGTCGACGCCATCGACCGAAACCACGGCGAGGATGTCGCTCCGCTGCCGGTTGCGCAGGCGGATCTCGTACTCGTTGCCGGGATGGCCGGCCACGTAATGACGGCCCTGGTGCAGGTAGACCGGAAGCACCCGGTCCTGCGCGCGATCGTAAATCTCGACGCCGGCAAGACGGCCGGTGGATGCCGCCGGCAGCGACAGCAGGCCGCCGGCCAGCGCGGCGGCAATCAGCAACATGCGTTTCATCAGGGTCTCCTCGGAAATGCTGCGGCAGTGCCGCGACCCTGCTGCAAACGCGGCGGCCGGGGATTCGGGGTTATACAGCGCTGTGATAGATTGGAACGATGGATGAAATTGTTCTGCGCGGCATGGCCAGGTGGCCAAACGTGCCTTCCGTATTCGGCTGGCTGTCGCTGGACCGCCGCGGCCACTGGCTGCTGAAGGGTGAACGCGTCGCCAATCCCGGTATCGCCGCCTTTTTTGGCCGCAATTACGGTCGCGACGATCAGGGCCGCTGGTTTTTCCAGAACGGGCCGCAGCGCGTTTTTGTCACGCTGGATTACACGCCGCACATCTACCGCATCACTTCCGCGCCGGGCACCACGCTGGCGCTGGCTTCGCACAGCGGCGCGGCAGTCGGTGTGGTCAAGGGCGCCTGGATCGATGATGCGGGCCAGTTGCTGCTCGACACCGACCTCGGCATCGGCCTTGTGCATGACGCCGACCTCGAACTGCTGCTGCCGCACTTCTCGGCGCCGGGTCCGCTCGCCGGCGACGCTGCGCTCGAGGCAACACTGGATGCGCTTCAGGCCGGGCACGACGCCGGGCTGATGCTGGAGTTGAACACATCAAGGTTCCCCGTAAATCCTGTTCGCGCCGCCGACGTGCCCGCGCGCTTCGGCTTCGTCGCGCGCCCGCGGCAGCCGGAGGGACAGGAGGAGTGTTACTGAGCCGCGCCAAAATGCGATGATTCGCATCCGGCAACCACCCGTCACAAGACAACCATGATTGATCTGCGCACCGATACCGTCACCCAACCCACTGCGGCCATGCTCGCCGCCATGCAGCAGGCCACCCAGGGCGATGACTCCCGCGACGGCGACCCGACGGTGATGCGCCTCGAAGCGCTTTCCGCCGAACGCACCGGCAAGGAAGCCGGCCTCTACATGCCCAGCGGCACGATGACCAACCTGGTCGCGGTGCTTGCGCACACGTCGCGTGCAGGTGAAGTGCTGCTCGAACGCGGCGCGCACATGCTCAACACCGAACTGGGCGGCCTGTCGGCGGTCGCCGGGGTGTATTACAAGGCAATCCCCGGCACGCGCGGCGCGATGGACGAGGACCTGCTGCGCGAAGCCGTGCGGCCGATGACCCGCAACAACTTCGGCACTGCGCTGATCTGCATGGAAACCACGCACAACGGCGCCGGCGGCAGCGTGCTGCCGCTCGCGCACATGCAGCGGGTACACGCGCTGGCGCGCGAACGCGGCATCGCCGTGCATACCGACGGCGCGCGGCTGTTCAATGCGGCGACGGCGCTCGGCGTGCCGGCCGCGGAAATCGCGCGGCACACCGACTCGGTCTGCTTTTGCGTCTCGAAAGGCCTGTCGGCGCCGGTCGGTTCGGTGCTTTGCGGCACGCGCGATTTCATCGAGCGCGCCCGTGCCTTCCGGCGCATGGTCGGCGGCAACATGCGCCAGGCCGGCTCCATCGCTGCCGCCGGCATCGTGGCACTGGAAACGATGGTCGACCGGCTGAAGGATGACCACGCCGCCGCGAAACGTCTGGCCGCGGGTTTCCACGCGATCGATGCGTCGCTGACCGATCCGGCAGGCGTCGAAACCAACATCGTGCGCGCGAACGTCGGCGCCAGCGGCCGCAGTGCGGCGCAGTGGGCGGAGGATTTCAGGGCGCGCGGGATTGCCGTCAGTCCGGCCGATACGCGGTCACTGCGTTTCGTCACCCACCGCCACATCGGCGATGCCGAAGTGGATGCGGCCATCGCCGCCTTCGCGGAGATCTGGAAAAGCAGCGTTCGCTAGAACCGCAGCCTGCTGCGCCTACTGCGCAGCCTCGGCCACCACGTCGGACAGCAGTTTTTCGACCGCCTGCAACGAGGGCGCCGGGGTGCTGCCCGCTGCGGCCAGCGGCGGGCGATACGACAGGTAGACCACGCCCGGCGACTTGGGCAGCGTGTACACCGCAATCGCGTATGGACAGTAGGCGATGTTGTGCGGATCGGCCTCCATCGTGTCGCGCGACAGGCGCGCGCTGCAGAACTCGAACACTTCGGCATTGCCGTAAATGCGCCGCTGGCTGCCGAGGTCGCGGCCGGTGCGCTCCAGCATGTCGCCGACTTTCGCCGTGTAGTTGATCACCAGGCCGCGGTTTTCCAGTGCCATCACCACCCGTTCACGGACATCGGCATAACTGCCCTTGACCGTACGCAGTTGCACTGCCGGCGATGCCGCGTTCACTGCAGCGGCTGCAAGCAGTAAAACAGCGGCAAACCATCCATGGCTTGTCTGCATTGTTGCCCTCCTTCCGGATTCAGGTATTCCCTTGCCCAGTGTAAGGCCTTTTGGACCTGCTCTGCGGCGGCTTCTACAGCGCTTAGGGAAGTCCGGAAGAATTTTTTTTATTGTTTTAAATTATTGATTTAAAACAATATTTTTGCAATCACCTGCGCACGATGGCAGTGGCGCGCCTTGCCCCGACCCGGCGGATTGGGTATCTTTAGCGCCCTGCTGTCTGCGGTTGCGAACCGCCTCCCGCGACGGGCACCGGACTACTCCCGAGACCGGTTCCGCCGCAAGGCGCCAGTGTCAGGGCTTGCTTCCCATCGGGAACGGCCACGCGCCTGGGATCGCAATCGGACGGGGCGCCATCGGCGCCGGCTCCGGAGTCATCCGGGCCGCCGGTTTCGAGACCGCCACGCGCTTTTGGACTGCAGGCTTTTTCTTGACTGCTTTTTTCTTCGCCGGCTTTCGAGCCGGCTTTTTTTTGCCTGCCGCGGCGCCTTTCCCTTTTTTCGCAGGCGCCGCCTTGCGGCTTGCGCCCTTCTTCGCCGCAGCCTTGCGCACGGCCTTCTTCTTCAGCACTTTTTTCTTCGCCGCCTTTTTTGCCACTTTTTTCCTTGCCGCCTTCTTCTTCGCTTTTGCCATGGAACCCTCCGTCATGTCTGCCTGATACGCGCGGCTCCGTGCTGAATTTCCGCGCCTGTCGGCGCGCCGCCAGCAGCGCGCCCCCTCCTTCCAAAAACTCCGCCTAGTGCAACGCCGCCCCCGCCTTGTTCGCCAGATCCCGGTACAGAAGGTCGGGGTCGACGCGTATGCCCCCGCTCCAGGTCAGCACGTTCGACACCGGGTCAAAAGCCACCCGGCGGAACAGCGCCGCATCGGACAGAACCTCCAGCGCAGTTCCCCCGACCAGGTCGCCGAGATAGACATGCCCCTCGAGCCCGTCATCGAAACGCAGCCATAACGTGCAGTTGTCCTCTGCGCGCAGCTCGGTGACCGTGTGCAGGTTGAGCCTGCGGCTGCGGTAACGCCGGAACTTCAGACTGAGTGCCAAGGATTCACCTCTTCGTCGGGTTGAACAACGGAACCGCAAAAGAAACCGGCGGCGCCGCCCTGCGGGATGATCCGCAGGAACGTGCGCCGCCGGCCGGGTGCTGCATCAGCACAGGATTCCGTTTCGCAGCGGAATCCGCGTCTTTACTCGCATGGTCGGTGTCTGCCTCCACGGGTATGCATGATGTCGCCGCTCAATCCCAGGACAGGGCGCCGCCGGTCTGGTACTCGATGACGCGGGTTTCGAAGAAATTGCGCTCCTTCTTCAGGTCGATCATTTCCGCCATCCACGGGAAGGGATTGGCAGCCCCCTCGAACAGCGTGTCGAGACCGATCTGCTGGGCGCGGCGGTTGGCGATGAAACGGAGGTATTCCTTGAACATCGCGGCATTGAGGCCAAGCACGCCGCGCGGCATGGTGTCCTCGGCGTATTTGTATTCGAGCTCGACGCCCTTGTGGAACAGCTCCTTCAGCTCCTCGCGGAATTCAGCGGTCCACAGGTGCGGATTTTCCATCTTGATGGTGTTGATCAGATCGATGCCGAAATTGCAGTGCATCGACTCGTCGCGCAGGATGTACTGGTACTGCTCGGCGGCGCCGGTCATCTTGTTCTGCCGGCCCAGCGCAAGGATCTGCGCAAAACCGACGTAGAAGAACAGCCCTTCCATCAGGCAGGCGAAGACGATCAGGCTTTTCAGCAGTTTCTGGTCATTCTCCGGCGTGCCGGTCTTGAAGGAGGGATTGGTCAGCACGTCGATGAAGGGAATCAGGAACTCGTCCTTGGCCCGGATCGACGACACCTCGTGGTAGGCATTGAAGATTTCGCCTTCGTTCAGGCCCAGGCTCTCGACGATGTACTGGTAGGCGTGGGTATGGATCGCCTCCTCGAAGGCCTGGCGCAGCAGGTACTGGCGGCACTCCGGCGCGGTGATGTGGCGGTAGGTGCCGAGCACGATGTTGTTCGCCGCCAGCGAGTCGGCGGTCACGAAGAAGCCGAGGTTGCGCTTGACGATCCGGCGCTCGTCCTCGGTCAGCCCGTTGGGATTTTTCCACAGCTCGATGTCGCGGCTCATCTGGATTTCCTGCGGCATCCAGTGATTCGCGCAGGCTGACAGGTACTTGTCCCAGGCCCATTTGTACTTGAAGGGCACCAGCTGGTTGACGTCGGTCTGGCCGTTGATGATGCGCTTGTCGGCGACATTGACCCTTCGCAGCTGCTCCGCGGCCGGGGCCTGTGACGGCGCGCGATCCGCCATCACCGGTTGTTTTGCCAGGCCCGCTCCTGCGGCCGCCGAGTCTTCGAATTGCAGCATCTTCAGTCTCCTTTATTCGCGTTGTGGGTGGACACCTTCCGGCGCATGCGGCTCTTTGTTGCTGTTGTCGGTGAACCGCTGCCGCACCGGTGAAGCAAACCCTGATCCAACAACTGCTGTTCAATGTTCCGTTTAAACCGCATCCCTGATTCCCGCCCTGCAGAAACCCCTTCTACTGGCAGGCCTCGCACTCGGGATCGAGTATCGAGCAGACCTTGGGCTGCTCTTCACTGACACCGCCCGACGGCACCGCATTCAGCTGCCCCGCCTTGGACGTCGATTTTTCGGTCGAGGTCGCCCCCAGCGTGCGCAGGTAGTAGGTTGTTTTCAGGCCGCGCAGCCAGGCCAGCTTGTAGGTGTCATCGAGTTTTTTGCCCGATGCCCCGGCCATGTAGATGTTCAGCGACTGCGACTGGTCGATCCACTTCTGCCGGCGCGCCGCGCACTCGACCAGCCAGCTGGCGTCGATCTCGAAGGCGGTGGCATAGAGGCTGCGCACGTCCGGCGGAACACGGTCGATCTTCTCCAGCGAGCCGTCAAAATACTTGAGGTCGGCAATCATCACCTCGTCCCACAGGTTGAGCTTCTTCAGGTCGCGCACGAGGAACTCGTTGACGACGGTGAATTCACCCGACAGGTTCGATTTGACGTAGAGGTTCTGGTAGGTCGGCTCGATGCACTGCGACAGGCCGGTGATGTTGGCGATGGTCGCGGTCGGTGCGATCGCGATGCAGTTCGAATTGCGGATGCCGACACGCTGGATGCGGCTGCGCAGGCCGGCCCAGTCGAGCTTCGTGGACATGTCGCACTCGACATAACCGCCGCGCTCGTCAGCCAGCAGCTTCAGCGAATCCAGCGGCAGGATGCCGCGATCCCACAACGATCCCTTGAACGTCGAGTACGGGCCGCGCTCTTCCGCGAGGTCGGACGAGGCCGAATAGGCGGTGTAGGCCACCTGCTCCATCGAACGGTCGGCGAACTCGACCGCCGCCGGCGAGCCGTAGGGGATGCGCAGCATGTGCAGGCAGTCCTGGAAACCCATGATGCCGAGGCCGACCGGACGGTGCTTGAAATTGGAGTTGCGCGCCTTGTTGACGTTGTAGAAGTTGAGATCGATGACGTTGTCGAGCATGCGCATGCCGGTGGCGACCGTGCGCTTCAGCTTCTCCATGTCGAGCAGGCCGGTCGACAAGTCGAGGTGCGCAGGCATGTTGACCGACGCCAGGTTGCAGACGGCAATTTCGTCGGGGCCGGTATTCAGCGTGATTTCGGTGCACAGGTTGGAGCTGTGAACGACGCCGACGTGCTGCTGCGGCGAGCGCAGGTTGCAGGGATCCTTGAAGGTGATCCAGGGATGCCCGGTCTCGAACAGCATGGTCAGCATCTTGCGCCACAGCTGGTTCGCGGGAACCTTCTTGAATAGCTTCATCTCGCCGCGGTCGCACATCGCCTCGTATTCGACATACGCCTTCTCGAAGGCCTTGCCGAACTTCTCGTGCAGGTCCGGCACGTCGGACGGCGAGAACAGGGTCCACTCGCCGCCTTCCATCACGCGTTTCATGAACAGGTCCGGAATCCAGTTGGAAGTGTTCATGTCGTGGGTGCGGCGGCGGTCATCGCCGGTGTTCTTGCGCAGCTCGAGGAATTCCTCGATGTCGAGATGCCAGGTTTCGAGGTAGGAACACACCGCGCCCTTGCGTTTGCCGCCCTGGTTGACCGCGACCGCGGTGTCGTTGACGACCTTCAGGAAGGGCACCACGCCCTGAGACTTGCCGTTGGTGCCCTTGATGTAGGCGCCCAGCGCGCGCACGGGGGTCCAGTCGTTGCCGATGCCGCCGGCATACTTCTGCAGCATCGCGTTTTCCTTGATGGCTTCGTAGATGCCGTCGAGGTCGTCGGATACGGTGGTCAGGTAGCAGCTGGCGAGCTGCGAACGGCGGGTGCCGGAATTGAACAGCGTCGGGGTCGAGCTCATCAGGTCGAAGCTCGACAGCACGTTGTAGAACTCGATCGCGCGCGCTTCGCGCTGGCTTTCCGGCTCGTTCAGAGCAAGGCCCATCGCCACGCGCATGAAAAACACCTGCGGCAGTTCGATGCGCCGGCCTTCGATGTGCAGGAAATAACGGTCGTAGAGTATCTGCAGGCCGAGATAGGCGAACTTGAGGTCGCGCTGGTGATCAAGGGCTGCGCCCAGCGCCTTCATGTCGTAATGACCCAGGCGTTCGTCCAGCAATTCGGCCTCGATGCCCTTCTGGATGAATTCCGGCAGGTAGGCAGCGTAACGCGTGGCCATCTCCTCCTGCGTCACTTCCTCGCCCAGCGTCTCCAGGCGCATCGTGTGCATCAGCAGGCGGGCAGTCACGTAGCTGTAGCCGGGGTCCTGTTCGATCAGGCCGCGCGCGGCCAGGATCAGCGATTTGCGGACTTCCTCGATCGGCACGCCGTCATAGAGATCGCGCTGCATCGCCTCAAGGATCGGCTGCGCGCTGACATCACGCCCGAGTCCGGCGCAGGCGCTTTCGACCAGCGCCGTGATGCGCACGATGTCGAGCGGGCGCGTGATGCCGCCGTCGGTGACATTGACCACGTTCTCGCGCTGCGCGGCCACCGCCGGCTGCGCCTCGCGCTGGCGCGCCCGCTCGCGGGCACGCTCCTCGCGGTAGAGCACGTAGGCGCGGGCCACGTGGTGTTCGCCCATGCGCATCAGCGCAAGCTCCACCTGGTCCTGGATGTCTTCGATGTGGAAGGTGCCGCCCGAAGGCTGGCGCCGCATCAGCGCGCCGACGACGTTTTCGGTCAGCGCGGTCACCTGCTCGCGCACCCGCGCCGAAGCGGCGCCCTGGCCGCCATTGACCGCGATGAAGGCCTTGGTCATCGCAATGGCGATTTTCGCCGGCTCGAAACCGACGACCGAACCGTTGCGGCGGATGATCCGGTATTGCGCGTACGCCGCCTCCTGTCTTGCCTCCTCTGCGGGCGCGGCTTGCGTGACAGTGCGGGATTGGGTGGATTCTGCGGCGACTTGCATATCGTTACTCCTTGATTTTTTTAGGTTTTATAACCCCCGGCAGCACAAAAGCTCCCGGCCCGCCAACCACTATATGTTGTGGTTCGCGCTTGAATTTCGACCAATTCTAGTGGCCGGGTTTTTAATCCGCAATAGGTTTTGACGCTTTTTTTAAAAGTTCTTGAGAAACAGCAGGAAGCATCCATAAGCACCGGATTATTTGCACAAAAAATGGGCAAGGATGGCGGCCGACAGACACGACGCCAGGGTGTTGCAGGGGAAAGAATTCTGCCGGGGACAAACCACATCGGCAGTAATCGGGCAGTACCGGAAAAATCAGTATAAGTTATTGTTTTTAAACAATATTTAATCCGATTTCGCGAGAATACCGGGGCCAGTCAAAGGCGGGGCCCGGATCGGTCTTCCGGCCCGGCGCAATGTCGGAGTGACCGACGCTGGCCGTAATGGGATAACGCGCGTACAGCGCGGTGGCCAGCGCGGCGAGACGTTCGTACTGCGCGTCGCTGAAGGCAAGATCATCCGTGCCCTCCAGTTCGATGCCCACCGAGAAATCGTTGCAGCGCTCGCGCCCCCGCCACGACGACTGTCCGGCATGCCATGCGCGCCTGGTGCAGGGCACGAACTGCAGCAGCGCACCGTCGCGACGGATGAAAAAATGCGCCGAGACGCGCAGCCCGGCAATGGTCTCGTAATAGGGATGCGCCCGTGGATCAAGGCGATTCAGGAACAGGTCAATCACCGCATCGCCGCCGAAAACGCCCGGCGGCAGGCTGATGTTGTGGATGACCAGCAGTTCCACCGCCATGCCGGCGGGCCGTTCGTCCTGGTTCGGGGACGGTATGTAATCGGCTCCGTCGGCCAGTCCTTCAGCGTCGATGTTCATGCATCAGGATCAGGGTTTGGCATCCAGTTCCTGCCGGATCCCCAGGCGTTGTATGCGGTAGCGCAGTGCGCGGAAGGATATCCCGAGCAGCTTGGCGGCGGCGGTCTGGTTGTAGCGAGCGCGCTCGAGGGCGTCCAGTATCGCCTTGCGCTCGATCGCCTCCAGCCGTTCGGGCAGCGGCAGGCCGTCGATGTCGGCTTCCGGCACGGCAGCACGCTCGTGCGTCAGCTGCAGATCCTCGACTTCGATCTCGTCGCCGCTGGTCAGCGCCACTGCGCGCTCAAGGATGTTTTCGAGTTCGCGGACATTGCCCGGGAAATGGTAGTCCTGCAGGGCCGCCACGGCCTGAGCCGACAGCCGCGGCGTGCGGCCGTCGGCGGCATGGCGGCCGAGGATTGCCGCGGCCAGCCGCGGAATGTCCTCGCGCAGCTCGCGCAGGGCCGGCATGCGCAATTCGATCACGTTCAGGCGGTAGTAGAGATCCTGGCGGAAGGCGCCGCTCTTCACCTCGTCCGCAAGGTGGCGGTGGGTGGCGCTGATGATGCGCACGTCGACCGGTTCCTCGCTGGTTGATCCCACCTTGCGCACGCGCTTTTCCTGGATCGCACGCAGCAGCTTGACCTGCATCGACAGGGGCAGGTCGCCGACCTCGTCGAGAAACAGCGTGCCGCCGCTGGCGGCCTGGAAAAATCCGTCATGGTCGGCAAGGGCGCCGGTGAAAGCCCCCTTGCGATGGCCGAAAAACTCGGACTCCATCAGGTTCTCGGGAATTGCGCCGCAATTGACGGCCAGGAAAGGACCTTCGCGGCGCGCGCCGTTCAGATGGATCAGGCGCGCCGCAAGTTCCTTGCCGCTGCCCGACTCTCCGCGGATCTGCACCGGCGCCTGGCTGCGTGCCAGCTTGTCGATCAGTTGCCGCGCCTGCGCCATCTGCGGCGATTCGCCGATGAGATGGGGCATGCCGGCCGCCGGCTGCGCGCCCGCATCGCTGTCCCGCCGTTCCGCACCCGGGCGCGGCAGCTTCAGGGCCGACCTCACCAGCGCGCGCAGCTGGTCCAGCGATACCGGCTTGCCGAGGTAATCAAAAGCGCCGGCCTTCAGCGCGGCAACCGCGTTTTCCGCGCTGCCATGCGCGGTGATCACGGCGACCGGCAGGCTGGGATGGTTGCGCGTGATGTGTTCGACGATGGACAGCCCGTCGCCGTCGGACAGCCGCATGTCGGTCAGGCACAGCTCGAAGGTGTTGCAGCCGAGCAGCGACAGGGCCTCGGACACGCTGCCTGCGCACTGCGGCTCCAGCCCCATGCGGATCAGCGTCATTCCGAGCAGTTCCCGGATGTCCGCTTCGTCATCGACGACCAGCACCTGCCCAGCAGCCAATGGTTTCTCCTGGTTACCCGGCGGCGCAGGTTACCGAAAACCGCGCGCCGCCGGCCGAATCGACATATTCCAGCGCGGCCCCGTTGGCCTCGCAGATTTCCCGCGCCAGGTAGATGCCCAGTCCGGTACCGCCCGGCGAAGTCGTGAAAAACGGCTCGAACAGCTTGTTGCGCGACTCCGGCGGCACTCCCGGGCCGTCATCGACAACATCCAATTTTACTGCATTGCCGCGTCCGGTCCGCGCCACTTCGAGCCTGATGCTGCCGGGAATGCGACGCGAATGGCGCAAGGCATTCCGGCACAGGTTCCACAGCACCTGGTTGAGGTGATCGCGGTCGAACATCACCTGCACATCGTCGGCCAGGTGAAGCTCGATGACATTTGAGGCGAGTTTCTCCGTCGCGTTGAACTGCTCGACAAATCCGCGCAGATAGGTCCCGAGGTGGAAACGTTCGCGCTTCGCGCGTTCGCCGCGGTTGAGGGTCTGCACGTCATTGATCATGCGGTCGAGGCGCCGCGTGTTGTCATGGATGATGGTCATCAGGCGCTGCGCACCGGCCGACACTTCGGGCTCCTCCTGCAGCAGTTCCGCGGCATGGCTGATGGCGCCCAGGGGATTGCGGATCTCGTGTGCAATGTTGGCGGTAAGCCGGCCCAGCGCCGCCAGTTTCAGTTGCCGCGCTTCCGCCCGGATCCGCGCCATGTCCTCGAGAAAAATCACTGCACCGGCACCCCGGCGCGGCGCCACCGGCACCAGGCGAGCACGCAGGTTTGCACCGATCTCGAATGCATCGGGGGATTCGTGTCCCTGCTGGTCACGCAGCCAGGATTCGACCTGCGCATAAAGCGCCGGCGCGCGGTCGCGCAACGCAACCACGCCCCCGCCGCGCATGCCGCCGATCATGCGTTCCGCAGCGGTGTTGACCTGGCGCACGATGCCGGCGCCGTCGACCACGATCACCCCGTGCTCCATGTCCTGGATCACCAGCTGGTTGACCTGTGCCATGTTGGCGAGATCGATTTCACGCTGGGCTGCCAGTTGCTCGCTGGCCAGAGAGCGGGTTGCCAGGGCATGCGCAAGCCAGGCAGTCGCAAAATAGGCGATTGACAGCAGCCCGGCCTGCGCGTACTGGGCGCCGCTCTCGGAAAACCGCAGCACTTCGTAGGTATGCTCAAGCAGTACTGCAATGGTTGCGATGGCGGCGAAAAACAGCGTCAGCTGGCCGCGGGTCACCAGCCCCGCGGCAGCCAGAGACGTCAGCAGCAGCAGGCCGAGGCCGCTGGACAAGCCGCCGCTGGCATACATCAGCAGCACCACAAAGGCGATGTCGCCGCCGACCTGGATTGCGAGTTGCCAGGTGAACCGTTCGCGGGTGCGGATGACCGCGAACATGGCAAGGGCAAAGGCGGCGTAACCGGATGCGGCCAGCAGGAACAGGCGCATGTCCCGCGAGCCGAACTGCAGCGTGGATCCCCAGAAGGCCGCCGCCATCAGGAGCAGCAGCGCCGCGGCCAGCCGGTAACCGTTGAACAGTTGCAGCGAACGCCAGTAAGCCTCCGGTGTGCGCCTGGCATGCCCGGCTTCGCGGGATTCGGTGGTTGCGGACGGCGTCAGGGCATCCAAAACCGGCACTCAGCGGGGTGGACGGAACTGGTCACGGTGCGCTTCCGAACAGAAGCGGCGTTCGCCGGCCACCACGCCCTCACCACGCGGGAAATGAATGCCGCAGTGCGCGCAGCCCACCATGTCCTCCGGCGGCGGCACAGGCCGCGGCCCCCGGTCCGGCCGATGCCACCGGCCGCGCAGCAGCCATATCGCGAGTGCGACAACAATTGCGACCAGCAGATACTTGACCATCGATATCCCCGGAAACCGACGACCCGTCATGCGCGATGCGAAGCAGCGCCTCGCGGCGCAGTTTCTCAGCTGCGCGCCGGCTCCGGGTCCACGGCCAGCGCCTCCAGAAAACGCGACACCAGATTGTAGCCCCCGATGGTCGCCGTGAGCTCGACGATTTCACGCTGGCTGAAATGGGGCCGCAACGCATCGAACACCGTGTCGGGCACGTAGATGTCCCTCGTCATGGCATCGGTGTAGGCCAGCACCGCGCGCTGCGCCGGCGTCAGCGCCGTGGAATCCTGCCAGCGGTCGAGCATGTCGATCTGCGGCTGGGTCACGCCCTCGCGCAGGGCAAAGGGCACATGCACCTGGTATTCGTAGGAGGCGCCGTTGAGCAGCGCGACCCGCAGGATCACCAGTTCCCGGTAGTCACCGCGCAGGGTGCATTGCTGGCGTATTGCGGTGAACAGGGCCAGCCAGCCCTCGGCCACGGGCGGCGCATTGAGCAGCATGCTGTAGAGATTCAGCATCCGGCCGTCACGCTCCCTGCGTATCTGGCCGGCAAGCGCCTGCACCTCGGGGCTGCTGTTCTCGTCGCCGTAGGCCACGCGAGCCATCTGCAAAACTCCGGAATCGGGAAAGCCGGACGGCCGTCTGACACGGTCCGGCCGGCGTCCAGAAAATGGTGGTCGGGGTGAGAGGATTCGAACCTCCGACTCCTGCGTCCCGAACGCAGTACTCTACCAGGCTGAGCTACACCCCGAATTTGCATCAACCGCATACACAAACAACAAGGGCACGCTGCACGTGCCCTTCGGTCAATGCGTCCGCGTTACCGCGAACGACGCCAATTGTAGCAAATAATCCCGGTACTGCGTGTGCGGAATCTCCGCCAGAGCAGCACATGCGGCCTGCGCTTCAGCCTCGGCCTGGCGCCGCGTGTAGTCAAGCGCACCCGAGTGGCGTATCGCGGCCAGCACGGCGTCGATTTCGGTCAGCCCCCCCGATTCCAGCGCCCGGCGCACCACGGCAGCCTCGTCCGGAGTGCCCTGCCGGATTACCCGGATCAGCGGGAGGGTAGGCTTGCCCTCGGCCAGGTCATCACCGACATTCTTGCCGATCACTGCGGAATCACCGGAGTAATCCAGCAGGTCATCGACCAGCTGGAATGCAGTGCCGAGATGGCTGCCATACGCCGCCATCGCCGCCTCGGTCTGGGAAGAGGCCCCGGCAAGCAGGGCGCCCAGGCGGGCGGCCGCTTCAAACAGCTTGGCAGTCTTGTAGCGGATGACCCTCAGATAACCGGCCTCGTCGACATCGGCATTCCGGCAGTTCATCAGCTGCAGGACCTCGCCTTCGGCGATAACGTTGGTTGCATCCGCGAGCACCTGCAGCACACGCATATCATCGACATTCACCATCATCTGGAAGGCGCGGGAATACACGAAGTCACCGACCAGGACCGAAGCCGCATTGCCGAACAGGGTGTTTGCAGTCGGACGCCCCCGCCGCATCGAGGATTCGTCGACAACGTCATCGTGGAGCAGCGTCGCCGTATGGATGAACTCCACCACCGCAGCAAGGGTATGGTGGGCGGTGCCGCGGTAACCCAGCGCCCCGGCCGACAGCAGCACCAGGGCCGGGCGCAGGCGCTTGCCGCCCCCGCCAATGATGTATTCGGCAACCTGGCGGATCAGCACGACGTCGGAATGCAGCCGGTCGCGGATGACGCGATCCACGGCCTGCATGTCGGGGGCGAGCAGTTCGCCTAGTTTTTCGAGGAACACGGGAAGCCGGGAAAAAGGCGGATCATAACAATTCCGCCGCCTGCCGGCGTTCCCGGCGCCTTGCCGGATGGGCTGCCGCCCACCCTAATTCCTTGATTTTCATACACTATCGATATCCGGCGGCGTTTAGTTAAGCTTTGACTGCGGGCCGGCCGGCTTGTATAATTCGCGGCTTTCCGTGGTTCTAAGGGGTTATCCAATGTATGCGGTAGTCAAGACCGGTGGCAAGCAGTACCGCGTGAGCGCCGGCACCAAAATCAAGGTCGAGCAACTGCCGGCCGATGTCGGATCGGAAGTCACCCTGGACCAGGTTCTGATGGTTGCACAGGATGGCAGCGTCAAACTCGGCACGCCGCTGGTATCAGGCGCGGCGGTCACCGCAAAAGTGGTTTCGCAGGGCCGCGGCGACAAGGTGCGCATTTTCAAGATGCGCAGGCGCAAACACTATCGCAAGACCCAGGGCCACCGGCAGAATTTCACCGAGCTCGAAATTACGGGCATTGCAGGTTAAGGAGCACTCGAATGGCACATAAAAAAGCAGGCGGCAGCTCCCGCAACGGCCGCGACTCTGAATCCAAAAGGCTTGGCGTCAAGTGCTTCGGCGGCGAGCTGGTACCGGCGGGCAGCATCATCGTGCGCCAGCGCGGCACCCGGATGCACGCCGGCGAGAATGTCGGCATCGGCCGTGACCATACGCTGTTCGCGAAAGTGGACGGGCGCGTACAGTTCGCGGAAAAAGGCCCGCAGCAGCGCAAGACCGTGAGCGTCGTTCCCGCCTGATCCCCTGATGCTTCGCTGAAAAGGCCCTGTTGAACGACAGGGCCTTTTTGTTTCGGGACCCGACATGAAATTCATCGATGAAGCACGCATAGAAGTCCACGCCGGCAAGGGCGGGGACGGCGTCGCCAGTTTCCGCCGCGAAAAATTTGTGCCGCGGGGCGGCCCCGACGGCGGCGACGGCGGCCGCGGCGGCAGCATCCTTGCCATCGCCGACCGCAACATCAACACGCTCATCGATTACCGATACGCGAGGATCCACCGCGCGAAGAACGGCCAGAAAGGCATGGGTTCGGACTGCTTCGGGCGTGCCGCCGACGACATCGTGCTGCGCATGCCGGTGGGCACCGTGATCAGCGATGCCGAAACCGGCGAAGTGCTGTTCGACCTGGCGCAGGACGGCGAAAAAGTAGTGCTCGCTCAGGGCGGCCGCGGCGGACTGGGCAATCTCCATTTCAAGTCCAGCACCAACCGCGCCCCGCGGCAGTTCACCGTCGGCGAACCCGGCGTCTCGCGCTACCTCCAACTGGAACTGAAGGTGCTCGCCGACGTCGGCCTGCTCGGCATGCCCAACGCCGGCAAGTCGACGCTGATCCGCGCGATTTCGGCGGCGCGGCCGAAGGTGGCCGATTACCCGTTCACAACCCTGCAGCCGAACCTCGGCGTGGTGCGGGTCGACGACAACCGCAGTTTCGTCGTCGCCGACATCCCGGGCTTGATCGAGGGCGCCGCCGAAGGCGCCGGGCTGGGCCACCAGTTCCTGCGCCATCTTTCGCGCACCAAGCTGCTGCTGCACGTCATCGACGTGGCGCCGCCGGATCCGGATGCCGACGTGGTGCGCGACGCCAAGGCGCTGGTGCGTGAACTGCGCAAGTACGACGAGGCGCTGTATCGCAAGCCGCGCTGGCTGGTGTTCAACAAGCTCGACCTGGTGCCCGAAGACGAACGGGAGGCCCTGGTGCGCCGCCTGAAGAAACAGCTCGGTGCGCAGCGCCAGAGTTTCGGCATTTCCGCGATCAGCGGCGACGGCTGCAGGCCGCTGATATTCGCCGTGATGGATCACATCGAGGCAGCGCCGCGCTCGCGCAAGACTGCGCGCGGCAAGGACGTTGCCGGAACAGACGCATGACAGCGGAAGCACACACCGAATCGGTCATCAAGAAGGCCCGCCGCATCGTCGTCAAGGTCGGCAGCGGGCTCGTCACCAACGCCGGACTGGGACTGGACCATGCGGCGCTGACCGGCTGGGCCGAACAGATCGCCCGCCTGCGCAAGCAGGGGCGGCAGGTCGCGCTGGTTTCCAGCGGCGCGATCGCCGAAGGCATGCAGCGCCTGGGCTGGATGCGCCGCCCGCACGCGCTGCACGAACTGCAGGCCGCCGCCGCGGTGGGGCAGATGGGCATGGTCCAGGTCTACGAAAGCTGTTTCCGCAGCCACGGCCTGCTCGCCTCGCAGATCCTGCTGACACACGAGGACCTTGCCGACCGCAAACGCTACCTCAACGCGCGCTCGACGGTGCGCACGCTGCTCGACCTCGGCTCGATCCCGGTGATCAACGAAAACGACACGGTCGCCATGGACGAAATCCGCTTCGGCGACAACGACACGCTGGCGGCGATGGTGACCAACCTGATCGAGGCCGACGCACTGATCATCCTGACCGACCAGCGCGGCCTCTACAGCGCCGATCCGCGCAAGGATCCGCAGGCCACGCTGATCGCCGAGGCCACCGCCGGGGATCCCTATCTGGAAACCATCGCCGGTTCCACCGGCAGCGCCATCGCGCGCGGCGGCATGCTGACCAAGATCCTCGCCGCCAAGCGGGCGGCCCGCAGCGGCGCCGACACGGTCATCGCCTGGGGCCGTGAACCCGACGTGCTGCTGCGGCTCGCCGCCGGCGAACGCATCGGCACGCAGTTGCTGGCGCGGCAGGCAACGATCGCCGCACGCAAGCAATGGCTTGCCGACCACCTCCAGGTCCGCGGCCGCGTCACCCTCGACGCCGGCGCGGTGAAGGCTCTGCTGGTGGACGGCAAAAGCCTGCTGCCGGTGGGCGTCTGCCGCGTGGAGGGGGAATTCGAGCGCGGCGAGGTCGTCGCCTGCGCCGATGAGTCTGGACGGGAAATCGCCCGCGGGCTGGTCAACTATGGCCATGCCGACGCCGCTCGCATCCTGCGCACGCCGTCAAACCAGATCGAAGCCAGGCTTGGTTATGTCGATGAACCGGAACTGATCCACCGGGACAACCTGGTCCTGCTGTAAAAACCGGTCAGTCCGGACTCTGCACGGGTTCCGGCCCGCGACGCAGTGCACGGACAATCTGCTCCGCACTGCCCCTCACGAACTTGCCTTCGCAGGCATATTCACCGTAAAGCGTGAAGTGGTGGGCATTGACATGCTGAAATTCGATGCGCCGCCACTGCGGATTCCTGGCGCGCACCCAGCTGCCGTCGGCACGACCGATCGCGTAATATTTCTGCTCCCGCGTTTCGCAGCGTATGCCCTCGAATGACACGTTGGTGGCCCCGCCCGAGGTCTTGATGACCAGCGTGTAACGGACAACCCCGTCCTTGCCCGCGGACACCGACTTCTCGTCGACAAAAAAACGATGCGTCGTGACGGCACTGACATTCAGCGGCAGCAGTGTCGCGTCCCGCGGATAGGCCGGCAGCTGGGCCTGCATTTCGTCCCAGGGGGTGACTTCGCGGTCGAAGTTGTAATCCCATCCATCCCATTGCGACTGCGCAAGGACCGTGGAGGCGAATAGAAGGCCCGCAAGGGCGGCAAGTAAATGCTTGATCGGCATGTTCATGCGCCGATTGTAGCGCCCGCAGCGGATGCGCGGGCGCCTGTGGTGCTCCGCATTAGGCCAGATCGGCCAGCAGGGACGCCCGTGTCGCGTCACTGACGCGCTCCACGGTCACCGAATAGTTCGGGTGGTCAACGCCTGCAGTCAGTGCCGCCCCGCCGCGCAATGCCTTGACCATCGCCGGAGTGAGTTCGAAACGCATGAAATGCACCGAGGAGGTTTTCTCGGCGTTTTCGCGCTCGAGATCTTCGTCGGCAATCGCATGAACACGCTCGCAACCCGCCACCTGCATCCAGACCCGGTCCTCGACGCCGATCAGCTTTGCCAGCCAGGTCCGGCGTTCATTCTCGTCCGGGTACTCGATCATCATCGTCGCTTTCCAGTTGCTGCCGTCCGGAATCAGTGGGTTGTAGGCTTCGAGTTCATCGTTGATGCCCTCCTCCTCGAAAATGCGCTCGGCGCGCAGCATTTCCTGAACCTGGTAGCGGATGGTCAGCTCATCCTCGAAGATCAGCGTGATGTTTCCGCCGAGGTGCAACACGCGATCCTTCTTGTGCGCCATGACCTTCGCACGGAATTCCGGGCGCGCCTTGGCATAGGCCTCGAGAGGCATCAGGGTATCTCGGGTAATTTGCGGCATGTTGGCTCTCACAGTCCGTAGGCAATGCGTATCAGGGTGATGGGATGCTGCTTCTCGGCGCCGGCGCCACTGCCGTCACCGATACCCTGCTGGATATGGCGGCCGGCAATCGCGCAGTCCGAGCTGATGTAGTCCGGCACCGCCTCGCCCATCTGGCGGAACACCGGGCGGCCGATCTTCATCGACTGCTCGAAAAACTCGCTCTTTACGCCCCAGGTGCCGTCATGGCCGGCGCAGCGCTCGACCGTGGTGACCGTGGTCTCGGGCACCATCTCCAGCAGCTCGCGCGTCTTCTGGCCCATGTTCTGCACCCGCAGGTGGCAGGGAATGTGGTACGACACCTTGCCCAGCACCTTGCTGAAACCGGTCTTCAGCAGCCCGTCCTTGTGGCGCAACACGAGGTACTCGAAGGGATCGAACATCGCCTCCGCCACCGCCTTGACGTCGGCGTCGTCCGGGAACATCAGTGGCAGTTCCTGCTTGAACATCAGCGTGCAGGACGGCACCGCGGAGAGAATGGCATAACCTTCTCGCGCCAGTTTCGCCAGCGGCGGAATGTTGATGTCCTTGTTGCGGGCAACCGCTTCGAGGTCGCCCAGTTCGAGCTTGGGCATGCCGCAGCAGGCCTCCTTCTCGACCACGACCGAAGGCACCTCGTTGTGCGCCAGGATCTTCAGCAAATCGTGGCCGATGCCGGGCTCGTTGTAGTTGACGTAGCAGGTCGAGAAAATCGCGACCTTGCCCGGCGTCTGCTTCCCGTCTTTCACCGCAAAGGAGGCATCGGGCCGCGCAGTGGAGCGGAATTTCGCGCTGTCGTACTCGGGCAGCACGCGGTCCTTGTGGATACCCAGCATGCTGTCCATGGCTTTGCGCACCGGCGCCGCCTTGTTGGCGGCATTGACCATCTGCACCACCACCGGAATCGAGGCCAGCTTGCCCAGGGCGTCCGTGCTCGACAGCAGCTTGTCGCGGAAGCTGGTTTCGCCCTTGCGGAATTTGACCGCCTTGGCACGCAGCATCAGGTGCGGAAAATCGACATTCCACTCATGCGGCGGCACGTACGGACACTTGGTCATGTAGCACATGTCGCAGAGATAGCAGCGGTCAATGACTTCCCAGTAATCCTTTTTCGGAATGCCATCGACTTCCAGAGTCGGACTCTCGTCGACGAGATCGAACAGTTTCGGGAACGCAGTGCACAGGTTCACGCAGCGGCGGCAGCCGTGGCAGATGTCGAACACGCGTTCGAGTTCGTGATTGAGCTTGTCCTCGTCGTAGAAATCCCCGGACTTCCAGTCCAGGGGGTGCCGGGTGGGTGCCTCGAGACTGCCTTCGCGTACGGTCATGTTGTGGGGCTCGCCAGAGTGGGTGGGAAAAGAAAGAGGCGCCTGTCGCGCCCCTTTCTGCCTGCCTGTCGGCTGTGCTGGATATCAGTCGGCCAGGCCGTCCAGGGCTTTCTGGAAACGGTTGGCGTGCGAGCGCTCGGCTTTCGCCAGGGTCTCGAACCAGTCGGCGATTTCGCCGAAACCTTCGTCGCGTGCGGTCTTCGCCATGCCCGGGTACATGTCGGTGTACTCGTGGGTCTCGCCGGCGATCGCGGCTTTCAGGTTGTCGCGGGTGCGACCGATCGGCAGATCGGTGGCGGGGTCACCGCAGGCTTCCATGTATTCGAGATGGCCGTGAGCGTGGCCGGTCTCGCCTTCGGCGGTGGAACGGAACACGGCAGCCACATCATTCTGGCCTTCAACATCCGCTTTCGCTGCGAAATAGAGGTAGCGGCGATTGGCTTGTGATTCGCCGGCAAACGCGGCTTTCAGGTTGCCATGGGTTTTCGAATTCTTGAGCTGCATAAAAACTCCTTTAAAATCAATAGGTTACGTTAATGCCT
>JALHND010000045.1 GCA_022843705.1 Burkholderiales bacterium
TTCTGGCGTTCCCATACATTTCCTTTCGTTTGCGAGCCTTGCGGTGTTCGCGTTGCACCCAGAGCCACCAGGAGAGGTTTTCCGGGCAATAAAAAACCCGCGACGGTTTCCCGTGCGGGCGGTTTCTGGCGAGAGCCTTGCGGTGTTCTCGCCGCCTACTTTCTGACCTTCATGAGGACATCACGCGCCGTCGTCACGACCTCGATGATGTCGTTGCATTCCTGCGCCCTGCCCTGTTGCCAGCGCAGCAGCACGTCGTCACGGACCTGTTCGTTGGCGCGCGCCTTCTCGCGTCGCGCCTCGAGCCAGCCCATGAACGTCTTGAAGTTCGGATCCCCCTGCAGGCTGGCCATCGCCTGCAGTGCGCGCGTTTCGTCGCTGGTCACGTCAGTGACCAGCGCGGCGTGACAGCTGCGGAGTCCGATGCCGCACTGGCGCGCACCACGACCTCAACCAGGCCCTCGACGTCCATTTCGAAGTAGCCGGCCGACCCCGCGGCCTGCGCCGCCAGGTTGCCGCTGGCGAAGCGTACGCGCTGCCCGGCCGTCAGTGATGCCCAGTTCGCCGGCGTGAAGTCCTGCAGCGCCGCACCGGCATGCGCACGGCCCAGAACGTCGAAGTTGTCCAGGGCCTGCGTCACCACCCCGACGTGCATGCACAGCAGCTTCTTGTCGACGTTGGGGATGACGGCGACGTCGGTGTCGCCGGTGGCCGGGACCGTGACGGCCGTTTTTTCAAACTGGCTCATGGCGACCTCCCTATCAGTTGTCGCCCAGGTTGACCCAGTTGATGACGACGGTGCCCGTGAAATAGGCGGTACCGGCGCCGTGAGCCACGTTGTCGTCGATCACGAAGTTCAGGAAGGCGTCGATAGCCGTGGCCGTGCCGTCCAGAACTGCCATCGCGCTCGAAACACCGTCCACCGCCGCGACCTCGCCGACCGCCTGCGACAGGGGGTTCGAGGCCATGATGTTGGCTTCGGTGCCGGTCAACGTGGCGCCCGTGGTTGCCGTCACCGTGCCCAGCGCCACGTCACCATCAAAGGTATCGATCAGCGAGGCGTAGCCGGTCAGGTTGCCCTTGACGTGACAGCCGAGAATGCCGATCAGGCCTTCGGGGAAATCGTAGACCTTGGCGCCGCCGTACTGCGCCACACCCGCGTCATCTGAAATGGTGATCGGGAAGGCCGTCAGCGTCAGTTTGGTGCGGTGGACGACTTCGCCGGTTTCCTCGACCGCAGTAATGGTGGCCGCGCTGGCCTTCGCGCCGTTGCCATCAAGCAGGGCGCCGATCTTGCCCAGCAGCAATTTGCCGATTGAAAGTTCTTCGTGTCGCATGACTATCTCCTTGTTTTACTGTGAAAAAAGTGCGGCATCCTGTCCGCCGGCCGGATTGCCTGCGGGATCCACTTCGCGCGCCGCGGGCTGGCCGCCCATGCCTGCGGCTGCCGCCATGCCGGCGTCCAGTTGCTGCTGATCCTCGCCCGGGACGATCTTGTCGGGGTCCATGTCCATGGCCTTGACGTTCTCGCGCAGCAGTTCCGCCCGCCCCTTGGGCCCCATGAGTTGAACGTCGATCGGGTTGGCCGTCGTCTGCAGCAGTTCGTTCCGGCGCAGTTGCTGCTGCTCCTTGACCAGAAGCGCCACGGCGCCGCGCGCCACCACCTGCAGATCACCTTTGATGGACTGGTCGGGGTCGTGCTGCATGTTGTGGTTGTAGAGTTCCACCACGCAGGGCTCCACGATCTGCTCGTCGAGTTCAGCAATCGCCATCTTGATGCCGCGCGCCGCGTTGTTCATGAGCATCGACAGGCCTGATGCGGTCTTGCCGGCGCCCGCCTGGTTCGAGTCGCCATAACTGTAGGACGGCACCCCGGAATCGTTATCCGACTGCCGGCTGAACCGGTCGAACACCATGATCAACTCCCGGGCGTTCGATACGGGCTGGTGAAACTTCACGGCGCCAGCGTCCGTGCTGCCCGTGTTTGAACTCTTGGTCTGGTAGAGGCGCCACGGCCAGATGCCGCGGGGATCCTCGCCCGACGCCAGCCGGTCGGTGTGGACCTCGACCATCGGGCCGGAGGACATCGCCATATTGTTCGAGATTGCCCGCGCCGACGCATTGCACATCGCCTGGGTGTCGGCGAGGATTTCCGGCAGCGCCTTGCCCCAGAAGGCGTTCGGCATGCCTTCCCAGCACGCCCGGTGGTAAGGCCGGCAGCCCAGCGGATGCGGGTTCAGCACCGCCCGGATCACCCAGCGGCCGATTTTGATGACATCGACGTCGTATTCCGTATACGGGTCGATGTTCGAGGCCTTCATGCCCCACTCGGTCAGCCACTTTCCCTGCACGCTACCCCAGAACTGGACGGCGTCGATCGTGCCTTCCGGATCCCAGTTTTGATGCGAGCGCCTCTCCAGATCGGCGCGCTGCTGGTCGCCAAAGAGCCACATCTTGAGGGCGCCACGGCTTGCAGCCTCGAGAACTTCGTTGATGGCGACGGCGTCGTAGCCCGGCACGCCGCGCAACGCCGACAGCGTCCGGCGGTGCATGCGCATGACCTCGCACAGGTAGCCGTCCTGCGGATGCCTGGCGCCCGGAGACGGGTAGATGTCCAGCGCGCTGACGTGGTTGAACTCATGCACAAGCGCATCGCCCACAATGGCGTTCCACGCGCCGCGGATGTCGCTACCCCATTTCAGGCGCTTGCGCTGGCGGATGACCGGCCCTTTCATGATGGCCGCCGGCAGCGTCGTGAAATCGTAGAGGAGTGAACTGAAGGCAGGCTTCCACCGGCCTTCCTTCATCTGGTCATCGATCTTCTTCTGCATGCCGGCGGCCGACAGTTTGGCCATTTCCTGCAGGTGAGCCTTGGCGCGCGCCGCCAGCCACTGACCGCGCTGGATAAACCATTCCCGCGGCATTTCCACCTGCAACATCTGGGATTCCAGCAGCAACTGGCTCATGACCACCTGCTTTGCGGGTTCCGGCAGGTCTGCAATCGGGGTGGGCTCAATGCCCCAAGGGTTGTCGCCCTGCTGCAGCAGCACGTCACGGATCCACGCTTCACCGGCCCGGCACTTGGCCTGGGTCAACAGCATGAAAATCTCGCTGCCGCCCTGCTGCCGGATGTCGGCCAGAACGTCGGGTTCGTAGATGCCCTCGCGCTGCCGGATGCACTTCAACATCCGGGTTTCAATCGGCTGCTTCGCCAGATACGCGGCCTGCCAGCACTTCTCGACATGGCTGGCCAGTTCGATGATGACGCCCTCGTTTTCCTTCGGGATGGCCTGGCGCTCGCGCTCCGCGATTTCGCTGTTTGACTCCATCCGGATCAAAGCCGGCATGGGTCACCCCTCAGAATCGGCGTGCGCGCCTCCCCGGCAAGGCAATCGCCACGTCCGACGAATCCGGCCCGGCAGGTTGCTGTGCCGATGTCGGGAAAAACGGCGCATCGCCGCGATGCCCGTGCTTGACGGCCAGCACCATGAACGCATCGGCGCCATGCGACGCCCAGTCGTGTAGCGGCGTTCGCTTGTAGGTTTGCAGGTCGGAATCCCATTCTTTACGGTAGTTCTCCAGTGCGCTGACACCCTCTGCCGTCCGGTCTGCATCAAACCAGCAGCGCGAAAGGAATCTGCGTCCAGCATCGATATAGGCGCCCTTGTCGGTTGGACGAGGGCAAACGTCAAAATAAAGTCCGAGGGCCTCAGCCTGCTTCTTGCGATTCGCACCTGTGCCCCATTCGCGGGACTCGATGTCATGCGGGCCAACATGGCGTCCGTAGCGATATCCCAGCTTTTCGGACCGCTCGGCCAGCACCTGCTGGAAATGCGGCAGCCCCTTGTCGGACTCATGGTGATAGTCGATGACGTTGACCTTGTGACCGATGGTCTGCGTGAACCAGATGGCCGTCTCATCGTCGACACCGATGTCCCACCAGGTATCCACCAGCACGCCTTTTTCGTGCGGCACCGCAGTAATCCGCCCGGACTTCCGCGCCTCCTCGATATCGGCGTTCCAGTAGGAGCCCTTGATCTGCGGCGTATCCCAGCGCCCGCGCAGCAGCAAGTCCTGCTCATCGCCGGGCAGCATCAGCAAGCTGGTGCGGTAATCAGTGCCCAAATGCGGGTTGTCGGAAACTCGGGCCGGGATAAACCGGCGCGTTCGCCAGAATTTCTGGCCGGTTTCTTGGTCGATGATTTCGACCCTGAAACAAGTTCCAATCCCGGAATTCGGGATCTGGAACCGGTCTTTCACCCACCGATGTCCAGGGCCGTCCGGGTTCGTGGTCGATCGCACGTAACACGGGATCGTCTTGTCCGTCGTGCGAATCCGAGAAATCAGGTAAATGTAGGGCAGCGAGGTCGGCCACAGCGTGACCTCCTCCCAACCGACATACTGGAATGCCCGCCCCCGGTATCGCAGCCGCTCGATGTCGCGCTGGATGTAACCGAACTCAATGCGTGCGCCTGATGGGAACGTCCAGACATGCGCCTGCTTGTCGTACTTCGCCTTCGGCTCGACATCACGAAAAATCTCATGCGATCGATCGATGATGTCTTTCAGGTCCGGAAATGTTTTCCGGAACACGATGGCCTGATAGGCGCGCTTCTCGATGTGCGCTTTCTCGCCAATCGCGCAGGGCTGCAAACCCATCGAATCCACCAGCAGGCCATCGGTTTTCCCGCCCCCGGCCGCGCCGCCATACAAAACCTCGTATTCGGACGCGGAAAGGAACTCCGCCTGCTTCGCTGACGGCTCCCAGACCGTCTGCGGCGGCGTTACATCATTTGGCATGCTCGGGCTGCTTCGCCGGCACCCGGATCACCCTGGCCATCGCACGGCCGATCTGGTCATTGTCCTGCTCGTAGAGGCCAAAATGTTTCATGGCCTGCTCTCGGGCACTGTTCTTGTCCAGCCACTTCACCTTCTTGGTGTACATCGGGATGTGCTGAACCCCACCCTCACCATCAACCTTCATGCCGCCGGCCATTTCCACGACCTCAAAGCCGGCCAGCGCCTGCGCAGTGTCGTCGTCCAGATCCTGCATGCGCTTCAAACTGCCGTCCGCGTTGAACATCTTGCGGGGGTCAAACATCAGGGTCTGCGCCAGATTCCGCAGCACCTTTTCCGTGGTCAGTTCGACCTTATCCCGCAGTTCTTTGCGGCGGCGCTCGATCGCCTCGGCGACCTTTGCATCTTTCAACAGGCGAGAAGCTTGCGCGCCGGCTGATTTCTTGCTGAACCCGGCAACGATGGCTGCCTTTGTGGCATTCCCGCCGTTTGCTATAAAGTCCTCTATAAACAAGGCCTTACGCTGTTCCGCGGCCTCTTTGGATGTCCCTGCCTTTCCCTTCGGGTGTTGGCCTTTGCCAGCCCGAGTCTTTGCTTTTGCCATGCTTGCCTCCCGGAGCCGGTTTCCCGGTATTCCGTTGAGTTAAAAATTCAGTCGATGTCCAGCAGTTCCGGTTCGATGCCCATCTTGCGCAGCATCAGCGCGTTCAGGCGCTTCTGCGCCTTGGCCTGGGTGGCGAGCTCCGGAACGGACTTGATGGCCTCGGACATCTTGCTGATTTCATTGCCGATATACCCGCCGACGACGGTGAACAGGATGGAGGCCACAGCTGCGACCCCGACGCCGCGGTTGAACCACTTTTTGAACTCGGCATCAACGCGAACCATTTCCTTTTCCACGTCCTCAAGCCGACCGAACGCCCGACCCACGGACTCCTGCACTGCGGCATGTCTGGCCTCCAGTGAGGTCAGGGCCTCGAGGCTCTTGTCGATGCCGGTCAGCGCGGTGCCGATGGTCTTGACGGCCTCCTCCAGCTGGTCGATCCGGTAGGCGTTCAGATCCGTCTTGTTTTTCGGGGCGGTCATTACTCGCCTTCTCCTGTCAGTGCCGCCCGCAGCTTAGACTCACAGGCCGCGCGCTGCTCGACCTCGGCCAGGATGGCGTTGTTGCGTTCATCCGGGCTCGCGTTCGCCGGCAGGTTATCCACGGCGTAGCGGTCCAGACACTCTTTCGGGCGCTCGATCTTCACGCGCACCGGCACGGGCTTCTCGATGATCTGGGTTTGGATTACCACCTGTTTCTCCGGGGCCGCGCAGCCCGTCAGCAGGAATACAAGCATCAGCAGGACGGCGGCAATCGCCACCAGCCGGCGGTCGGCAGTGGTTTGCGTCATGGTTTCACCTTTGATTTTATGGTGTTATCCATGCGCAGGCCTCTGCGGTATTCCACATAATCGGCCTGCTTTTTCATGATGTCCGCGCACTGCTTTTCGGGCGGCACGCGGTTGGCCGTCAGGAACTCCTCGGCCTTCTTCTGGTGCCGGGCGGCAGCACCCGCGGCGCGGCTCATGGCCGCCACGGCATCCTTGTTGACCTTCTGCGCCTCGTCCACCACGCCCTTCACGGCATCCCGGACGTCGGCCACGTTGACGGCGCACTGCTTGTTCGCGGCCTCGAGCGCGGTATTGGCGCCCTGCAGCCGCGCGATCGTGGTGTCCTTGGCCGCAAGGTCACCACTGAGGCGCCAGCCGTTGACGAGAGCGCCGGCACCAAAGGCGGCGGCGATAATCGCAATCACCAGTGTTGCCTTGAAGCCCAAGGACATCAGATATGCCCCCAAATTTCCCGCCGACCGATAGCAGATACCGTCTGACGGCTTACGCCAAAAAGATTCGCAATCTGAGGCTGCGAAAGTCGCCCAGCGGCTCGCTGCGGAAGCAACTTCGACTCATCTGACAGGCGGCGGATTTCCAGCGCAGTTTCAGGCGCCAGTAATGCGGACCCATTGCGCTCACCAAGGCACATAGTTCCATGCGCACGCCTGTGCCCCTGATTCTCTTTGGCCGTCACCCACCGCAGGTTTTCGGGGCGATTGTTATTTCGGCTGCCATCAAGATGCGCGCACTCATAACCCTCCGGGCATTCCCCATGAAAAGCTGTTGCAACAATACGATGCACGGCAATCCGGCTTTGGCGATCACGCTTTGATAGGTGTGCGGATAGATAACCGCCGCGCACTGGCGTTTGCGCGAGAACGCCGCCAAGCGTGCCGTTCCTCGGGAGACTTTTAATTCGCCCAAGGCTGGAAACCTCATAAAGACCCTCGTAACCAACAACCGGACGCCAAATCTCCGGCTGCAGCACCAAGGCGATGACGATCTTCTCGGCCATCACCGCGCCTTGTGGACCCAAGCCGGCACCCTGCCGTGGTCGTGGATCTGGTAATACCAGACCAGCGCATTTCGGACGGCGCGCGCGCAGGGTTTCAGCCGGTACACCGTGGTCACCTTGGCCATCAGGCGGCCTCCGACGCCATGCGCGCCATGTAGCCGCCCAAGGCAGTTACCACCGGCGCCAAGGCCGCGGCAAACTCGCCGAACGTGATGGTCTTGCCCACCACCAGAACGGCGGCGGTGACCACGTAAATCAGGGTAACCACCACCGCCAAGCCGGCGATGGTGTTCCAGTGCCGCTGCTGCATCACGTCCCCAGCGTGGTGACGTACTTCTGCCGGCGCTCGTACAGGACTTTCTGGACGTAGCCGCGGTTGATGTCGTAGGCGCTCTGCCCGTAGCCCCGCCACTTCACGCGGCTCTTGGTGCTGTGCAGGGCCACGTTATCCACCCAGCGCATGGGGTTGCAGCCCGGACGGTTGGCGCACAGCCGGCGGTCCTGGAGTAAGCCCCCTTCGCCACCGTTGTAGGCCGATGCCGAAAAGGCGAGGCCGTCGTAAACCGTCTCGTACATGCCCTGAAACCGGCGATGACTGGTCTTGTCCATCAGCACCATGGCCGACAACTGCATACCGGGATCGTAGCGGTCGCCCCACTGCCAGCCGTTCAGCGCGGCATGCTGGTCGCGCAGTTCGGCGAATTTGTCGAACCTGACCGAGCCATCCGCCCGGTAAGCCGTGGTGATCTGGCCGAAGCCGAAACCGTATTCGCGGCTGGTTTTCAGTTCGGCCCGGGGATTCCAGCACTTCGCATGCCGGGGCGTGATGCAGGTTTCCTGCTCCACCTTGGCGGCGAAGTAGGACAGCAGCGGCGCCTGCGGCCAGTGCTGGCCGACCGTCTGGCTGAGTAGCGGCAGGAAGGGCTGCGCCTTGTCGAGCGCGGACGCAAAGGCCGGCGGCGACAGCATGGCGACGGCGAACAGGACGAGGCAGATGATGCGTTTCATAAGACCTCCGTGGGTTATGGCTTGACCCAGCCGGCGAGAGCCAGCACCAGCAAGCCGAAGAAAATCAGCAATCCGCAGACCACCAGGCCTGCGGCCGTGTTCGTCATGCGCACCTGCCGCATGAGTTCAGCGACGTCGATCTGCGGGAATACCAAGCGGCTGATGATGATGGCCATGCCGACCAGCACCACGCCGAACAGGGACCACTCAAGCATCGTCCGGACCATCGCCCAGTCGATCAGAGCCAGCGCCAGCAGAGCCGGCAGGATCAGCAGCCACGCATGCGCGTCAAACAGCGCCTTGAGTTTCTGCATGTCGTCTCCCAAAAAGAAAGCCCGACCACGGTTCAACCATGGCCGGGCTAAGGTCGGACGCCGGGAGGAGGTCGGCGTCCGTGTTCACCGGCGGGGAAGCCGGGTTCGATGCCACCAAAAACTGAACCGCCCACAGAGCCCGGTCACTTGCCGGGATGTGGGCGGGTGCTGCTTCGCTCGGCGGGGGTGTATCTGGTAGCGGGTGCAGGATTTGAACCTGCGACCTAGGGATTATGACTCCCCTGCTCTGCCAACTGAGCTAACCCGCGGCTGATCAGTAATCGCCCATGATCGTCTCCGTTCGGATGTCTCTCGCCTCGGTGGTGACACTGGCTACAGAGTGTAGACATTTGCATGGTATCAACCCTATGCCTGTGTGCATGGATGCTAAGCCATGCTAAGCCGCCGCCTCGAATGAAACGAAAACCTCACCGCTATGGACAGCCAAATGGCATGGTCGGCAAAGCCAGCGAATCTCCAGCGGTTTTGAATAATCCTCATGGTGCATTTCAGCCTGGTCGCTACCGCACATCAGGCACGGCTGGCGCTGGATCTTGCCGCGGCGCAGGTACACGCGCGCATAGTCTCTGGCGATCTGTCGTTTCTTGGCCTCCGGCTCCAGCAGGCAATATGGCGGACGGGTTTCGCGCATATACATTGCGTGACACGCCTTGCAATAACTCGCCGGTTTCGTTTTGGCCCGGTCCCGGAATCGATCATGTTCCACGTAACACAATGAACAAATCGGCATTATTTTCAACGCCTTAAAAATGTTATTGTGAAACAACGTCTTGCATAACATCCTCCTCCATCACGCCGACGTCATAGGTGCCCACCAGAAACTGTTCCCACCGCCGGGCCTCGAAGCCATCGGGTGCCGCGAACCAGAGGGCGCCATCCCTCTTGTAGAGCGCCATCGGGCGCCGGAGGCGGTAGATTTCGCAGACCATCTTGCTCACAACCTGCTCCGGGGTCGCTTTCCCCCATCGAGCTTCGGCCGCGGCCTTTGCCCTGGCGCTGCGTTCCTCCGGGGTCATCGTCTCCAGACTGGCCTTGCCACCCTTCGCGCCAGCCACCGCCAAGCGGTGGTTTCTGCTCTCGATCGCCATCATCGCGCGGGCTCTTTGATGCCCAGTTTGTGGAAGGCTACCGCCCTCAGATCAGCAATGTGGCGCTGCGCGGCCTCGAGTGCGCCGGCACTGTCGACGATGTCTGCCGGGCGCACGCCGCAGCGCCAAAGCGAGTCCATCAACTCCTGTGCCGCATCCCTGCTGAGAGTCAAGCACGGCCCAGCGACTGAGCCCCCACTCGGCACCGGGACAAATTGCGCCGGAATTGCTGCGTGAAGTTCCCCACGCGCATCCTGATGCCCCGCGTGAACAGCAATCGTGTCGGTAAAGCCGGAGTCCCGCGATGCAACGCAACGCATGATGTTCATTGAACAATCCCCCTTTCTTGCAGCTTCCAGTAAAGATTTCGTTCGGCGCGTAGCCCCAGCGCATCCAGCGTGATGCGCACCTTGTTTTCAAGTTTTTTGACGCGGCGGCGATCCAGATCCACCTTTTCCGCAATCGTAGTTGGCGTTAGCGCCTTGTCGCGGCGGTAGTGCAGGGACACCAGCAGCCCCGCCGCGCGCCGGTCTTTGCCGTACGCATTGATGTAATCCGCCACCAGTCTGCGCAGGATCCGGCGAGCCTCGTATCGCTCACGACCGACCAGAAACTTGACCATGACATGCGCCCCCTCATCACCGGGCATTTCGAGGACATGGCGCTGAATGGCGCCGGCTTGGCCGGCCGCCAGCAAACCCCTTGGCACGCCGCCGACGTCCGGGTTGCGTGACCGCGGCGGCGCGGCATCGGCATCCCTGTCTCGCTCGTCGTCAGCCTGGAACCGGGCATAGGCCGGCTCCTTGACCGTGTTGGCCGCGTCGATGGAGCCGTACCAGGCCCAGCGCAGGCAGCCCTGCAGATCGCGGAACATGGGGCGGTCGTAGGACATCTACCGCGCCCTCGGGAATTCAAGGTCCAGCCGCCGGATGGTCCGCCCCAGCAGCTGCTGCTCACTGGTCTTGTAGCGAGCGTTGAATGCCCGTTCTCCCAGCCCGTGAAATCCGCCGGCGCCCCGGTGATGCTCCGGGCAGAGCGGGATAGTCAGCCAGTCCGAGCGGTCTGCCGTGTCGCCGATGTGGTGAACCTCTGCCGGGGTGCGGTCGTACCCCAGCAGGTCGCACACGGCGCAGCCCAGTGCAGCTACCCGGCCCATGTGGCGCTGTGCCGGGGTCATGCCATCCTCCGCGCGCGCTTGCGTTTCGTGGGCGCGATCTTCGGGGCCGGTGGCAGAGACGCGAGATACCGGAAATGCGGCTTCTCCCCGCACCTGTGCGATACCACCATGAAGTTCGGGATCATGTGCCGATGAATCACCCCGGGCTTCCCGGTAACGCAAATGTGGCCATCCTCGCCGTGCGCTGGAAACTCGGTCATGCCGCCGCCCTCGCCGTGACACCTGGTTTGCGCCGGTTGTTTGCCTGCTGCTTTGCGGTAGCCCACCGGCAATTTGAAGGCTCGTAGTTTCCGTCCCCGTCTATGCGGTCAATGCTCATGCCCTTCGGGGCGTCGCCCATGTCGGTATAGAAGTTCTCGAACGACTGACACCACCTTTCACAGACCACAATCCCCCGACCGCCATACAAGTGACGCTCTGGATATTTCTCGTAGTGGCAGCGGTTGATCATGTCGCGCCAAATCCGATAAACGCGGGTCTTGCTCATCCCATGAGTGCTGAGGCGATTGATATTGTTCTCGCGCCTCTTGCACCCACAGGAAACAACGCGACCGGATGTCAGGTGATCCGCCCTTGCCGTGGTTTCTCGCCCACAATCGCATGCGCAGGAATACTTCCGACGATCGCCGACTGACGCTGCGAGGCCAGTCACCACCAGACGACCAAATCGCTGACCTATCATTCAAATTCCCTCAACACGGCATCCACCATCGCGTAACTCCGCTCGTCGTCCAAGTGCCCCCACAAAAACCGGCGGGCATGCTCCGACCGCGCGAAGTCGAATATCGCCTTGTGGATGGGCTCGAATTCAGCTTGATCCAGCTTGTCGTAAGCAATGCTCTTTGGCACCGCCACAGGCTTTCCACGCGGGCCTGGATACAGGTCGCAGTAACCCGCCCCTACCTCCAGCCACTTCCGGAAGTGATCGACATCATCAAACTGCTCCTGCGACTCGAACAGCGCATTGATCATCAAAAAGTGCCGGCGATGGAAAGGTCCGCTGCGCGGCTCCCGCCAGATAAAAGTTACTGACTCCTGTGGTGTCAGTGCGTGCATGCGTGCCCGGAACTTGTTGAATGCGGCATCGTCTTTATTCGTGACGCCAACCGCCTTGCCGTCCTGTCCCTTGGTAATGGTGACTGTCGGCATCAGCCCCTCAACCTGTGAATCACGCCGTTCGGGGTTTGCGTGACCTCTCCGGTTCCCACCATCGTCAGGCTTTTTCCGGGCACCGGCTTGTACTGTGCGGCAATGCGCTGCTCGGATTCGCTGAAACAGGCGAGGCACATCTTCGATGTTCTTTTCATCGTTCCGCCGCATCCTTTGGGGCACGGCACGACGCTGGGCTTGGGGATTTTTCTCTTGGGTATCGCCGGCACCCAGTCCAGCACCCGATCCGCCTCCTTTTGGTTGATCAGGATGTAGGGCCGGATCTTGCGGACGATTTCGACGGCGCTGGTATGCGATCGCTGGAATACGCGCAGGCCGTTGGTGCGGGCGACAACCTCGCCGCCGAAGGTCTTGGCCAACAGATACACATGCCTGTGCCCGGTATTCGAGACGTGGATGAAGGGCACTTCTCGCCCGCGCACCTTGCGCATCAGGATGGAATTGTTGTAATCCAACACGCCGGCCAGGTAGGCCAGTCTCGCGGGACTCGTCGTCATTGCGACACCTTCACTAGCCCGGCCCGCATGAGCTGCCTGAAACCAACAAACAACCCCTGCGCAATGGATTGGATACAGTATGCCTCGAACTCCGGGCTCGGATCCCGCTCGTTCATTTTCTTGCGCTCGTCCTGCCAGATGTGAACGGCCTCATGCAGCAACAGTGCGTAGCACTGCTCAAGCGTGGACGTCTTGGTCGGCTGAATACACACAATGCATGCCCGACCGAGGGTGTCGTGGTTCTCGAAAAAATGGCAGCACGCACCATACCCATTGACCAGGAATGGCCCGGCCTCATCGGACTCAATTTTCAGGCGCCGCAACTCGGCGAGATATTGCTTCTCGGTCACACAGAGCCCGACGTACTGGGACTCCAGCATGATGCGATTACACCAAATGGCTTTGGTTGAAAGCCTCATTTTTTCGTCAGCCTTTCTTCCAGCGACTTTAAATAAAGAACGTGGTAAATCGATCCGGCGCGTCGCCAAAACACGTCCAGTCGCGTCATCTGCCCGATGCTCCGGCGCGCGCTTTCGGCCATGGCTTTGATTTCGCGCTGGGCTTGGGCTGCGATTTCTTCGACCCGCCCCAGATATCCTGCAGCAGGAACTTCACCCCGACCATGTGGTAATGCTTGACCGTCCTGCTCCACTCCTCCGGAATGTCCGATGGCGTTGACTCCACCAATCCCCGGCTGATCAGGCGGGATAGGTAGGTTCCCGTAGCGGTCTGCGTCAACCCGGCCGCTTCGGCTATCGCCGCCCTGGTCCGGTATCCCCTCGCCACTGCGCGCTTCACTCGGTTGATTTCGCTCATGGGTCATGCCGGCACATCCAGCGCCCGACCGGGCGGCAATTCGCCGGTCACCATCAGACACCACTCCGGATCCTCGGAGAACATCAGCGCCAGCCCGAACAAGAATTCGCTGAACATCATCAGCGGCAGAAACAGTTTGTGCCGCTCAACGACCAAAGGCGCCTCGGTATCCAGCCGCCCGAAATAAACGGGGCAGATCCCGAACCAGCCCTTGTGAGTCAACTCAACCCTCATGCCACCGCCTCATAAACATCCGCCGGGCAACCATGCCGCTTCGGATGCGGCACGCGGCGCCCTGTCTTGACGATCAACCCTTCATTCAGCGCACGACGAAACACGACGCCCCACGCTTTATCGCCCTTCGTCGGCTGCGGGAACGTCTTGTCCAGCTTCGACGCCGCCACCACGATGAACCCCGTGAACTGCTCCTCGCGGGCTGCGTACGATTTCAAGAAGTCGTAGGCGATAGTCGTCCACCCGTCCACCTGTCGATTGGCCTTCTCGGCCGCCAGCGTCATCCCGCGCTCTGCGGCCGCGCGTGCTTCGCTCAGGCTGGGTAATCCGGTCTGAGGGCCTGACGGCAGGCCGGGTAAAGATTCCGTCATCGTTCCCGAGTTTGATTGCATGTCCGTTCTCCTCTGCCCGAAAAAATGCCAACTCCCCGAACTGCTCCCGCAAGTCCTCGTAAACCGCTGCGCAAAACGGCATCGCCGCGCGCATGCGGTCGCGCTTCGCCTGCCGCTCTGCCTCGATGTCCTGCTGCCGGCGGTCGATGGCGGTCATTCGCACAATCCATAAGCTGATGAACACATCAGCGGCTCAGACTGCGCCTTGAACATATCGACCAGACGGCCGCCGCGCTGGGTTTGCAACCAGCGCACGACCTCGCGGATGTTTCTCCCCATCAGGTCGCCGCGGTTTCCCAGCGGCGCAGGGAAGAACGAGGACATGCCGCGCTTGCTGGCGGTACTGACCAGTCGTTCCCATTCCTCGATGCGGTCGATCTGGTCCGGGAACCGCTTGCTGATTTCGAGAATTTCCGGCTTCGCGGCGTTGATGCAGGGCATGCAGCCGACGCGGTTCATGCCCAGCTTGTAGAGCGGGTTGGGGTCGATGCCGTGTTTGCGGTGTTGCGCGAATACTTGATCGACATTCCACCGCAGGATCGGGCGGAAGATAGTCAGCCCCCCCCCTACATCCTCGCGATCCGGCAGCTTCGCCCGATTGGCTGATTCCTCGGCCCGCACGCCCTGCCAACTCTCGACGGCGCCATGTTTCTCGATCAACTCCAGCGCATACTCGTTGGATGGTTCGGTTTTCAGGAACTGCGTGCAGAACTGGCTGCGCCGTGCCGGGAACCTGCCCTTGATGATGCAAAGATCCAGGTAGGGGTTGCCGGTCGGCCCTTTTTCGAAAAATGACAGCACGCGGTCGATGTCGGCCTGCGGCACGCCATCCGGGTAATTCTTGTGCGGCCTGCCCCAGTGATCGCGCACGTAGTCGCGGCGATGCCACCACCAGTCCGTGAAGTCCGGTTTGAGGGTTTTGATCGGCACGCCGGTCGCCTCAGCCAGATACCCGATGTATTCATACGTCATCGGATGCTCGTTGCCGGTGTCGCAGAACGTCGCCACAAACGCATCGCGCGGCAATGTCTCCAGCGCCACCAGCAGCGTAGCTGTGCTGTCCTTGCCTCCGCTCACGGAAACCTGGGCGATCATGCCGCAGCCTCGATTTCAACCGCGTATTCTTTGGACTTCCCGGTGCGCTGCATATAAATCCAGGTCACACGCGGGTCGCCGTCATCCACGCCGATACGGTCGGCCACGCCATCGCGGATGCTCTTGAGGGCGCCACGCAGGTTGTCGTCGTCCAGCCTCCGTGGTGCCACGCGCGTCAGCCTCACCGTGAGCGGTAACCCCAGTTTTTTGATGTCGCCCGTCAGGCTGTAGGCCCAGCCGCGTTCGTTCTTCGCGCGCCGCGCCTTCTTCGCCCAGTGTTCGCGCTGGTTGGTCAGGCTGTAGGTGCGTGCTGGAATGGTGACTTTCATACCCGCCACTCCGCTTCCGCACGCTTGATCTGCTCTGCCGTGATGCCGGCGGCATTGAGAACGGCTGCGCGGAATTCGGGAGGCGTCCGGTAGTCCCGCTCCTGCAGGCCATGCTCGGCGCCCTTGGCTACGATTCCGGACCAGCCGTTGATGAACCACGGCTTTTCACCAGAGGCTGGCGCCTGCAGGTCGGCGCCGTCCCATCGCTCCTGATTCAGGTAGGTCAGCGGCATGGGCTCGAAGCCCGTGCGCCAACTCTCGGATTTCTTGCAGACCTCGACGTGCATCAGGATCACGTCGACCTTGCTGTCGAGTTTCTTTCGCTTCCAGACCGCAAGGCACTTCGACTTCGATACCTTGCGTTCAGTGCGGGGCCAGGTCTGCCAGAACCGTTCGAAGGCATCGGCGCCGTCAGGCGCGGTACCTGTGTTTTTATGTACTACGTACCCTACATTAGAGGGGTGCTGAGTTTTGCCACCTTTACGGTCGTGGTTTGCCACCTTTCTGTCGGGATTTGCCACCTTTTCAAAAGGCGGCAATTTCTGCCGGGTTTCCAAAGCGCCATCCACAACTTGTTGTCCAGTGGAGTCCGGTGACATCAACTGCTGGTCTAAACCCGGCAATTTCTGCACCCTTTCTGTGGCACCCAGCGGGATGCGTTCCAGCGGGATCCGGTATTCGAGTTTCCGGCCCCGCCCGCCCTGCGCGTTTCCGGTGACCTCCAGCCAGCCCATCGCCTGCATGGCCTTCATGTGGTAGCGCACAGCGCGGGGTGACTGCAGGGTCTTGGCCGCGATCGCCTCGGCCTCGGTGTCGCCAAACACGCACTCGCCGCGGTCATTGGCGATGTCGGCCAGCGCCAGGGCGGTCAGCATTTCACCGCCGCCGTTGGGGTAGTTGCGCCAGATGATGGAGAGAGCGGCAACACTCATCGCCTTTCCGGAGCCTTTCCTGAGACGACGGCGATGCGCTGCTCCATCACACTGCGCACCATGTCCTCTCCATGCACCCTTGTCTCGATCAACACCGCCAAAAACTCGGAAACCGAGTTCAGTCCGGCCTCATGCGCCAGCCGGCGCAACCCCTCGGCCGTCTCCTCGGAAATCTTGGAATGGACTGGCAGCGTCCGTTTGCCGAACAGCGAAGTGCGGCCACTGCGCGAGAACATGGCGTCACGCTTACCCATGAACGGCCCTCGCCATGTCAGCTATTTCCTGCGGGGGTTTCTGGAACTGGCGCGCAAACATGGGCCTAAGCCGCCCGGCGCTGCTTGGTGCTGCGCAGATAATCCGCGAGGGCCTGAATCTTGTTGACGCCCGGATCCGGAATGCGGCCCTGCGCGAGTTTGGTGAGCCATGAGTAGTAGGACCGCCATGCCTTCGGCTCCATCGCCTTGGCAATCGCGGGCCAGCGGCCCTTACGGGCCTCCAGTTCCTGCAGGACGAATTCGAGAATTGGAATGGGCATGGGCGGAAATTTAGCAAAACATTGCTTAATGGTCAAGCAACACTTTGCTATTCGCCGCTCGTACTCTCGCATCATGGTCAAAACCCCAGTCCGCAGGGTGCTGGCCGAGAATCTGGCGAAGCTGATGCAGCGCAGCGCCGAGCTGGGCACGCAGGAAAAAGTCGCCAAGAAGGCGGGCGTTTCTCAAACCAGCGTCAGCCAGATCCTCCGCCCTGACAATCCCACTGCACGCTCCCCGAAACTCGATCAAGTCGAGAAGATTGCGCACGCCTTTGGGTTAAGTACTTGGCAATTACTGCTCGATCACAAGACAGTCGGCGAGGGCCTGGCCGATCTGCTGATGCGCCCACCCGTGGACGATTACGACCGACGGCTGGAGGCCTGGAGTAAACCCAAAGCCACCAAAGGCACCAACCCATGAGCCTGCTGTATGGCGCCGCGCTTTACGCTGCCATCGGGGTTGTGGTTGTTGGCGCCTACGTGGGGGTGGCCTGGGCGATTACAAAATTGCCGGCGCCGGTAATCAACACCATACTCCTTGCCCTACTCCTCCTTGCCGTAGCATCCATCTTTTGGGGCGCTACAGGCACGTCCGATTGCATGGAAACTCGTTATTATTCAGATTGTTAATGTAGCCATTAAATTTATTGCATAGCAACAAGGACCGCTGACCGGCGGTTTTTTTTCGCCTGTTGTGCCTTAATAGCAAATCTTTGCTTGACGTTATAGCAAAGTGTTGCTAATGTTCCTCCCATCACCACGGAGGAACCCATGAACGGCACCCGTCCCCCGCAAGTCCCGCAAGTGAAATGCCGCGAGTGCGGCGCAGTGCATTGCGCCACCGTCTGCCCGACCTGTAAAGAGCCGACGCCCCACCTGGCTGTGCTGAAAGGGCGCGTCAAATGAGCGCCCCGACCCGCACCGTCTCCCGCATGACTGCGCAGAAGCACCGCGGCCGGCAGATCGTGCTGACCATCCCGCCGCACTGCGACTACATCACCGTGCGCCAGAAAGGCACTCGCACCCGCTACGACATCCAGCTTGCTGCCGTCTACGACCTGGCCGTGCGGCAGAAGGTTGCACTGGACCGGGCCGCGAAGAAAAAAGCGCGAGGCAAGAAATGAGCGACCTGTCCGACGTCGGCGCCGTCGTTAAAAGCGTCAGCATCGACAACATGCTCAACCAGCGCGCCGCTGTTCTGCAGCGCGTAGAGCGGGCGCTGAGCATGCTGCGCGAGGCGCAGCGCATTGCCGCTGCCGCAAACATCGGTTTTCCTCGCCTGAAAATCGACGAAAACCCCTATAGCCTGCGCGTCGGGCTGCTGGACGACGACCGCGCCGTGGAGGCCATGACGGAAATCAGCAAAGTCGTCGACCGCTTCGCATGGCAACACCTGATGAACGAGTCCGGCCTGCGCACCTTTATGGATGCCAAGGCCCGCGAGGACTGGGGGCGAGCCATCAACAACAATGATTTCCCGGAGTTCACATTCCCCAATATCAGCGCGACCTTCCGCATGTTGCACGGTTCGCGCATCGATATGTTTGAACGCGGCGTAATTGCGGTGTTCAAGTATCTGTCTTGGGACTACAAAACCAACAGCCCCTTTGCATTCGGCAAGCGCATCGTTATGCGCGGGATCCGCGGCCAAGTCACCCGCTCAGGCCACAAGTGGGGGTGCGCCAAAAACTTCGGCTACGTGAATCACCGCCGCACAGACGGCCTTGATGATCTGATCCGCGTGTTCTCGGTGCTGGACGGGAAGCCGGAGCCCGACCATCGCAACGGTATGTGGTGCCAGATTTCCGACGCGGACCACCGCAAAGAGGACTTCTATGACGGCCCCTACTTCCACCTGCGCTGGTTCCTGAACGGCAACGGACACCTGACATTCAAGCGCCCCGATCTGGTCGACAAGATGAACCGGATTCTGGCTAAGCACTACCCCGGCGCGCTGCCGAATGACAAACACACAGGTGCGATATGAGGGTTCTCGTCGCCTGCGAATTCTCGGGCGTGGTGCGCCGCGCCTTCAAGGCTCGCGGCCATGAGGCATGGTCATGCGACTTGCTGCCATCTGAGGATCGTTCGGACTTTCACATCCAAGGTGATGCCCGCGACATCCTGAACGATGGCTGGGACTTGCTGATGGTGGCGCACCCGCCCTGCACCAGGCTCTGCAATTCCGGGGTGCGCTGGCTTGCTGAGCGGAATTTGTGGGCCGACCTCAAAGATGCCGCCGACCTGTTTTCGGCCTTTTGGAACGCCCCCATTGAGCGCGTCTGCATTGAAAACCCGGTAATGCACGGTCACGCCAAAAAGCTGATCGTGAATTACCAAGAACCTGCGCAATCGATCCAACCTTGGCAATTCGGTCACGGCGAGACGAAGCGCACCTGCCTCTGGTTGCGCAACCTGCCGAAGCTGACGCCAACCAACATCGTTGCTGGACGTGAGCAGCGCGTCCACCGCATGCCGCCCAGCCCGAACCGCTGGCGGGAGCGGTCCCGATTCTTCCCCGGTATCGCCGAGGCAATGGCGGACCAATGGGGAAACCTTGAGCAAGCCATCGAACGGAGGGTTGCATGAGCATCCTCAAACACCTGTTTTCGTCCATCAGTCCGGATCCGATTGAACTGGACATTGCGCCGACCGTGAAACCCGTGCCGGAGCCGAAGCCGGTCAAGGTAGCAACCACGCTGGAGGATGCCAAGCGCCGGCATGGCCGCGCGTTCAAGGCCCAGCAGCAAATCGCCCGCGTCACGCCGACCTCTGGCGACCTCGACAAGCTGAACCGTCTTTCCGAGGAAGCTAAGGGAAAGACCATCGTCGTCACCGACATCAGCAGCAGGAGGGCCAAATGACCGCCGCCCAAGCCAATACCGCGATCGCGGACGAGAACCGCGACGGCGCGCAACGCCGCCCCGCCTGGCCGGAAGGTTTCACCTACCAGCCGCCAATCGAATCCATGTGCCCCTGCGGCACGAAACACACCGGGAGCAGCTACCTCTGCCCCATCTGTCAACGAGAGGACAACCAACGATGAACGCCAAAACCGAAACAGCCGTGCTGGAACGCGAAAAACCGGAGACGCCGAGTGGCATGGCGATGAGTCAGAACCTAATCGCCGGCACGCGCGCCGACGTGATGGCGCAGTCTATGGCGCCCACGCCGATGACGATGCTGGACGCCGCCGTGAGGCAAGGCGTCAGCATTGAAACGCTGGACAAGCTGATGGCCTTGCAGGAACGCTGGGAGGCCAACGAGGCGCGCAAGGCATTCAGCGCAGCGATGGCCGATTTTCGTGCCGAGAACATTACCGTCCAGAAAAACAAGACTGCGAAATTCAAGACCGACAAAGGCACCACCCAGTACGACTATGCCACCTTGGATGTGGTGTGCGAGGCCATTGTCGGCTCCTTGAGCAAGCACGGCCTGTCCCATCACTGGGAGACGAAGCAGAGCGGGGATCAGGTCACTGTGACGTGTCATGTCACACACCGCATGGGCCATCGTGAAAGCACGTCCCTGACCTCCGGGCTTGACCAGACGGGCAGCAAAAACAAGATCCAGGCACTGGGATCTGCCGTGCGCTACCTCGAACGCTACACGCTGCTGGCTGCCACCGGCCTGGCCGTCAAGGACAAAGAGGACGACGACGGCCACGGCACCGAAGGCACGACGCCGCCGCCGACCATCACCGACAACCAGCGCGCCGACTTCGATGCGGCCATTGACGCCGCTGCCGACGAGGACGGACTGATGCGCACCTACCAGTCCCTGAAAACCGCCTGCGAGGCCGTCAATGACGAGGCCAGTTTCAAGGCTCTCAAGGCCAAGGTGAAAGCCAAGGGCAAGGCGCTGGGGCTCCCCGATGACTTCCTGCGCGCGAAGAAGCCCGCCTACAACACCGGCGATTTCGAAGTGAACTTTGCGGCATGGCGCAAGGCGATCGAGAGCGGGAAGCGTACGCCCGACGACATCATCAACATGATCCAGACCAAGCACAGTCTCACGGAGGAGCAGCAGAAAAAAATCCGTGGCGTCAAACCCGCCGCCAAGGCGGCATAACCAAGGAGCATCCCGTGAAAATTCACAGTGTAGTTCAGGGCTCACCGGAATGGCATGTCCTTCGTGCCAAGTGCCTGTGCGCATCCGAGGCCCCGGCCATGATGGGTGTGGGCAAGTATCAAACCCGCGACCAACTGCTGCGGCAGAAGCATACCGGCGAGAGCCCGGAAATCGACGATCGCACCCAAGCCCTTTTTGACCGTGGGCACGAAGCCGAAGAAAAGGCCCGCGCCATCATCGAGGCCCAGATCGGCGAAGAACTCTACCCGGCGACCGTCACCGACGACGCCGAGCGCCTGCTGGCCAGCCTCGACGGTATGACCATGGACGGCACCACCGGCTTCGAATGCAAGCTGTGGAACGCGGATCTGGTTGCGGCCGTGCGCGCCCAGGAATTGCCGCCCGCCTACTACTGGCAACTCGAGCAGCAGATTCTGGTGGCCGAACTGGGAAAGGTCATCTTCACGGTGTCAGACGGCACCCCGGAGAACACCGTCACGATGGAATACCGGGCCGTGCCGGGCCGCGCCGAGAAACTGCTGGCCGGCTGGACGCAGTTCGAGGCCGACC
>JALHND010000046.1 GCA_022843705.1 Burkholderiales bacterium
TGCGAATTCCGCCCCGAACTTTATTACGATGCCGAATACCAGATCTGGGTGCGGGTCGAGGAAAACGGGCTGCTCGCCGTGGGCATGACTGACATTTCCCAGACGATTGCCGGAAAGATCCTCCATGTCCGCGTGCGACGGCCGGGCACGCTGCGCCCGGCGGGCAAGCCGGTGGCGACCATCGAGAGCGGGAAATGGGCGGGGCCGGTGCCGAATCTTTTTGATTGCAACATTGTCTCCGCCAACCGCGAAGTGCTGGAACATCCGGAACTGCTGAACCGCGTGCCGTACGAAGCCTGGATTGCGCAGGTGGCCCCGGTGCAGCCGGTGGAGCAGGCGCTGTCGGTGCTGCTGACCGGTGAGGCGGCGTGGACCGGTTATCGCGCGCGTTGCGAACGCGATGCCATCCAGTGCAGGCGGCTGCCGGCATGAGTGACGACCGCCATTACCTCGACCATGGCGAGAAGTCGGTGGTCATCGTAATGACCAGCGGGCCCTCGCAGCGCAGCCGCTGCGCGACTCCCTTCTACATGGCGGCAATCATGGCCTCGATGGATGCCGAGGTGAAGGTGTTTTTCACGATGGAAGGCGTCCGCCTGTGCCAGAAGGGCGTACCGGAACAATTGACGGCGATGGATGGCGGCAAGACAATCATCGAATTCATGCGCGACGCGAAGGCGGCCGGTGCAAAGTTCTACCTCTGCCGCCCGGCAATGCCCGGTTACGAGATCGAGGTTCCGGATGTCATCGCCGAAGTCGACGAGCTGTCGAGCGGCGGCGAGCTGGCCGACCTGATCCTGAGTTCGGACAAGGCGCTTTTTTTCTGAGTACCGTTTCAAGAACCGGCTGGAGAGGAGAGGCAACATGGCATCAGTCAAGGGCTGCAACATTCCGGATGACCTGTATTACAACGTCGAGAGCAATGTCTGGCTGCGCAAGGAGGCTGACGGCACGGTGACCATCGGCATGACCGCCTATGCCGCGGCGCTGGCCGGACAGGTGGTGTCCTGCACGCCGAAGAAAGTCGGCCGCAGCGTCGAGCAGAACAAGTCGGCGGCGACTGTCGAGTCCGGCAAGTGGGTGGGGCCGGTCAAGGCGCCGGTGTCGGGCGAGGTCGTGGCAGTCAACGAGGTCCTGTCTTCGGCGCCGGGCACCATCAACAGTGACCCCTACGGCTCGGGCTGGATGGTCAAGCTCAAGCCGGCAAACTGGGATGCCGACTCCGGCGGGCTGACCACCGGCGGCGCGGCGGTGACCGCCTTCGAGACCAAGATGAACGCCGAGGGTTTTGCCGGCTGCGGCGCCTGAGTGTCACCGGGGAACGGCGTGAACAGCGGCTGGCTCGACATTGCCGGCGCCATCGAGGCGCTGGACGGCGTTGCGCTGGACGCGGCGCTGGTCGAAGGCATCCAGCGCGATGCCCGGGCCGGCACTGCCGGCATCAATTTCTACACCCCGACCTTCAAGTCCTACAGTACGTCGGAGCTCGCCGGTTGCGGCAAGAGCGCCTGGCCCGCGGTGTCGATCACCGGCGGCGACTGCGCGCTGGCCTGTGACCACTGCAAGGCGAAAATCCTCGAACCGATGATCCCGGCGCGCACGCCGGATCAGCTGTGGCGGGTGGTCAACGAACAGATCGAGGCCGGCGCACAGGGCATGTTGCTGACCGGCGGCTCCAATCTCCGCAACGAGGTCGAGTATGACGCCTACTACCCGGTGGTGCGCCGGATCAAGGACGCCTTCCCCGCATTCAAGATTGCGATGCACACCGCGCTGGTCGACCGTGACATTGCGCAGCGCATGGAGGCCGCGGGCATCGATGCCGCGATGATGGACGTCATCGGCGCGCAGGACACGATTTCGCAGGTCTACCACCTGAAGCGCGGCGTCGCCGATTTCGAGCGCTCTCTGGAATGCCTGACCGCGACCTCGATGAAATGCGTGCCGCACATCGTCATCGGCCTGCACTACGGCCGCATGCTCGGCGAGTGGGAGGCGCTGGAAATCGTCGCCCGCCACAAACCCGCGGCACTGGTGCTGGTGGTGGTGATGCCCTTCTACGCGCCGGCGCAGCGGCCCTTCGTCACGCCGGATGCGCGCCAGGTCGGCCGTTTTTTCATGGATGCGCGCCGGCGCCTGCCGGACCTGCCGCTGCTGCTCGGTTGCGCGCGGCCGGCGGGGCGGGTCAAGGCGGAGATCGACAGTTATGCGGTGATGGCGGGCCTCAACGGCATCGCGCATCCCGCCGATGGCGTGGTTGAACTGGCAGTGCGGCTGGGGCGCGACGTGCGGGTGACGCCGGCCTGCTGTTCGATCGCCGTCGGCGACGAGGTGATGGCGCTGGAGCGCGAATCGGGCATCCGCGTCGATCTGCAGGACCTGATCACGGAGCAGCGCCGCCGTCCCCGCGGCGGCAATGTACTGGCCGGCATTCCGGTGGTGGCGGGCTGAAGCATGGACCACTGGCGTGTCATCGACACCGGCCTGCGGCCTGCGGCACAGAACATCGCGCTGAACCGCGCGCTGCTGGAAGCGCGCCAGGCCGACGAGATTCCGAGCACGCTGCGTTTCCTGCGCTTCACGCCTTCCGCGCTGCTCGGTTACCACCAGAGCGCGGAACAGGAGCTCAATCTCGATTACTGCCGCGAGCAGGGCATTACAATCCAGCGGCGCATCACCGGCGGCGGCGCGATCTATTTCGACGAGACCCAGATCGGCTGGGAGCTCTACCTGCACAAGCGCGAGCTGGGCACCGCCGACATGCAGCTCATATCGCAGCGCATCTGCCATGCCGCGGCGACCGCGATCAGTGCGCTCGGGGTCGACGCGCGTTTCCGGCCGCGCAATGACATCGAGGTTGACGGGCGCAAGATTTCGGGCACCGGCGGCGCCTTCGACGGCGATGCGCTGATGTTCCAGGGCACGCTGCTGATCGAATTCGACGTCGAAAAAATGCTGCGTGTGCTGCGCATCACCGCCGAGAAACTGTCGGACAAGGCGATCGCTTCGGCGCGCGACCGGGTGGCCAACCTGAAGGACCTGCTCGGGCAGCGGCCGGATGCCGCGCAGATCCGCGGCTACATGGTCGAGGCCTTCGAGAGCGAATTCGGCGTCGAATTCAGCGAGGGCGATCTGACGCTGACCGAGCAGCAGCGCTACAAGGAGGCATTGCGCGAAATCGATCACCCGGACTGGGTGGGGCTGGTCAATCGCCCGGCGGCCGGCATGCCGATACTCGAAGCGGCGCAGAAATTCGCCGGCGGCCTGCTGCGCGCGGCGGTGACTTACGACCTGCATACACGCACCATCCGCCAGGTCTGGTTCACCGGCGACATGTTCATCCAGCCGCGGCGCACCGTGGTTGATCTCGAGGCTGCACTGCGCGACCTGCCGGTCGATCGCCTGGAGCAGCGCGTCAATGCATTTTTTGCGGATCGCCGGGTCGACATGCTGACCCTGACGCCGGCTGATTTTGTCACCGTGGTGCGGCTGGCGCTGAAGCAGCCGCTGCTGGCATCCGCGCCGTGAACGGGCGCGAATGTGATGTGCTGGTGATCGGCCTCGGGCCGGGCGGCGGTTCTGCTGCGGCCGCGGCGGCGGCGGCCGGCCTGCGTGTCCTCGCGATCGACCGCAAGCGCGAAATCGGTGTCCCGGTGCAGTGCGCGGAATTCATTCCGCTGCCGCTGTCACGCCATGCGATGGCACCCGGCGTGCTGGCGCAGCGCATTTCGGGCATGACCAGCGTGCTGCCTTCCGGCACCGCAGTCGATACGCCTTTCAGCGGACTGATGGTTGATCGTGCCGCATTTGATCGCGCGCTGGCGGGATCTGCGGAGGCCGCGGGTGCGGTCGTGGAGGCGGCCACCAGTCTCGTGGGGCTGGATGACGATGCGGGAGCGGCGCGCCTGCGCGGACCTGCCGGTGAATCGGTGCTGCATTACCGCGTGCTGATCGCCGCCGACGGACCGCATTCGACCGTGGCCCGGCTGCTCGGTTTGGCGCCGCTGCAGACCGTGAATACCCGGCAGTACACCGTACCGCTGCTGCAGCCCTTCGCGGATACCGACATCTGGCTGTCGCCGGATTATCCCGGCGGTTATGCCTGGCTGTTTCCGAAGGGCGATCGTGCCAACCTCGGACTCGGCATGGATCCGCGGGCCAGTGCAGACATGAAGACGCCAATCGACCGGCTGCATCGCCAACTGGTGGCAGAGGGCAGGACAGGCGCCGACATCCTCGCGCGCACCGGCGGCGCGATTCCGGTCGGCGGACTGCGCGATGTCCTCGTCTCGGGCCGCGTGCTGTTCGTCGGCGATGCAGCGGGACTGACTCATCCGGTGACCGGTGCCGGCATTTCCGCGGCGGTGGCCAGCGGTGAAGCGGCCGCGGCTGCGGCGCATGCCTGGATCGGCGGTGACCCTGCTGCTCTGGCTGTTTATGCTGAAGACATGACCGATCAGTTTGGCGAATCATTGCAGCGCGCGGTTGTGCGCCGTGCCGAACTTGCGCGACTGCGGTCGACCGGCGCGGTGGCGGAAGATGCGCCGCATCGCCGGAGCTGGATTGCCTTTGACGAGTACTATCGCCCGGCACTGACTGCATGAGGTTATAAATGTCAATAAAATCAAATACTTATGTATTATTCTTGGCGACATTCTGCGCCATGGCCCCGGCATCGGCCCAGGACGCGACTTTCGCCACCCGTTCGCTGACGCCGGAAACCGCATTAAAAGCGGCGCAGGCCGCGCTGAAAAAATGCCGTGATGACGGTTTCCAGGTGGCGGTGGCCATCGTCGACCGCGGCGGCCTGCTGCAGGTGTTGCTGCGCGACCGTTATGCCGGTCCGCACACGCTGCGGATGGCGACCGACAAGGCCTGGTCCGCAGTGACCTTCCGCACCAACACCGCCGAGCTCGACCGGGTGACGCAGCCGGGGATGCAGCAACATGGCATCCGCCATCGGCCACGCGTGGTGACGGTGGCGGGTGGCATGATGATCGAAGGCGCCGGCGCGTTGCTGGGTGGCATCGGAATTTCCGGTGCGCCCGGCGGCGACCGCGACGACGTCTGCGCCGCGGCCGGCATCGCGGCAATCCGCGACAGCATCGAATTCTGAACGATCGATATAAAAGGCACAGCCATGGACACCCCGATCGCCGACGACGTACAGCCGGTCCGCTTCTACCGGCCCGATTACCACATCAAGACACCGGAGATGCGTTCGCCTGAGTACGTGCAGATGAGCACGGCCGCGGCGATCACGCTGGGTCTGATTCCGGGAAAGATGCACCGCACGTCCTGCACGCACTGCCTGAACCTGCTGGTGACCTATCCCGAGGGCTGCCGCGCCAACTGCGCCTATTGCGGCCTGGCGCGCCACCGCGAGGAGGCGCGTGACTACGCCGACCGCAATTTCATCCGCGTCGACTGGCCGACCGCGCGTTACGACGAGGTCATCGCGCGGGTGAAGGCGGGTTCGGACAAGGGGCAGTTCGAGCGCATGTGCATCTCGATGATCACCCACCCGAATTCGAACGACGACACCTTCGTGCTCCTCGAGCGCTGGACGCGCGAGGTGCCGCAGGTGCCGGTGTCGATCCTGTCCAATCCGACGACCCTGGAGAAAGACGACCTGGTGCGCATGCGCGGGCTGGGGGCCGATATTTTCACGGTGGCACTGGATGCGGTGACGCCGGGGATTTTCGAGCGCACCCGCGGCAAGGGCGTCGACAGCCCGCACAAGTACGAGCACTACTGGCGGGCGATCGAATGGGCGGCCGAGGTCTATGGTCCGGAGAAATTCGGCGCCCACCTGATCTGCGGCATGGGCGAGACCGAGCGCGAGATCCTTGAGGTCGCCCAGCGCATCCGCGACATGGGCGGCCACAACCACATGTTTGCCTTTTTTCCCGAGCGCGGTTCGCTGATGGAGGACTGGCCGGCAGTGGACCGCGGGCAGTGGCGGCGTGTGCAACTCGCGCGCTACATCATCGACTACGCCGGCGGTCATTTCCGCGACATGCGTTTCGACGAGGACGGGCGGGTCATCGATTTCGGCCTGCCGCAGGCGAAACTCGAAGCGCTGATCAATGCCGGCACGCCCTTCCGCACCTCGGGGTGCCCCGGAAAAACCGACGACGTGTCGGCCTGCAACCGGCCCTACGGCGATTCCAGCCCGACCGACATCCTGTCCTTTCCCTTCGCCCTGAAAAAACGCGACATCGCCAAGGTGCGGCGCCAGATCGATGACGAGGATGTGAAGGCCGGGCTGTAGGATTTCCCGCTGCCGGCCGACTGATCACCATGAAAGACATCCGCATCGTTGATGCCGGCGCGCTGAAAAACGAACTGGCGAAGTACAAAAAGGGCAGGAAGCTCGACATCCGCCTGTTCAACCAGGTGGCGCGGCTCGCATGGCTCGGAAAAATCGTGCTCTGTCCGCTTGACCCGGAAGATCCGGAGTGCAGGGCCTGGCTGCTGCATCTGCAGCCGCTGGAGGGGCTGGCCGCGGAAATCATCCGCATCGATGAGGACCTCAACGGCCTGCCCTTTGCGTCGCAGATCCACATTCTCGACGCGGAGCAGGGAGCACATCTGGCGGACATTTTCCGCGAGGGCATGGCGCAGCGGGCGCGCGACCTCGAGGCGCTGGCACTGCGCGATTTTTATTTCGAAAAGTACTTCTCCGCGGAAGGAAAGCCGCGTTGACCGCTGCGCGTTTCCTCGATACGGGCCTGTTGCCGCCGCAGCGCCTGCATGCCAGTTATGCCGGCATTGCCGGGGCCGCGGTACCCGGCAGCGCTCCGGCATTGTTATGGGGCCGCGCAACGGCGCACCTCTGTCTGGGCCAGTCCCAGAGTGCCGCCTGCGAACTGGTGGCAAGGCCCGCAGTGCCGGTGCTGCGCCGGCCGCTGGGCGGCGGCACGGTATGGGTCGATGAACACCAGTACATTTATGCGTATATCGTGCCGCTGTGCCAGGCGCCGCGGCGACCCGCGGAGTGGGCAGCCTGGGGCTTGCGGCCGGCTGTCGCCACTTTCCGCGCCTTCGGCCTTGACGTGGAACAGCGTGGTGAAGACCTGTGGCTGGGCAACCGCAAGATTGCCGGCAGCGGTTCGGCGACCCTGGGATCCTGTGCGGTATTTGCGTCGAGTTTCCTGATGCGTTTTCCGCATGAGCGGTTTGCCGGCTGCGTGGCGGGTTCCGCCGGATTCCGCAGCTGGCTGAGCGCCGGATTGGCGGCGACCATGACCGACTGGTCCTCCCATGGCGCCATTCCCGCCGAAGCCCGGCTGCGCGCGGCTTTTGTTGCCGCAACGGAAGCGGCTTTCGGCTGGACGCTGCAGGCCGGCGAAATCCGCGATGATGAACGGCTGGCGATCGCGGAAGCGGAGACCGGAATGCGGGAAGATGATGAGGGCTGCGGCAGGCGCGCGGTGCCGGGGGGCATCAAGCTCAACCGGGAGTCGCACCTGGTCGAGCAGGAAAGTGAAGGGCGCGTGGTGCGCGAACTGGTGGTGCGCGGCATGGTGGCGCGCCGCGCCGTGATGCTGCCGGAACAGGGAGCCGTCTGATGAACAGCAGGACATTCCGCCAGGGACGCAGGCGCTGGCTGCGTGGCGCCGCGGCAGCGGCTGTTGCGGCAGCCGGCATGTCGCAGTTGCGGGCGGCGCTGGCTGCGGGTGCCTTGCCCCCGGGCGTGGCCCGTTTCAAGGGGGATGTGCGCATCAACGGCAAACCGGCCGAGCCCGGCCAGCGGGTGGCGCCGGGAGATGTGATCGTCACCGGGCGCGGTGCCGAGCTGCTTTTTGTGGCTGAACGGGATGCCTTCCTGGTGCGGGCGAACAGCCGCATCGAATTCGGCTCGGCGGCGGCGCGCGGCGCGGCAACAGTGTTGCGCGTAATCACCGGCGCGCTGCTGTCGGTGTTCGAATCGGGAGCCCCCCGTGAAATCCGCACCACCACCGCGACGATCGGCATCCGCGGCACCGGTATCTACGTCGAGATCGAGCCGCAGCGCACCTATGCATGCACCTGTTATGGCGAAGCGCGGCTGACGCCGGTCGACGATCCGGCCTCGGCGGAAACCGTGCGCACCCGTTACCACGACCAGCCGCGCTACATCTATGGCAGGGGCATGCCCAACATGATGGAGGCGGCGCCGGTGATCAACCATACCGATGCCGAGCTCTACATGATCGAGGGCCTTGTCGGCCGCTCGCCGCCGTTTACCCAGGCGCGTTACTGAGCCATGGCGCAGCCGACGGTGGCTTCGCGGCTTGAGCGTCGCCTGGCGCTGATCAGCAGCGATGAAACCCTGGGAGCCGTGTTGCGTGCGGCTTGTCCCGCGGAGTGGGGCATGCGGCAGTCCGCCGATGTCGCCGCCCTTGGCGGTTTTGCCGACGTCCTGCAGTACCGCTTCCTGCTGCTCGACCTCGATGACGCGGCATATGACCCGCTGGATGTGATCGATACCCTGCGGCGGGAACTGATGCTGAATATCGCCATCATCTGCCTGGGCGGCGATGCCGCGCTGCGTGATGCGGCGCGACTGGCCCGCGCCGACCGGTTTTTCGGGCGCGAGGAGGCCGTCGACGTGATGCTGCGCTTCTGCGAGCAGTACAACTGGTAGTGGTTCAGCGCTGCGGAGCGCCGGCAAATCCGCGCAGCGCGGCCGCGATGCGCTTCACGCCACGCCACAGCTTCGGCAGCAGCCACAGGGCCGCAAGAACGAACAGCGCAAACAGCGCGAGGAACAGCAGCGGGTATTTGAAGGCCAGCCACAGGGCGCCCAGTGCCAGCGTGTCTTCGGTGAACGAAGCCAGCCAGTTGCTGAAGGGTTCGGGCGAGGTGTTGATCAATGCGCGGCTGCCGGCCTTGGCGAAATGTGCGCCGGCTGCCGCGGTGCCGCCGAGCAGGGCCGCCGCCCAAGCCAGTCCCGGATCGCCGCCCGCGACTGCGGCCGCAGCAAGCAGGGCGCCGCCGGGAATGCGGATGAAGGTGTGCAGGGCATCCCACAGCGTGTCGACGCCCGGGATCTTGTCGGCAAAAAATTCGGTGATGAACAGCAGTCCCGAGATGCCGATCACCCAGGGATGCGCGAGCAGTTCGAGATCACCGGGCAGCAGATACAGTCCCGAGTGCTGCAGCAGACCGAGGCAGAACACGACCGCGTAGAAACGCAGGCCGCTGGTCCAGCCGAGGCCGGTGATCAGGGACAGGGTCAGTGGGTCCATGCGGGCAGTCTAGCAGCGCTGCGTTATCGGCGAGAATGTTATATAAGTATTTGTTTTTATTGAATAATTTTAAGTTTTTGGTAAATCGGCCGCAGTTCGGCGCGCAGTGCCGGCATGCGCCGCCACAGCAGCAGCGCAGCCAGCGTGCAGATCGCGCCGCCAATCGCGAGTGTTGCCGGCGCGCCGATGATTTCCGCCAGTGCGCCACCGGCAAGGCTGCCCAGCGGGAACATGCCGAGGAAGGCCATCGAGAACAGTCCCATCACGCGGCCGCGCATGCGGTCGTCGACAATGGTCTGGATCATCGTGCTCACCGACATGCCGTTGACGACGATGCCGAAGCCGGTGACGGCGATGGCGGCGAGCGACAGCGGCAGCCAGGGTGACAGTGCAAACACGGTGACGCTGATGCCCGATGCGAGCGAAGCGGCGGTGATCCAGCGCGTGAGTCCGCGCACGTCCCGGCGCGAGGCCAGTGCGAGCATGCCGATGACGCCGCCGCAGCCCGCGGCGGCCATCAGGAAACCGAGCAGGCCGGCGCCGCCCTCGAACACCTCGGCGGCAAAGATCGGCATCAGCGTCTGGTACGGCGTGACCATGAAGCTGACGGTGGCCACCATCGGCAGCAGCCAGCGCGCAGGAACCAGGGCCCACGCATAAAGCACGCCCTCGCGCAGCTGGCGCCAGGGCGACTCCGTGGCCGGGGTGATTTTGCGGGGGGCGAGGGTCATCATCAGCACCGTGCCGACGATGAAGGCCTTGCTCAGCGCATTGACGACGAAGCAGAAGGCCTCGGTCGAGACCGCGAGCAGGCCGCCGGCGACGGTCGGGCCGATCATGCGGCCGGCGTTCTGCATCAGCGCATTCATCGCGATCGCGCTGGGCATGTCCTCGCGCGGCACCATTTCACTGGTGAAGGTCAGGCGGATCGGCGTGTCGATGGCGTTGATGATGCCGGCGAGCAGGGCCATGGCCACGACATGCCAGACTTCGAGCAGGCCGGTGTAGGCAAGCAGCGCCAGAACCAGCGGCGGCACCGCCGACAGCGCCTGGGTCAGCAGCAGCAGCCTGTAACGGTCGAAGCGGTCGGCCCACAGGCCGCCGAAGGGGGCGAGCACGAGGATGGCGATCTGTCCGGCAAAACCGGTGACGCCGAGCAGCCACGCCGATCCGGTGAGGCGGTAAACCAGCCAGGCCATCGCGATCTGCTGCACCCAGTTGCCGATGATCGACAGCGTCTGGCCGCAGAAGAAAAACTGGTAGTTGCGGTGGCGCAGCGCGCGCAGCGTGTGTTTGAAGTCCATCGTGCCGCGGCCCGGCGCGGGGGGTGATCAGCCGCCGAGCTTGGCGAGCTGGGCGCGCATCTGCTCGAGGGTGGCGGAGAAACGCGCGAGGCGTTCCTTTTCCTGGGCCACCACCAGCGGCGGCGCCTTGGCGACAAAACTCTCGTTGGCCAGTTTGCCCTGCGCCTTGGCGGTTTCGGCTTCCAGTTTCGCGATTTCCTTTGCCAGCCGCTCGCGTTCTGCAGCGACGTCGATTTCGACCTTCAGCATCAGCCTGAAATCGCCGACGATGGACACCGGTGCGTCGACCGCCGGCAGTTCGGCGACCACCATGACTTCCGACAGCCGTGCCAGCGCGACCAGGTACGGCGACCAGGCGCGGACACGTGCCGGGTCACCCTGCACCAGCAGCGGCAGTTTCTGCGCCGGCGAGATGTTCATTTCGCCGCGCAGCGTTCGGCAGGCGGAAACCAGCTGCTTCAGCAGGTCGACCTCGGTCTCGGCCGTGGCATCGATTTTCGCGGGTTCCGGCACCGGGTATTTCTGCAGCATGATGCTGGCGCCGCTTTTGCCGGCGAGCGGGCCGACCGTCTGCCACAGTTCCTCTGTGATGAAAGGGATCACCGGGTGGGCCAGGCGGAGGATGGTTTCCAGCACGCGTACCAGCGTGCGGCGGGTGCCGCGGCACTGTTCGTCGCTGCCGCCGGCGAGCTGCACCTTGGCGAGCTCCAGGTACCAGTCGCAGTACTCGTCCCACACCAGTTCGTAGAGGGTGCGCGCGAGGTTGTCGAAGCGGTAATCGGCGTAGGCCTGCTGCGCTTCACCCTCTGCGCGCTGCAGCCTGCTGATCATCCAGCGGTCGGCAATCGACAGTTCGACCGGGGCGTTCGCGTCGAGGCCGGTGTCCCTGCCTTCGCAGTTCATCAGCACGAAGCGCGTTGCATTCCACAGCTTGTTGCAGAAGTTGCGGTAACCCTCGCAGCGCTTCTGGTCGAACTTGATGTCGCGGCCGAGGCTGGCGAGGCTGGCAAAGGTGAAACGCAGCGCGTCCGTGCCGTAGGCGGGGATGCCGTCCGGGAATTCGGCGCGGGTGCGTTTGGCGATGCTCTCCGCCTGTTTCGGGTTCATCAGGCCGGCGGTGCGTTTGGCGACCAGCGCTTCGATGCCGATGCCGTCGATCAGGTCCAGCGGATCCAGGGTGTTGCCCTTGGACTTGGACATCTTCTGGCCTTCGGCATCACGCACCAGGCCATGCACGTAGACATGGCGGAAGGGCACCTTGCCGGTCATGTACTTGGTGATCATCACCATGCGCGCGACCCAGAAGAAGATGATGTCGAAGCCGGTGACCAGCACCGAGGACGGCAGGTAGAGGTCGAGCGCCGGATTCGATTTCTGCGGCCACTCCGGGGTCCAGTCCAGCGTCGAGAAGCACCACAGCTGCGACGAGAACCAGGTGTCGAGCACATCCGGGTCCTGCTTCAGCGCCTTGCCGCCGGCGAGTTCGCGCGCTTCCGCCTCGTCGTGGGCGACGTAGATGTTGCCTGCTTCGTCGTGCCAGGCCGGCACGCGGTGGCCCCACCACAGCTGGCGCGAGATGCACCAGTCCTGGATGTTGTTGAGCCAGTGGTTGTAGGTGTTGATCCACTGTTCGGGGAAAAGTTTGACTTCACCGCTGGCCACCGCATCGAGGCCAAGTTTGGCCAGCGGTTCCATCTTGACGAACCACTGGCTGGTCAGCATCGGCTCAATCACGACGCCGGTGCGGTCGCCGCGCGGCACCACCATGCGGTGCGGCTTCTCGGATTCGAGCAGGCCCTGGGCCTTCAGGTCGGCGACGATGCGCTCGCGCGCGACGTAACGGTCGAGGCCGCGGTACTTCTCCGGCGCGTTGTCATTGACCGCGGCGTCGAGCGTGAAGATGTTGATCTGCGGCAGGTTGTGGCGCTGGCCGACCTGGTAGTCGTTGAAGTCGTGGGCCGGGGTGATTTTCACGCAGCCGGTGCCGAAGGCCTTGTCGACGTAGTCGTCGGCAATCACCGGGATCGTGCGGCCGGTCAGCGGCAGGATCACCTGGCGGCCGACCAGGCTGCGGTAACGCTCGTCCTCGGGATGCACCGCCACCGCGGCGTCGCCGAGCATGGTTTCGGGGCGGGTGGTGGCGACCGTCAGGTGGCCGCTGCCGTCGGCCAGCGGATAGCGGATCTGCCACAGCTTGCCGTCTTCCTCCTCCGCCTGCACTTCGAGGTCGGAAATGACCGTGTGCAGCACCGGGTCCCAGTTCGACAGGCGCACGCCGCGGTAGATCAGGCCGTCGCGGTAGAGTTTGACGAAGGTGTGGGTGACCAGCTTCGCCAGCGGTTCATCCATCGTGAAACGCTCGCGTTCCCAGTCGCAGGAGGCGCCGAGGCGGCGCATCTGCCGCGTGATCGTCGAACCGGACTGTTCCTTCCACTGCCAGACCTTGTCGATGAAGGCTTCGCGGCCGAGCGCATTGCGAGACTGGCCCTGCTGTTCGAGCTGGCGGGTGACCACCATCTCGGTGGCGATGCCGGCATGATCGGTGCCCGGCTGCCACAGCGTGTTGAAGCCGCTCATCCGGTGGTAGCGGGTCAGCCCGTCCATGATGGTCTGGTTGAAGGCATGGCCCATGTGCAGCACGCCGGTGACATTGGGCGGCGGCAGCTGGATGCAGTAGGACTTGCTGTTCGCGGAATCGAGGCCGGCCCTGAAATAGCCGTTGTTTTCCCAGATCGGATACCAGCGCGACTCGATGGTCGCAGGCTCAAAACTTTTCGGAAGTTCCATGGATGACGGTGCGGGCGGGGATGAGGCGGGAGCGGCGCCGGCGATTATACCGGAGGGCTGTGCGGCATCCGCCGCCGGCGCCTGCAACTGCCGCAACTGGGCCTGCAGGGTTTCCGCCACCGAGGTGCGTACCATGTCGGCGATGCCGGCCTTCAGTTCCCCGGTGACGCGGGACAGCGCCTGTTCCAGCGCCGCGCCGATTTCCGGCAGGTAGCGGTCGCGCACCACGCCGGCGATCTGGTCGTCGAGGCTGCGCTTGAGTTTCAGGTAAACGGCGTGTTCGATGTTCTGCGCCTGCACCCGGGATACGACTTCGCCACCCGGGGTTTTTTCCGCTTCCGGCTTTTTTTGCGGTTCCGTGCGCGGCAACACCTCGCCTTCGATCACGATGTCAGTCAGCGTCGGGATGTCAGCCGTTTCCGACGCGGGGGGCGACGCGACGTTGCGGTGTTTGCGGAGCAGGGCGTCGGCACGCCGCAGCACGTCGGCGGCGTCTTCGTCCTGGGAGGGGTTGTCGGCCATGGCTGGGCTGATGTTAACGGAGGGGCGGCGTCGTGCTCAACCCGGCGTTGCGGCGGCCGCTTATGTTCTTGCTGCCTGGCCGGACAGGTCGTGGGTGCGTATTTCGTAACCCCGGTCGCGATAGAAGCGGTAACGCTCCCGGGCCTGTGCGCGATCCTCGTCGCCGGTGCTGACGATCTCGGCCAGGCGCCGGTAGCGGCTGAAGGATGCCGGCCATTGGGCATGCAGGTTGATCAGCAGCTCGTCGTGCAGGTGGGCGTCGCCGCTGCCATCGATCAGCACCGGTGTCACCGCGGCCAGCGGATCCTCCGGCGTGCAGTGCGGCAGGAAACCGGTGGCCGGCACCGCCCACAGCATGCGATCGAGTTTTCCGGCGAGTTCGCGATCCGGGCAGTAGACCGTGACGCGCAGGCCCTGGCTGCGCGCCTTGGCAACGAGCCTGCAAGCGGTATGCAGGCGGTCGGCAGCCTGGGTGTAGAAGTCGATCTGCGTCATTGCCGGCGACCGCAGCCGTTCAGCGTTTGCCGGCGCGCGCGATCAGGAACTGCGTCAGCAGCGGCACCGGACGCCCGGTGGAACCCTTGTCCTTGCCGGATTTCCAGGCGGTGCCGGCGACGTCGAGGTGCGCCCATTTGTATTTTTTGGTGAAGCGCGAGAGGAAGCAGGCGGCGGTCACCGCGCCGGCGGGGCGGCCACCGATGTTGGCGAAGTCGGCGAAGTTGCTGTTCAGCTGCTCCTGGTACTCATCGTGCAGCGGCAGGTGCCAGGCGCGGTCGCCGGCCGACTCGCCGGCCGCCAGCACTTCCCGGGCGAGCGCATCGTCGTTGGCGAACAGGCCGCTGACGACATGGCCCAGCGCAATCACGCAGGCGCCGGTCAGCGTCGCGATGTCGATCACGGCGGCGGGTTCGTAACGTTCGGCGTAGGTGAGTGCGTCGCAGAGGATCAGCCGGCCTTCGGCGTCGGTGTTGAGGACTTCCACGGTCTGGCCGGACATGCTGGTGATGATGTCGCCGGGCTTGGTGGCGCGGCCGCCGGGCATGTTTTCGGTGGCCGGGATGATGCCGATGACATTGACCGGCAGTTTCATCTCGGCGACGGCCTTCAGCGTGCCCAGCACGCTGCCGGCGCCGCTCATGTCGAATTTCATCTCGTCCATTTCCGGCGCCGGTTTCAGCGAGATGCCGCCGGTGTCGAAAGTGACTCCCTTGCCGACCAGCACGACCGGTTTGCCGGTTTTCGGGCCGGCGCGGTATTCGAGCACGATCAGTTTCGGCGGCTGGCTGCTGCCGGCGGCGACCGACAGCAGGGTGTTCATGCCGAGTTTCGCCATGTCGGCGCGCTCGAGCACCTGGACTTTCATGCGGTAATGCTTGGCCAGTTCACGCGCCCGGTCGGCGAGGTACGACGGCGTGCAGACGTTGCCCGGCAGGTTGCCGAGGTCGCGGGCAAGGCCGACGCCGTGCGCCAGCGCAAGGCCGCGGGCGAGGCCGCGGGCAGCGGCTTTTGCGTCTTTCGGCGATTTGATCGACAACACGATTCGGCGCAGCGCCGGCACATCCTTGGCCGGCTTGCTTTTCATCTGGTTGAAGCGGTAGACCGCGATTCGCGCGGCGCAGGCCGCCTGCATTGTCCGCCATTCGATGTCACGGCGGCCGGCCGCGAGTTCGGCAAGGTGCAGCTCGGCATCGGCGGTGCCGGTGCCTGCAAGTGCCCCGACTGCGGCTGATACCGCGCGGGTGAACTGCTTGTCGCCGAATTCGTCCTGCGGGCCCAGTCCGACCAGCAAAACACGCGCACTGGATACGCCGGGCACGTCGTGCAGCAGCAGCGTGCTGCCGATGCGGCCCTCCATGTCACCGCGTTCAAGCAGGCGCCGCAGGTAACCTTTGGCGGCACGGTCGAGCGTATTTGCGGCATCGCTCGGTTTTCTGCCGGCATAGACGCCGACCACGGTGCAGCCGCAGGCATTGCGGCCCGGTATGAGGGGTTTTATGCTAAATTCCACGCGTCAACTCCTGTGCGCATTGCGGGCTTGTCAGTGAACGGATTGATGGGCGGTCGTGGCAGTGCGGATCCGGCGGTCATGCCTGCGCTGGTGCACGGCGCAGTGACCGGCGGATGCAGGCTTGGCAACACACCGGCGTACGACATCGTTGATTGATTATCTGCGCGTTCCCCTCAAAAAGCAAAATGCCGGGATGATTTTCCGGCACGCGTTGCTGCGCGAACTGGCGACCTCGGCCGCCGGAATCTTCCTCGTGCTGCTGGGCATATCCGTCACCACCCAGCTGGTGCGCCTTCTCGGGCAGGCGGCAGGCGGGATGATCACCTCGACCGGTGTCGTGGCGCTTCTCGGTTTCACGCTCGTCGGCTATCTGCCGATCCTGCTCTCGGTGACCCTGTTCATTGCGGTGCTGATGACACTGACGCGCAGTTACCGTGACTCGGAAATGGTGGTGTGGTTTTCCTGCGGGCAGGGACTGTCGCGATGGATTGGTCCGGTGCTGGCGTTCGCCACCCCCCTGGTACTGGCCATCGGGCTGCTGTCCCTGCTGCTGGCCCCCTGGGCGGTTGAGAGGGCGGAGGAGTTCCGGCGGCAGATGGACAGCCGGGATGACGTGGCCCAGGTCACGCCGGGCGTGTTCCACGAGTCGCGGCGGGCCGACCGGGTATACCTGGTCGAGGAGATTCCCGGAAAAAGCAACCTGGTGGCCAACGTGTTTGTCAGCTCCACCCAGAACGGCAGGGAGGGCGTGATGGTGGCGCAGAGCGGTTTCCAGGAAACCGCGGCCAACGGCGACCGTTTCCTGGTTCTGCTCAACGGCAGGCGTTACGAAGGCGAACCCGGGTCACCCGAGTACAGGATATTCGAGTTCGGACGTTACGCGATGCGCATCGAGTCGGGGGAGGCTGCGGAGCGCGCGCCCACCACCAAGACGCTGTCGACGCTGGATCTGCTGCGTGATCCCGTACCGCGCAATCTGGGCGAACTGTCCTGGCGCATCGGCCTGCCGGCAAGTGCGCTGCTGCTGAGCCTGCTGGCGATTCCGCTGTCGTTCGTCAACCCCCGTGCCGGGCGTTCGATGAACATCGTGCTGGCGATACTCGTGTACATGGTCTACAGCAACCTGCTGTCGATCATGCAGGCGTCGATTGCGCAATCCAGGGTGGATGTGATCACCGGCATGTGGGGTGTGCACGCCGTCATGCTGCTGCTCCTGCTGGGCATGTTCTACCGGAGGCTTTCGGTATTCTCGCTGTGGCGGCTATTCCGATGAGGATCCTGCGCAACTACATAGCGCGCGAGATCGCGGTTTCAACACTGCTTGTTTTTGTCGCGCTGCTGCTGCTGTTCGCGTTTTTCGACCTGGTCGAGCAGATGAAGGATCTGGGCCGCGGCGCCTACCAGTTGCGCCATATCCTGCTCCACGTGCTGCTGTCGGCGCCCAATCACGTCTACGAACTGTTTCCGATCGCCGCGCTGATCGGCACCTTGTTTGCGGTGGCACAGTTCGTTGCCAGCTCGGAATACACTGTCATGCGCGCTTCGGGCGTTTCGCTGGCGCGGCTGACCGGGGTCCTGGCCCTGGTCGGCGCGGCCTTCGGCGCGGCGACGTTTGTCGTCGGCGAATTCCTTGCGCCGCCGGCGGAGCAGTTCGCGCAGCGCCTGCGCTCCCAGGCAATCGCCGGCATCGTGGCCCAGGAGTTCCGCTCCGGTCTGTGGGTCAAGGATGGCACAGCATTCATCAACGTGGCCGAGGTGACGCCATCGGCGACACTGAAGGGTTTGCGCATCTACGAGTTTGACGACAAGTACCGGCTGCGCAGCCTGCGCCATGCCGCCGGCGCCGAGTACCTGGGGCAGAACCGCTGGCAACTGCAGGATGTCGCAGAGACGGTTTTCGAGGGTATGAACACCAGGGTCAGCCGCACCGAAAGCATGGACTGGCAATCGGTGCTGGAGCCGGCGCTGCTCAGCGTGTTGCTGGTGAAGCCGGAAAAGATGTCCGCATGGAGCCTGTATTCATATTCCCAGCACCTGAAGGAAAACCGGCAGAAGGCGCTGCGTTACGAAATCGCCTTGTGGGGCAAGCTGCTTTATCCGGTGGCCGTGCTGGTGATGATGATTCTTGCCCTGCCCTTTGCCTATTTCCAGAACCGTCAGGGCGGTGTCGGCGCAAAAATATTCGCCGGCATCATGCTTGGCCTCGGATTCCATTTCCTCAACCGCCTGTTCGGGCATCTGGGCCTGCTCAATGACTGGCCACCACTGGCCAGTGCGGCCAGTCCGATGCTGCTGTTCATGGCTGTTGCGGTGGGGATGATGTGGTGGCAGGAGCGTCGTTGAGCGGATTCAGCCGGCGGTGACGAGCCGCGTCCCGGCGATGCGGTCATGGAGGAACTGGTTTTCCCGGTCGATCAGGGCCCACAACACCGTGACCCCGAACAAGCCGTAGCCAGGGACACTGAGAATGGCGCGCAGCAAAGCACGCGCGACGGATACACGCCCGCCTGCCATGGTTTCGAGCCTGATTTTCCAGGTTTTCATCGGCAGGGTCTGTCCGCGCCCGTGCCATTGCCAGGTGAAATAGCCGAGGCAGGCGCTGGTTACGACCAGCTGCGTGAGGCCGCGCGGGTAGACAAAACCGGTGCTGTGAGCCAGCGCCGTGGCAACGCCTGCGGCCAGCAGAATCACCGCGGTCAGCAGCAGCAGTTCGTAGACCAGGCTCAGCAGGCGCCTGCCGATGCCAGGAATGCCATTGGTGCTGGACACTACCGTTCCGCCGCTACGCCACCCGGGGGGAGGGGGTCACCGACTGCAGGGTCGAACTGTGTCTCCGGCTGGGCCAGGGATTTGCGATAGGCCTGCCATTGCTTGGACATTTCCCGGCGTTGCTGCTGGGGCAGTTTCTTGAAACCCTTGTAGCGTTCCCGCGCCTGCTGCCGCTGTTCCGGAGTCAGCGCTGCCCAGTCTTGCATGCGCTTCTGCAGGCGCTGTTGTTCTGCAGGCTTCATTTTCGGATAACGGTCCGCAATTGCCACCCATCTTTTGCGGCGGGCGGAATCCATGCCATTCCATTCGGGGGCGAGCGGCGCAAGAACCTGCTGCTGTGCCGCCGTCAGCTCCGTCCATGCCGGACGGACGGGTTTAGCGGATTGCTTGGCGGGTTGTGCGGCAGCGGCTGAAAGCGCGATGCATAACCAGACGATCAGCGCGACTGCCGTTTTAGCCATGAATCGAAGCCCTTGTCGAGATAGGCGTCGATGGGCAGATCGTCGGTCAGCAGGCGTACATCGATTTCAGCCAGTTCGTTGCCCGAACCATTGCCGGCTTGCCAGTAAACGATGCCCATCAGGCCCAGAAGCAGAACTGCCATCGGCAGCAGGTATCGCAAGCCGCTTGTCCATCCGCCGACGCGGCTTGTCCACTGGCCGGCCCACGCCGGCGCCCAGGCTGGTGCAGCGCGCATCCCCGACAGCGCCTGTTCGCGGGCGGCAGCCAGCTGTGCCACGGTGCCGCGATCGAGGTCGCGGGTGCCCTGATCAAGCGCCAGGGCGATTTTTCGCGCAAATTCGTGTTCCCGGGCATTCATAGCTCAATTCCCTGTTTTCTGAGCAGAATCGCCAAAGCATGCGTCGCCCGGGAGCAATGCGTTTTCACACTGCCCTCCGAACATCCCATGGCCTTTGCGGCTTCAGCGACATCAAGTTCCTCCCAGTAACGCAGCATGAAGGCCTGACGTTGACGCAAAGGCAGGGTTGCGATCGCTTTCTCAATGATATCAAGGACCTGCTTTTGTTCCAGTTGTTCCGCGGGGCGGCTGGAAATCTTTGAATTTTCATCGATTTCCAGGGTATCCAGGGGGTCATGATCCTCGTCGCTGTCCGCGCCGAACAGATTGCTCAGCGGCATGACCCAGGCTGATCGTACTTTCTGGCGCCGGAAGAAGTCCCGGATGGCATTCTGCAGGATGCGCTGGAAGAGCATCGGCAGTTCTGCAGGCGGGCGTCCCGAGTAATTCTCGGCCAGCTTCATCATGGCTTCCTGCACGATGTCCAGGGCGAGATGTTCATCGCGCACGGAAAACAGTGTTTGTTTGAACGCCCGGCGTTCGACTTCGGCCAGAAAAACGGCGAGTTCTTTGTTTGTGGCCAGTGGGTTAGCCTTTTTTATGCGGGCGCTTCGGGGGTGCTGGACCGGCGGGTGCCCGGAGTTGGCGGCATATTAACAAAACGTGCCGGTGAGGCAAGTTGCCCCGATTATCCGTGAAAACGTTTGTATCCTGCTGTTTAAAGGGATATTTGCTTGACCGGTGGGGCTCCGCCCGGTAATGTTTCGGGTTTCCTTCTCGCCGGAAGCCCGCACCCAGCGCTTGGGCGCTTGCGGGCCCTAAATCATGCAATTGTCGGGTGCAGAGATCGTTGTGCGCTGTCTCCAGGAAGAAGGCATTGATCATGTCTTCGGGTATCCGGGCGGCGCGGTGTTGTTTCTTTATGACGAATTGTTCAAGCAGGACAAGGTCAAGCACGTGCTGGTTCGCCATGAGCAGGCGGCAGTGCACGCGGCCGATGCCTATGCGCGGTCCACTGAAAAGGTCGGCGTCGCGCTGGTGACATCCGGCCCGGGCGTGACCAATGCCATCACCGGCATCGCCACGGCATACATGGATTCGATCCCGATGGTGATCCTTACCGGCCAGGTGCCGACGCACGCCATCGGCGAGGATGCATTTCAGGAATGCGACACCGTCGGCATCACGCGGCCCTGCGTAAAGCACAATTTTCTGGTCAAGGATGTCAGGGATCTGGCACTGACGATCAAGAAGGCTTTTTACATTGCATCGACCGGGCGCCCGGGTCCGGTGGTGGTTGACATTCCCAAGGACATCACCACGCACAAGACCGAATTCGAATATCCGAAAACGGTGGCGATGCGCTCGTACAACCCGGTCGTCAAGGGGCATGCGGGGCAGATCAAAAAAGCGGTGAAACTGCTGCTCGAGGCAAAGCGGCCGATGATCTACACCGGCGGCGGCGTCATCCTTGGCAACGCATCGGCGGAACTCGCGCAGCTGGTGAAAATGCTCGGCTTCCCGTGCACCAACACGCTGATGGGACTGGGTGGTTTTCCGTCAACCGACCGCCATTTCCTCGGCATGCTCGGCATGCATGGCACTTACGAGGCGAACATGGCAATGCAGCATTGTGATGTCCTGCTTGCGGTGGGCGCCCGTTTTGATGACCGCGTGATCGGCAATCCGAAGCACTTTTTCGAGCAGCCGCGGCAGATCGTGCATATCGACATTGATCCGGCGTCGATATCGAAGCGGGTGAAGGTGGATGTGCCCGTCGTCGGAAACGTCCGTGACGTGCTGAAAGAACTGATCCGCCAGCTGGAGGCCGCGCGCGGCAGTCCCGACAAGGAGTCGCTTAAGGCGTGGTGGTCGCAGAT
>JALHND010000047.1 GCA_022843705.1 Burkholderiales bacterium
GAACCGCCTCAATCTTGAACTCCAGCGTGTACCGCGCCCTCTTCACCTTTGACATTTCCGCTCCCCCTGCCCATAGTTTAATCACTCAGCAAGGGATACGCTTTTCGGGGGCAAGGTCACTCTTAGACGGCGTGCTATTTCAGTGTGAAACGGACGCTGGACATTTTGCCGGCAATATTTACCTGAGCAACCGCCTTAGTTCCGGCGCTTATCTTAAATTGCCCTTTGGCCTCAAGGCTGTTTCCTGATGGTTTGAGTTCAATATCCTGTTTCTCGGTTCCTGCCAGAAGCGTTATCTTCGCCGAGGCTTTGCTTACGTCCATTGGTTTGCCGTGATCGCGCAGATAAAGCTGCAGCAGATCCGGTTTTGCCACCAGCTCATAATCCATATCCTTGCTTTCGACGACGATACCGCCGTGCAAGGGCTTATGGTCATGGCCATGGTTGTGTTTTTCGGCTGCGAGGGTGGTTCCGCTCGCGAATAGGGAGATAGCCAGAACGATAGTCGCAAATTTCATGAAATGCTCCTTTCAGGGTAAAGATTGCAAAAGTAATGCTTGAACGGTTGGGAGAACATCAGAACGCTTCCAGTTCGCGCTCATCCATCAGCTTTTCGGTGTCCTTGCGGCCGAACAGCCAGAACAGCACTGGCGTCAGGTAAGTGTCGAGCAGCGTGGAGCTAACCAACCCAGAAAAGATCACTACGGCCACCGGGTGGAGAATTTCCGTTCCCGGACGTTCGGCCTCGAACAGCAGCGGCGCCAGAGCGAACGCGGTGACCAGTGCCGTCATCAGCACCGGGGACAGTCGTTCCAGCGATCCGCGCAGTATCATCTTGTGGTCGAAGTCTTCCCCCTCGATACGCATCAGGTTGATGTAATGACTGACCTTGAGAATGCCGTTACGCACTGATATGCCGGCCAGAGTAATGAAGCCGATCAGTGCGGCAATGGACAGCGGCTGCCCCGAAAGCCACAGCCCGATCACGGCGCCGACAAGCGCCAGCGGGATATTAACCATGATCAGCGCCGACAGCGTGGCCGATTTGTAACGGCTGTAGAGCACCACGAACATCAGCACCAGCGAGACGATGGACAGCAACCCCACCAGCTTTGACGCTTCCTCCTGTGCCTGAAACTGGCCGCCCAGGGTAATGAAATAGCCCTCGGGCAGCCGCGTTTCCGCCACCACGGTCCGGATATCGGCGACCACATCCGACAATGGACGCCCTTGCGCATTACCCGAAAGCACGATGCGCCGCTTGCCATCGTCGCGGCTGATCTGGTTCGGGCCGTCGCCGTCTTCGATGGTCGCCACTTTTGACAGTGGCACGCGCCCTGTCGGCGTATCGATCAGGATTTGAGCCAGGCCTTCTACTGAACGTGCGGACTCTGGCAGGCGTACAACCAACGCGAAACGCCTGCCGTTTTCTACGATCTGCGCGACTTTTTCTCCTTCGACCAGGCTTTGAAGTACCGAAAGTATCTGCGATGGTGAAGCGCCGTATTGCGCGGCTTTGGCGTAGTCAACGCGTACCTTGATCTGCGGTGCCAGCACCTGTTTCTCTACTTCGAGATCGGTCAGCCCGTTGATTCCGGCGAGTTTGCCCCGCAGCACCTCGGCCTGTCCGCGCAGCGTGTCGAGGTCTTCTCCGAAGACTTTGATGGCGATCTGCGAGCGTACGCCGGAGAGCATGTGGTCGATGCGGTGCGAAATCGGCTGGCCGATTGCAATTGCGGCTGGCAGGTTGACCAGCCGCGAACGGATATCGGCCTGGATTTCGGTCATCGAACGTTTGAGTTCTCCGGCTGGTTTGAGGCCTATATCAAGTTCACTTACGTGGACACCTTCGGCGTGCTCATCAAGTTCGGCACGGCCGCTGCGGCGGCCAACATGTGTGACTTCCGGCACCTGGCGGATCAGCACTTCTGCCTGTTGCGCCAGCTTTGAGGATTCGGCCAGCGTAACGCCGGGGTTAAGTCGCATCCCGACGAGCAGCGTTCCCTCGTTGAACGGCGGCAAAAACGAGGTCGGAAAAAACGGAACCGCCACGGCGGCCAGAATGACGGCAAGTCCGCCGCTGACGATCGCGGCTTTCGGGCGCTGCAGTACGGTTTCCAGACTGTTCCGGTAACGGGTCTTCAGCCAGGCCAGCATCCGGGTATCACCGTGATGCAGTGATTTCATCGGTGGCAGCAGGTAGTAGGCCAGCACAGGCGTCACGGTGACCGAAACCACCAGTGAGGCGGCCGTGGACACGATGAAGGCAATGCCCAGAGGAACGAACAGGCGGCCTTCCATGCCCGGCAACGCAAACAGCGGCAGAAATACCAGTACGATGATGATCGTGGCGTAAAGAATCGCCGAGCGGACTTCCATGGTCGCATGGGCGACCAGTTCCAGCGGGTTCAACCGATGTTCCGGATGTTTTGCACGGTCCACCTTCAGGCGCCGTATCACGTTCTCCACACCCACTACTGCGTCGTCGACCAAACCGCCGATGGCAATGGCGAGGCCACCCAGCGTCATCGTGTTGATCGACAGACCGAAGTACTTGAATACCAACGCGGTGATGAATATCGATACTGGAATCGCAGTGAGCGCGATCAGGGTCGGCCGTAATGTGCCAAGGAACAGGTATAGGATTACAGCCACGAAAATCGATGCGCCGATCAGTTTGCCTTGCAACGTGGTGATTGAGGCCTCGATGAAACTGGCCTGTCTGAAGGTGACCCTGGGTGACTCCATACCGGCGGGCAGGCTTTTCTGCATTTCTGCCAGAGCCGTTTCGATGCTTCGTGTCAACGTGATGGTGTCGGCAGTAGGCTGCTTCTGGATGCCGAGAATGACTGCGGGTTTGCCCTCGAAACCGGCATCACCGCGCTTGATGGCCGGGGCAAACATCACGTTGGCAATTTGTCGCAACAGAATCGGCTGTCCGTTTTTCGCGGTCAATGCCACGTTCTGCAGGTCATCCAGCTGTGAGGTGCGTCCGAGGTTGCGAATGAGGTATTCGCGGCCGTTGAGTTCAAGAAAACCGCCAGAGGTGTTCGAGGAATAGCCCTTCAGTGCTGCTTCCAGCTGATCGTGCGTGATCCCCAGTTCCGACATGCGGGCGGTATCGGGTTGCACCTGGAACTGGCGAACTTCACCGCCAATGGGAATCACTTGCGCAACTCCGGGAATCGCCATCAGCCGTGGTCGCAGTACCCAGTCCGCGTATTCGCGCACCTGCATCGGCGAAATCTTGGCGACATCCACAGGTATGGCGATCTGCATGATTTCGCCCATGATCGAACTGATCGGGCCCATTCGCGGCGTGACGCCTGAAGGCAGACCTTCTTCCATCGACGACAGTCGCTCCGATACCATCTGCCGGGCACGGAAAATTTCTGTGGACCAGTCGAAGGTGACGTAGATGAAGGACAGGCCAGCGCTTGACACCGAACGCACGGATTCCACGCCGGGCAGGCCGTTCATCGTCGTTTCCAGAGGGAAACTGATGAGTTGTTCTACTTCCTCGGCGGCCATGCCACCGGCTTCGGTCATGATGGTGACGGTGGGCTTATTGAGGTCCGGGAACACGTCAACCGGTGTGCGGGATAGCGTAAACGCACCATAGGCCATCAGCACCAAGCTGCCGATGATCACCAGCAGGCGGTTGCCGAGGCTGTTTTCGAGTAACCACTTGAACATGATGAGTGGTCCTCTATCGGATCTGGTTGACGAGCGAGGCGGCCTGAGTCACTACGCGCTCGCCATCCTTCAGTCCTGAAGTGACGGCCACAGCCGTGCCGTCGAGCGGCTCGAGCGTGACTGTGCGCGATTCGAAGCGTTCCGGTGCCGTTTTGACCCATACCGTGGTCTGGTTGGCCGGACTCTTCACCAGTGCCGCGGCGGGGACACTGTGACCGCGTACCTTGCCGGTGCTCTGTACGAACACCCGCACTGACTGTCCGACGGCAAGTTTGCCAAGCGCGGCACCTTCGGCCCTGAACATGACCGGCAGCGCCTGTTCGCGCAGGCTGCGCGCTGAGCCGACATACTGGAGCTGTACGCGCTCCGCCCCCAAAGCCAGCGTGGCGGATGCGATGGAGGTGGCGGCTTCAATGTCGTAGGCCAGCGCTTCAATGTGCAGACGGGCGGGATTAACCACCTCGAACACAATTTCGCGGACATCGACAACTTGACCGGCAACGGCCTTGGCCGAGGCAATGACACCGGAAACCGGAGCAATCAGGGCTTCCCGAGTAGACAGACCGCCGCTGATTGCGGAAACCCGTTCGGACAGGCTGGACAGTTCGGCTTCCGCTGTATCGATTTCCTTGCGCGGCACGGTATCCGCGAGATCTCTGAGTCGTGTCAGGCGTTTTTCGGCGAGTGTTCTGGCTGAGCGCAGTTCTGCGAGTTGCGCGGCCTGACCGGAGCGCTCGATTGCACCGACAGATGGCAGCACGTAGGCAAGAATATCGCCTTTGCGTACGGCCTGGCCGGCCGTGGGCAGTCCCCGCGGCCCGGCTTCGATGCGGCCGGACTGGGTGGCTTGCACCAGACCGCCGGCGTTAGGGTCCATGACGACCTTGCCCGCAAGTTCGAATGCGCGGGGTAGATCTGCGGCGGCAACCAAAGCTGTGCGTACCCCGATCTGGCGCTGCGCCGGTTTCGGCAGGAAAACGCTGCCATCAGGCAGGCGACTTGGACCGTTGCCCGCCGCTGCCGGCTGTGACTCGTCGCCGTGATCGTGGCCGGGGCCGGCCCAGGCCTGGGTCATCAAGGCCGGAGAGTTCAATCCCAAGAATAGGGCAGTACAGAGCCACAGTCCGCGAATGTTATTCATCGTTCGTATCTTTCTGAAGTTGTTCACGCGGCACCTCCACGGCGACCGTTGAGGACACTGCTGCGCTGCCGTTTGCGTCGGATGAGGAATGCGACCAGGCCAGCCAGTGCCATCAAGCCGCCAGCCCAGGGCAGCACCTGCCGCCAGTCGATAGCTGAAGTGGTTGCCGTTTCTGCCTTGTCATCATGCAGATCGAGTTCACCTGCGAGCAGGTCGGTTTGCTGACCCGCAACGACGACGGCTGCAATCGCGATCACGCCGGGTTTAGGTGCGGCGGGCAGTGTGGCTTCGAATTCGCCTTCACCATGCGGTTCGACCTTCAGCTTGGTGCCAGCGAACTCGAGTTCGAGTTGGGCGTCCTTGACCGGAGCATTCGTGTCGGCATGGTCCAGGTATAGCGTCAGGCGGGAGCCATTCAGCACCCCCACAAGTTCGAACAGTTCCGAAGTCGCAGTAAAGCGCGGCAGTGCGATTGCGCCAGTTGTCGCCGCTGCTTCGTCGCCATGATCGTGTCCGGGGCCGGCAATGGCATTACCGAAAAGTAGCAGCGCAGTAAACAGCAGCAGCATGAAGAACATGCGCGTCTGGCGGTGCGTGGTAACTGCAATACTCTGGCCGTGGGTGGCATCCGGTTTATTTCGTGTTATCGGCATCAGTTTCATAAATATATTTAAAATCAATTGGTTATGATTCATTCGGGGAGCAGGCCCATGGCCTGTCGCAAGGCGGATATGGATGCGGCATAGTCGATCTGCGTACGTTGAGCCTGGCGCTCGGCTTCGATGGATTCGAGTTCGATTCGGAGGCGCGTCGGCAAATCGGTTTCACCCGCGCGGAAGGACTTCTCGAAAAATCCCCGGGTCTCCCGCGCCAGCCTTGCACGTTTGTTTGCCGCATCAGCCATCAGCCGTACCGATTCAACGCGCTGTCGCGCGGCTTCGAATTCGGCGGCGACACGTTCCTGCGCAAGACTGAGCTGCGTATCCGCCTCCAGTGCTTCTGCCAGAGCTTGCGCATTCTTGGAGCGATGACGCGCACTCGATCCGAAAGGAATGCGCAAACCTACAGTGATGCTTTGCTGGTATTGATCCGCAAAATCTCCCCGCTCACGGGTGGTGCTCAGTGTGAGTTCCGGGTTGGCACGGGTCTGGACACGGGCCAGATCAGCTGCTCGGCGGGCGGCTTCGGCCTGCGCAGCAGGGTCGGCGATTTGAGGGTGGCTGCCTTCGAAATTAGCGGCTTGCGCTTTGATGCGCGGCAAGGTTTCAGCGCGCTGGCTGGCATCGGCGACGATTGTTCCGGTATCCGGTTTCAGCGGAATTCCGGTGATTTGACGCATTTGCTGTTGCGTCGCGGTGAGCAGAGCCTGACTTTCCGCGAATGCACTTTCTGCCGCAGCGAGATTGCCATCCGCCTGATGCTGGTCCGAGCGGGCGAGATCGCCCGCCCGAACCCGTTTGGCAACATCAGAAGCAATTCCACGGGCTGAAGCCAAACGATCACGCGCAAGTGCGTGTTCCACAACTGCACGCTGCCATGACCAATACGTTTCGCGGATTGAGGCCGCGGTACGCAACTTGGCCGCCGCTACTTTGGCGGAGAGCGTCTGTGTTTCTGCTTCCGCCAGAGCAATAGTGCGGGATCTTTCCCCGGGTAGCCAAAGCGGCAATGCGACCCCTACCTCATACTCGCGGCCGCCCTGATTGCGATTGAGACGATCCGTTTTGCCCAAAAGCTCGAGCGCGGCCGGTTCCGCAGTCAGGCTGGATGCAGCTTCACGGCGTGCGGCACTGGCTTCTTCACGCGCAGAAAGAGACCGGGCTTCGGGCTGTCTCGACCAGGCGGAATCAAAAGCCTCCTTGATGCTGAACGGGTCGTGTCGCCGCTCCATGGTTTGCGCGGCCACTGATTGGCCAAACAGACTGAAGATGGCTGCTGCGCATGTAATGACAAAAGCCGCGTAAGGGCTACGCCACGATAGTAATGAATTCTTTCGGTACATCCGATTCTCCGTTGAACTTGAAACGACACGGGAATCGGCGGGCAGCAATCCAGAGGGATCGCCGGCAACAGGCAAACAGTCAGACTGCCCCGCAAGCGGGGAGCGTCAGAAGCAGCGACTGAAAATCAGGGTTGCACCCCGCCGATCAGGCGGGGTGTCGCCACTGCGGGCGTTCGGGACGTTCGGGAAGGGGGGACATCAATTGCCCAGAACTCGCCGCGGAACTGCGAACCGCGGTGAAATTGGCAACAAAAGAAGAAAATTCCGGGATTACGGAAGCGCAACCGGCGTGGCAAACGGTGCAATCTGAATCTTTGTCGCCGAATTTGGCCTTGTCGGAAGAAGTGTCTCCAACGGGATCCAATTTGTGCTGGTGATTGTGATGGCCAAGGTGATTCGCAGAAGCACCATTTTCGTGCTGGCACAAGCTGCCGACGGCCGACCAGGCAATTTGCCCGGGCAGCAGAACCAGCAGAAGGATAGCCAGCAACTTTTTCATGCGCGAATTTTACCAGTCAAAATATCTTGTGTCGAAGATTAAGGCCGTCCGTTTGTAGTTTTGTACTCAAACGGCTGATGTCCAGGTCACATTGGATGAAGATTATGTTTTTAAGTTCACCCGGGCATATTAAGATTTTATTGGGGCGTGCTTGAGTTCGATCATCGATTGCCTGATGACAGTAGTTGCAGCCCAAATTGCAAGCAGGCCGAGAACCGCCGCTACTGCAAGATCAGGCCAGCCCTTGCCGGTGCCGAAAACACCCAGCGCTGCAATCATTACCGCAACATTGCCGATGGCATCGTTCCGGCTGCACAGCCATACGGAGCGCATGTTGGCATCGCCGCCACGGAAGCGGTAAAGCATCACTGCTACGCCAACGTTCGCGCACAAAGCCAGCAGGGCTACGATCCCCATGGTCAGCGGCTCAGGCATGATGCCCGACGCTGCATTCCACAGGGTTTTGCCAATAACGAAAAAGCCGAAAGCGCCCATCGTGATGCCTTTGATCAACGCAGTCCGTGAGCGCCATACCGGCGCGAGGGCCAGAACTGCGAGGGATACGCCATAATTGGCCGCATCGCCAAAAAAATCCACTGCATCAGCCAGAAGTGCAGCTGATCCTGAAAATGCACCGGCGCCGGCTTCAATCAGGAACATTGCTGCGTTGACGGCCAATGCGACCCACAAAGCTTTCCTGTATGAGGGGTCATTATTGTTGTCGCCTGCCGGTGCAGTACAGCAATGGGCGCTCATTTCAGTCACCTGCAAGTAGATTACAAATGTATTAGAAACCCTGTAGCGGCTAAAAGGTCAAGCGTAGAATTCGGTAAACAGGAGGGGGGTATGCGCATCGGTGAATTAGCAGCTGCGACAGGAGTGGATGCCGAAACCATTCGTTATTACGAACGGGAAAGGCTGCTGGATGCGCCAGCCCGGCAGGCCAATGGTTATCGCAACTACGGTAGGCAGCAGTTGGAGCGTCTGGCATTCATCCGGCATTGCCGCGTGCTTGACATTCCGCTTGCGGACATCCGTCGGTTGATCAATTTTCTGGATCGACCCGGTGAGGACTGTAGCGACATTGATCGCTTGATCGAGGCGCAGCTTTTCCGTGTCAGAGCCCGGCTGCAGTCAATGCGTGCGTTGGAAAAGCAATTGACCGAGCTGCGCAAGAGCTGTGGTGCTCCGCATACAACGACCGAATGCGGTATCTTGCACGAACTGGTCGCTGCAGCGCATGGCGAGGCCTGCATTTGCCACGGCGAGTTTGCAATTCCACATATAAAACCATGACTATGAGCGAGTTACTACGCACATTCGGTTTATTTGTAGTTACGGCAGTGGCCGAGATCATCGGTTGTTACTTACCTTATCTTTGGCTCAAACAGGGAAAATCGATATGGATGCTCGCGCCGGCCATCTTCGCCTTGGCAACTTTTGCATGGCTACTAACGTTGCATCCATTTTCTGCGGGACGCACTTACGCCGCTTATGGCGGGGTTTACATCTTTGTAGCGATCATCTGGCTCTGGCTGATAGATCGTATTGAGCCAACGCCGTGGGATATGGCTGGCGTTGCTGTGGCTTTGGCAGGCATGGCGATTATCGTACTTCAACCTCAGCGCGTAGGATAAAAATGTAGGGGAGTTAGGGAATGCGTGTCGCAGGAATGTCCAGTGAAGGCAGACTGCAAGATGTCGCTCGTCTTCGGGCACATCGGGAAGCCGTAAGCATACTTCCCTCATAACCGCTTCGCAATGTTGACGACGCTCTGGATGAAATCGAAGTTCTTCAGGAACGATAACTACGTGTTCAATGGCATTGTCCAGGTTGCCAAGCGCATCTGAAAAGTCTCTATCCCATGCTTCGTTATTGGCTAGTGCCAATTTCGGAGCTCCGTCTACCAGAAATCGCCGCACATGCAGTACTTCATGTCGAACCGCGCCTTCGGGGAAGTATCCCTTGGTAGGTGCAAAGAGTTGGATGCCTTGGGCATTGATGACGACTGCAAGTTTGCCCTGACCAGTAGTTCCGCCTTCGTTCTGCTTGAGATCGAGGAATACGTTGATTTCAACACCTGCACCAATCTCAACCTCACGAATGAACTGTTGTACCGGCTCACTAAGACGGGAAAGATATTCGGGTTGCATACGACGAAGATGCTCGAAATTTGATCGATGGACAATACATAATGACCACCCGTGAGATTCTCCTGGATACCGACCCGCGGACTTTCGATATAGCGATCCCAGAAAGACAAAAGCCCGCCGGGGTGACAGGGCTAAGTCCAAGATCTGAAAAGAATTCGGTGGCTCCGGGTTTACAAGAATGTCGGCCCCTTGCTCAGTTTCCATCGGCTGGTCAATCAGCATTACATCGAGTTGGAAAAGGAACTGGGGAACGAAGACCCTAAGCCTTTGTACGGGCTTGATATTCACATGACAGAAGACATCAAGCTGTAAATGGCTATGACTAGCTCGGATACGGTCGCATGAGAGGCTACCGACGGCTCTATTGCGACCAAAGCATATCGAAGCATTTGCCCTCTCCCTAAAGACAAAGCTTTTAAGCAGTCGGGGTTTTGCGAAGTCGTATTTGCAGCAGTTGGTGGATGAGATTCGGGTGGACAAGAAAGAAGTCACCCTGAGGGGCAGCTATGCGGCGCTGGCGCAAGCTCTAGAGACAAAAACGGGCACCCCTAATGGAGTGCCCAGATTTGTACCAAACTTGCTCCCCGACCTGGGCTCGAACCAGGGACCTGCGGATTAACAGTGCAGGTCACACCGAGTTTTATGGCGTAAAAGTCGAAGAAGTGTAACGGCTTTTCGGCTTTGCCCCGGTCTTCGCTTTTAGCACCGACCCTATGCCGAACTTTTTGGGGTTCGGTGCCTGATATTTTGCAATTTTCTCCAACTGATTCAACGAAGTAGCCCCTCTTTTTGCCGAGCGGAATCCGAACGGTGCCCACCTCCGCAGTCCGAGGGTGAATCGATTCAATGTTTCCAGAAAAGTGGCCCGAGGTGGGGTGGGCGAGGCAGGGGATGGGGTGGTCATCGCCCCGATGCGGGGACCACGCTACGAGTCGCCAGGGGGGCAGTTTTTGCGCCGGCCCCCCCCTTCCGGGAGCCAGCTGACTCCCGGACACAGAGGGGGGCGACATGGGCGATAACGGAGCGTTATGCTTGTCATCGTGATCATGGTGGTGATGGTCACTCATTGAGTGTCCTCCTTATTGATTTCCACTGAATGCCGAGCCGGGTTTTTCATTGAATTTTGAGCCACCTCTTTTCAATGTTTATTATGCCTTACGTCGCGGCGATGCAACTGCGGCGAGCCCGTCGTTAGCTCCCCTGAAACTGGATCAGCTACAAATAGAGCACTCGGAATTTCTTCGTTGTGCTTTCACTGACGCCGATCAGTCAGGTTTCTTCAATGGCTCTAACCAGAGCAATAAAATACTTGGTCCACGCCGTCCGGCTACGGCAAGAGGAGCGGCGACCTTGAATTGAGGAGTTCATTTTTGAATTGCAGCGAAGCATTTGTGCAAAATGATACCTGAATATGATGGTCTTAAGAGGTGAATACGCCGCCGCCTTGAAAACGTGCGAGGGTGTGCCAATCGGATTTCAACCGCCTACGCCGGCGAAGCAATTCCGCGGTGGTTGGGACAAGTGCAAGAACGCGAACAAAAATCCCAGTTCGCCGAACAATGTAAATCTTCGCGCTCTTGGATACTTACGTTGGCCAAGAAATGTTCACTACCCCGGGTATCCCGATTATATTTGGAGACATTTTTGAGAATGATAAAACTGTCGCTTGAAATCGCAGGCGAGACGCGGGAAACTTGATTTCATGCATTCTATGCAGCCTGTTCGAGCAGTCTCAGTCGATTCAGCGCTCCCCGTGTAATCGATTCGGTCAATATTTGAGGGAAACCCGGCGGCATCAGGTTCGCTGTTTTTTCCAGTGCGTCGGGCACATCGCGTCCCAGCTCTGTAAAGATGTTTTCCACCGATGCATCAGGAACTCCACTGGTATTGGCGGTTTGGCGGAAATGACGCGGCTGGATGTCACCGACGACATAATGGCGACCCGAGCCGATTGCCATGGCAAATTTCATTTTGTTATGGCGGAGTTGTCCGGCGTCTACGGCGGGCTGTGCGGACATGACGTCGTAGAGGGGCGTAAGGTGGAACCGTGCGCCGGGCATCAGACTCAGACTGAAATTCTTGGCGTGCCCGTCTGTTGCACCCAATAACCAGTAAACGATTTGTGCTTTCAGGAAACGTATGCGGTCCGTCATCGCATCGTCGCTGCCTTTCAGGATGTCGAGAATCTGCGCGATACCAGGTCCTCCGTCGGTTTCATACTTCGTTGACGGATGTGTGGCCAGTGCCTGGCAGCAGTCTTCCTGCGGCAATCGCAGCAGACGTTCATCCTTGGTCCATAACCGGTCAAAGCGCTCAATGCTGAGTGCGCGCTGGTCATTGAAATCGATGATTTCGGTCTTGGCGGCAGGCATGCCGAGCATGGTGAGGAACTGCATGCAGAAATGCTCATTCTCGACGCTTTGGCTCATATCAATCCCGTTGGGCAGCAGGCCCAGCTGCGGCTTGAGAATATGCGTCGTTGCCGTAGTGCCATGAGGGAGGTGCCATTGTCCGTTCAGTCGCAGGAGGGCGGTTTTTTCCTGTGCGCCCGCGATTGAGATGCGGAAGTCGTCGTCTTCGTCCAGGCCCAGCGGCGCGCGCGCCAGATTCGCCAGCCTGCGCGCAATCTCGTCGTTGTTAATGGGGCGGCTGGATAGTGCACCGGCCGGGCCGGGGGCTTGTCCTTCAGGTAAAAACTGAAGTGCACCCACACAATCACGACCAATCGCTGCCAGCAGACTGGCTGCGTCATAACCCTCTGCGTGTACACGATCAGCGATTTGGCGCCGGATGGGCTCGTTATCGGGTAAAAGATTGTCGAAATACGCGGTAACCGCAGCTCCCGTCAGTCTGTTTTCTCGCAAGGGGAGTGATAACGAGACGGGCAGGGCGCTTTCCCACGCAAGCCAGGAAGAATCGTAGCGAAAGCTGAGCGCACCACCTGCGGCCCGATCAAGACGGCCAACCAGACGGCTGTTCAGAAATATGCTGAGTGCGATGCCTGTTTTGCGCCGAGCCATCAGAAGTTCTCTTCAATGTCGCGGGAGGATGATTTCGTGCGTGGTCTGATCACGAGTTCAAGGTCGAGTGCCGTCAGCACGTCAAACAATGTGCTCAGGCGTGTTCCAGGCTCGCCGGCTTCCAGTTTCGAGATCGTGGCTTGTCGCAACCTGACCTGTTTGCCCATCTGTATCTGTGTCTGCTTCAGGGCTTGGCGGCGCCGGCGGACGATTTCACCAATCTGCTTGGGGGTTCTTGCGATCTGGGTCATAGGTATCCCTGTTTATCTATACTCTTAAGCGTATATCAATGACTATACGCAATAGCGCATAGAATATTAATATACTCCTTAGCGTATAAATGTCAAATATGCGCTAATGCGCATATCAGACAGAGGCATTCAGCGCGGGCCAACTGGGGAGCGGGGCGCCAAGGTGTGGGGTCTTTTGGCTACGAAATGCCACATGGCTTCCCGTGTCGTCACAAAGCAGCGTCGTAGTTCTGCGATGCGCTCGCAGCGCATATCTGGCGTCATATCGGGTAGCGTCCTGAGTCCTTCAACAAGCGCAGTCATGCCACAGGCTCCGCTACCACGGGCCGTTCCCTCCATCGCATGCCGGATGTCAGCCAGCTCGCACCAGTCTTCGTTGGCAGTTATTGCTGCGAGCCGCTCGATCAGGTCACTCATGTCGAATGCGAAGGATTCCACGATGTCGGCGACAAACCGTGGTGAGCAGGCGTGCTTGTCCAGCTCGGCAAGTATGGATTCATCCAGAATGGGCACTGCCGGTGACGGATGGGTCGCGGCTTCCGTCGAGGCTTGCTGATCGGTAATAACCTGTGCGTCGCCCGTCAGGGCGCTGATGGTCTCGAAAAGCATCTCAGGATCAATCGGCTTGGTCAGAAAGGCCTGCATGCCCGCGGCCTTGCACTGCTGCATTGCCTCCGCCGTGGCCTCGGCGGTGAGCATGATCATCGGTGCCCGCGATTCTTCGCGCAAGGCGATGTAGCGTTCGGCGACCTCCATGCCACTCATGCCGGGCATGAATTTGTCGAGGATGACGACGTCGAATTCAGCCCGTTGCAATGCTTCCACAGCCTGGGTACCAGTGGTAGCGAGGGTTACTTCGTACCCGCCATGTTCCAATACCTGGGCAATGATCTTGCGGTTGGTGGCGTTGTCTTCGGCCACGAGTATGCGCAGCCGGCCGCCGGATCGGTTCCGGGGATGTTGTTGCTCCCAACGGGCAGTGCGCGCCTGGCTCGAAATTTCATCGATCGCGGCGAAATGCAGCGCCCGGTGCAGCGCGTCTGCTGTGATCGGCAAGGCGAGGGCGGCTGTGTAGGGCCACTGCACCATTTTCTCCCGATCGCCAGCTGCGGCCGGGGGACTGAGCGCGATTGCACGGGGATGCCGTTCCCAGCCCGGTTGCATCTGATTCAGGTCAAGGATCGGTTCGGCATGGCCGTCCTGGTTCACAATGACGACGTGCCATGGCGTTCCGGTGCCTTTTGCCGGGAAGTTCATTTTCGCAGTATCGGTGCCGGGACTGGATTCCACGGTGACCTGCCATGACCGCAGAAGCCGGGTTAGGTGTTCGCCCAGTTCCAGTTTCAGGCCGAGCAGCAGTACGCGGATGCCAGGGAGCGGTGCTTGTGCATCGACAGCATCCCGGGTTCGCAGCGGAACTTCGAACCAGAAGGTGCTGCCCTGATTCGGCGCGCTGTAGGCCCCCATGCGTCCTCCCATCAGTTCAATCAGCTGACGGGCGATCGTTGTGCCGAGTCCCGTTCCGCCGAATTGCCGCGTTGTGCTTTGGTCAGCCTGGACGAATGGCTGAAAAATCTGCGTGATCGCCTCCGTCGACATGCCGACTCCCGTGTCGATCACCTCACTGCGGACGGTAACGGTAGCGGATCGCTGACGCACGACGGTCATGCGGAGATGTACGCCACCCTGGTCGGTGAACTTGGTCGCGTTCGACAGCAGATTGATCAATACCTGGCGCAGCCGGTGCGGGTCACCGACGACGAAGCGGGGAACGGCTGCGTCCACAAAGGCCCCGAAGTGGAGCCCCTTTACTGCCGCGTGCGTTGCGGCGATCTTCATGGCGCCGTGGATCACCAGATGGAGGTCGAAATCAACCTGTTCAATCGGCATCTTGCCGGCCTCGATCTTCGCGATGTCGAGCACGTTATCAAGCAGCGACAGCAGGACTTCCGAGGACATGCCGAGAGTGTTGATCAGATCGAGCTGTTCGGGCGTCACCTTGGTTTTGCGGAGGAGGGCGTTGATGCCGATGATCCCGTTCAACGGTGTGCGAATTTCGTGGCTCATGACTGACAGGAAGCGGCTCTTGGCTTCGTTCGCCTGTTCGGCCTTGTCCTGGGCCGTCGTCACGCCTTTCAGCAACACGGCACCATAGAGCGGCACCGCAGCGAGCAGCATCAGGAACCCGCCGGCCATCAGTGCATGCTGGTGCCAGAACGGATTGAACGCGATGACTGCCCCAAAACCCGCCAAACTCATTGCATGTGACCCATACAACGAGCGCACGCCATAGCGGAAGCCGTTGCCGAACGTCACCCAGAGATAGATGCCATATAACGGTGCGCCCACTTCACCGTTCGTCAACATGAGGTAAGTCGTCGTGCCCAGGTCGACGACAGCGCCGAAACCGCGGCGCCACGCGGAACGTTGCGGGTTGATAAGGATCGCAACAACGATGGCCAACGAAAGAATCTCGAAGCCGATGCAGACCACATGAATATCGAGGCGCGGGCCGATCGTTGAATACAGATAGATGGAGATGAACAGGCCGAATCCGACCCGGATGAAAGCCTGTACGTGCTCGCTGTCCTCGCGCCGGGCAAGGCGCTCGCGCAGCAAACCGATGTAGGACCGCGCAGGCGAGGAGGGCTCTATGCTCATCGGAGCGCCAGCTCGTCGAGGCAGCTCACGCCGGATCGGCAAACGCACTCATGATTTCTCGTGCCATCTCGATATGGCTGCCGAGCACTTCGACGCATTCAGGATCGAACGCGGCATTCTTTCTGGCCGCAAGGCTGCTCATCGCCGCATCGATCTGATCGTGTCCGTCGCGATATCGGGAGGCAGTCAAGTCGTCAAAGGCCTCGGCGACCGCCACAATCCTGGCGGGCAACGGAATTTCATTGCCTTTGACACCTTGTGGATAGCCGAGGCCATCGTAGCGCTCGTGGTGGTACAGGCATATTTCCGCAGCCATCTTCAGATATTCGGACGTGCTTTTTTCGAGCAGGCGGTGCCCGATCCGGGTGTGCTCCTGCAGCGCCTGTTCCTTGGCTTCAGGCAGGTCTTCGCCGGCGAGCAGGATTTCGTCGGCGATGCCGATCTTGCCGACATCATGGAGTGTGGAGGCAAGCTCAATGCGTTCCGCCATCTCGGGTCCGAGTTCCATGCCCTCGGCAATGAGGCGCGAGTAGCGCGCGATCCTGACCAGTCGGTATCCGTTTTGATGGGCGTGGTATTCGGACAGATTGGCGGCGAGCATGATGGTCTCGCGCTCGCGGGCACGCATGGCTCGAACCGCCGTGGAGATTTCGTATTCGAGCAGCTTAGTGCGGTCTTTCAGCAGTAGGTGCTGTTCGTGCATCATCAGCAAATTCCGGCAGCGTGCCCGGCATTCGTAGTGGTCGTAAGGTTTGACCAGAAAATCCGTGACTCCGGCATCGAATGCGGCATGACGGACTTTTGCATCCGCACTCACGGTCACCATCACGATGGGGACGTCGGCGCAGGTGTGCAGCTGTCGCAAGCGCTTGATGGTTTCGATGCCGTCGATTTCGCGCATCTTGTAATCAGTCAGCACCAGGTCGGGCGTGTTAGCCCTGGCCCACTCAATCGCTTCCAGTGGGCTGGCGAAAGCCTTGACCTCGATATAGGGGTCTACACAGCGGATCACGCCCTCGAGTATCACGCGGGCATTTCTTTGGTCGTCGATGACCAGCACCTTTTTTGTGGCGATGGCGATCATGCCGCCTGTGGGCCCTTCAGCTTTCAAATTGACTACGGTTTTCATGGCGGTTCCCCTGATCCCCTCGTTCAATGAAGCCGGTTCTGCCGCGCGACCAGATGCCCCATCAACTTCAGGTCACGTGGATTGATTCTTAGCGCCGCATCGACCCAGATGTCGACGATGTCGTCGAGTTCGGCTCGGGTCAGCCGCGCGACGCGGCGCCGTACCTGGAAAATGCTTTGCATCTTTGGTGCCTTCCTGAGCAGGTAGTCGCGCACCGCGGCGGGCCCTTCACCATCGTCCGCCACCAGGTCGACGATACCTTTGTCATGAAGTTCTTCCGGGCTGTAGATCCTGCCGCTGCTGGTCAGCTCGTCGGCAATGCGCTCGTTGGTACGTCTCTGGATGAAGGACACTGCGCCCATTCCCGGGAACAGGTTGAACATGATCTCGGGGAAACCGAAGCGGGCGCTGCGTTCGGCGATCAGGACCTGGCTCGAGAGTGCAGCCTCGAAGCCGCCGCCCAGACACTCGCCCTGTACCAGGGATATCGTGACGAGGGGAAGGTCGTAACACACGTAGTTGCGGTAGACGACTTCGACACAGGCGGCGCCGTATTCTCGTAGGCCTGCGCGGTTGCGCTGCTCGATTAGGGTCGAGAACAGGTCGAGATCACCACCGAGATTGAATATCCCAGGTGCATCGGAGCACAGGATCGACGCCTGAACGGTGTGCGCCACGCCCGCGTGTTCGATAAAGCCTTGGGTGCCATTCAGCCATTCGCAGTAGTCATCGAGGGCTGCCAGTAGCGGCAGATTGAAGCAGGGCCGTGGCCTGGGATTCCAGTGCAGCCACATCGCGCCCAGCGTCGGGTCGAACACGGCGTGCAACTGTTCCGTGAACTGGAACGTGAGCGGGTTGTTCTCGGCAGTATTCGCCATGCGCTCGACGATCTGGCGGGTCGCGGGCGGGTGGGACTACGCTTTCAGCAACTCTTCGAGGTCGAGGCGGAGTGCACAGGACAGACGATGCAGCGCTTCCAGCGACGGATTGCGCTTTCCGCCCTCGATCTGGGACAGATATGACGCCGTCATCTCTGCCTCGAAGGCCAGTGCTTCCTGGGACATGCCGAATTCATCGCGTCTTCGCCTGATCCTGGAACCCACCCTTTTCTTCAGGGCAGCAAGTGTTGGGTGCCGATGCATCACTTCTAGGTTGCAGGTTCGGCTGATGGCAGTCCATTCACTATAGTTAATCAATGATGTGCCATCTAATTGATTCAATTGAAAAAAATAGGGTATGTGAGGAATCGGGTAGGTGCCTGTTTTGGTGCGCGGTTTCGAGCCCACGGCTATGCGGATTGCCGGGTGGTCGGGATTTGTCGCAGAGCGTGGCTGCGCATAGCGCTGTGTCACCAGACTCGAGGCGATTTCGCCCTTTTTCTCGCCAACTCCCCCTGTTTTGAGGGGGATTAGGCCGGGCGGGAGCGCAGGTGACTCACCAGAATCGACGCATGGACCAACTCACGACGGCGATTGCCGGAACCCGGTCTCCGATACGTAGCAGCCGTGAAGGGTGGCAGGGTCAACCAGAAGGAGTGGCGAGTGATCAAGTTCACCGTGACCAGTACAAAAGGCGGGGTTGGCAAGACGACCCTCACGGCCAACCTGGGCGCGTTGCTGGCTGACATGGGGCTGCGCGTCCTGCTGATCGACGCGGACGTACAGCCCTCGCTGTCGAAATACTTCCCCCTCACGACGACTAAGCCGCTCGCGGGGTTAACCGAGGTCATTGTCCGCGGTGAGGTCACGGAGTCTTGCATCACCGCGACCATGTATCAAAACCTCGATATCGTCGTCTCCGACGATCCAGAGGGCAATCTTCCGCACTGGCTGCTGAACCGCATCGACCGCGGCTTTCGCTTGCGCTTTGCGCTGCAGTCGCCCGTGGTCTCCGGCGCTTACGACTGCGTGCTGATCGACACCCAAGGCGCCATTGGCCCCTTGCAGGACGCTGCCGTGCTGGCCGCCGACATCCTGATCTCGCCGATCACGCCGGAAATACTGTCGGCCCGCGAATTCAAGGACGGGACGATGGAGTTGCTCGATCGTCTCGAACCCGGCAGCGCGCTCGGCGCGACACTGGGACCGATGAAAGCAGTGATCTACCGCCAGGATCGAACCACCGATGCACGGATCATCGCCAGCGGCATCCGCGATGACTTCATCAAGTTCAAAGGCCGGGTTTCCGTCCTTGACACCGTGGTTCCCCATGCCAAGGCCTACAAGGAGGCGGCAACACTGCGCATTCCTGTGCACCGCCACGAACGCAAACGTGAGGGCGTCACCCCCAGTGCCTCCACGGTGATGCACCGGCTCGCCTGGGAACTGATTCCCAGCCTGCAGGGCGTGCTGGCCGACTCGATGTACACCCGGCAGAGGATCGCGTGAGCGGGGAGGCTTTAAAGTCGGTCGTAGCCAACAGTGGCACTGTGGCTTCCGCTGCCGGGACATCGCGTCACGTGTCCGTCGAGGCGCGTCGGCGGCTGGTCGCCGAGTCGTTACAGGTTGGCAATCCCGGCAATAAGTCAAAAGACCTTCCGGCTCAGGCCGACCCACTGCATGACTGTCAGATTGACCTTGCGGTCGACGACATCCGGCCCTACGAGAACAACCCGCGCAGAGTCAGCAACGTCAGGTTCGCGCAGATCAAGGAATCGATTCGCGCCAACGGAATCCGCAACCCGCTGACGGTCACTCGCAGACCTGGGGAGGCGCATTTCATCGTCGAGGCGGGTGGCAACACCCGCCTGCTGGCGATCCAGCAGCTCTGGGCGGAAACGCGCGATGTACGTTTCCGCAAGCTCATGGTGCTGTTTCGACCTTGGCGCTCCGAGAGCCACGTACTCACCGCGCATCTCATCGAGAACGAACTGCGCGGCGAGATGACCTTTTGGGACAAGGCGTGCGGTGTTGTCGCCCTGAAGGCGCGACTCGAAACGGAGCAGGGGCATGCGCTCTCACTGCGACAGCTAGATGAGGCGATGAAGGCGCTGGGCCTGTCCGTTAACACCGCGACACTCGCCCACTACCTGTTCGCAACAGAACGGTTGCACACCTTGGGTGAGGCCATTGCCGAGCTGTCGGGCCTAGACGTGAAGGTGATGCAACCACGACTCAATGTCATGAAGCGGTATGCGCAGACGCGCGCTTCACTTGCCGAGGACGATCTTTACGCCACGGTCTTCGAGCCGGTCTTTCTGCAAACGGTGGAGCAGTATCGGCAATCACAGCGTTTCAGTGCCTTGGCCGTGTGCCGGGCATGCGAGGAAGCCCTGGCCCGGCAACTTGATGAGCCCGTGGCCGCAGTGCGCGCAGCGCAACCGTCGGCGCGATCGGCATCGGCCGTTAGCACGCCTGACACCAAGAACATCGTTTCTGGCCGACAGGTTGAGAAGGCGCGCGAGATCCGAGCGACCGATGAGTATTCCGTGACGCTTGCGCGCCTCATCGAGCAGGTTGAGTGTATCGCGGGTCTTGCCGGCATCGAAGACGACCTGCGCCTCGATGCTGCAGCGCCCCTGGGCTATTACATGGATGGTCTGTCTATCCCTGTCGATGGCGATACGCCACCCCCAATCCGTCAGCGTGCCTGGTGGCTGCTCGCGTTGGCCTCCGGACAATTCGACGACTCCGCCATGGCCACTGTGCCGGAGCGGTTCGCCGGAGATGATTCAGGGAACCATGATGCTGTGGCGGGTCGAGTGCAGGGAAATCTGCCAGTCGCGATTTCTTTCGATAACGCATTCTTCGGCTGGCTCGTCGATGCACAGGACGAGATGGCCAGTGCCTGCTGGAATGTATTGACGCTCGTCAGGGCGTTGCGGCCTTCGACCTCAAAGCGTCACGGGAAGGATTTCCCGCTGCCGGCATCGGGGGATCAGTGATGCTGCAGTTGCTCGATGCGCAAGTTCGCATGGTGCTCCTCAATCACGTCGCTGTGCGGCTTGCCGAGACAGAGCCGACCACGCTGCATGCCGCCGGCATCGACCCTGAACAGATCGTCCGGTTACGGCAACTCTCCGCGCTTGATCTCAACCGCCTTGCCGCCATGCGCGACTTCGCCATCGGTGTTGCGTTTGACGCGTCCGGCCTCAGGGCAGGGCTGCGTGCTGTCGCGCTGGCCAACGAGGTCAGGACGATGGAGGCGTATTTCATCCGCAATGGCGCGTCCTGCAAGATGATGAGCGAGTGCTTCAAGATCCGGTACAAGGCAACGCTCAAGCGCCGCCGGGACTGTGATGCGGTGAGGCCTTCCGGCCGCTTCCCGCTTCCAGACTACGACACCCGGGAGCATATCTACCGGACATGGCTCGCCATCAAGGAGGCCACCCCCCGGATGCGTTACTACCGGCTGCACCAAGCGTTTCCACACCTCGCCATCGCCGTGCTTGAGGCGGTGGTATGCGAATTCGAGGCAGACCAGTGAATACACGCATTCCGGCTACTTCCAATATCACCACAGAATTGCTGCTGGAGGTCTTTGATCTTCCGGTGAGTTTTCACCGGTGTCTGGTGCCGATCACGGGTGGTGTGACCGCAGCGCTGATGCTCTCGCAGGCCATC
>JALHND010000048.1 GCA_022843705.1 Burkholderiales bacterium
AAGGACGAGGTGCTGACCCAGGGCGGCGCGCCGTACTCGGTGTTCACGCCGTACAAGAATGCCTGGCTGAAGAAACTGGAGCCGTTTTTCCTGAAGGCCTATCCGGTGGAGGCTTATGCATCGCGCCTTGCCCGGACCACGGAAACCTGCGAGCCGCTGACACTCTCCGCCATCGGTTTCCAGGAGACCAAGCTCCGTGAACTGGGTATTGCCGGCGGTTCGGCCGCCGCGCAGAAGCTGCTGGCGGATTTTCTGCCGCGCATGGCGCGTTACCGCCAGACCCGGGATTTTCCGGCACGGAAGGGGCCGTCCTACCTGTCGGTGCACCTGCGTTTCGGCACGATCTCGATCCGCGAACTGGCGCGGATGGCCTGGCAGGCGGTTCGCGACGGCGGCGGCGAGGGTGCGGCGACCTGGCTGTCTGAACTGGTGTGGCGTGATTTCTATTTCATGATCCTGCACCACCATCCCCATGTCGTGTCCGGCGCGTTCAGGCCGGCGTATGACGCGATCCGCTGGCCCAACGATGAAGATCTGTTTGCGGCCTGGCGCGAGGGGCGCACCGGTTATCCGATTGTCGATGCCGCGATGCGCCAGATCAACCGGACCGGCTACATGCACAACCGGCTGCGCATGATCGCAGCGTCCTTCCTGGTCAAGGACCTGCTGGTCGACTGGCGAATGGGCGAGAAATACTTCGCCGACCAGCTCAACGATTTCGACCTTGCCGCCAACAACGGCGGCTGGCAGTGGGCGGCGTCCACCGGCTGCGATGCGCAGCCGTACTTCCGCATCTTCAATCCGGTGACCCAGTCGGAGAAATTCGACGCCGACGGCGCGTTCATCCGCAAGTACCTGCCCGAACTGGCGCGCTGCGAGACGCGCCATATCCATGCGCCGTGGACCATGACACCGGCACAGCAGCAGGCCGCGGGTGTGGTGATTGGCCGCGATTATCCGGCGCCGGTGGTTGACCATGCCGAGGCCCGGCTGCGGGCACTCGAACTGTTCAAGGCGGTGAGGGCCTGAGCCTTATTTGCGCCAGAACGCCGGTGTGAACACCACCAGCAGCGCGAACAGTTCCAGCCGTCCCAGCAGCATCGCGAAGGCACAGACCCAGGTCTGGAAATCGGTCAGCACCGAGAAGTTCGTGGCGGGGCCGACCCGGTGCAGCCCGGGGCCGATGTTGTTGAGCGAAGCGACGACTGCCGAGAATGCGGTCATCGCATCCAGCCCGGTCCAGCCGAGGATCAGCGTCATCGTCACCAGCAACGCGACCCAGACGAAGAAGAAGCCGAGCACCGCGAATACCACCGGATCGGCGACCACCTGCCCCGCGACCTTGACCGGGCTGACCGCCTGCGGATGGGCCAGGCTCTTGATTTCGCGGTAAACCTGCCGGTAGAGGATGACCGCGCGCATCATCTTGATGCCGCCGCCGGCCGAACCCGAGCAACTGAGGAAGGTGCCGAGGAACAGCACCCACAGCGGCGCAAACACCGGCCACAGGTTGTAATCGGCGGTGGCGTAACCGGTGGTGGTGCCGACCGAGATGATGTTGAAGGCGGCGTAACGCAGTGCGCTCAGCGGATCGGCATAGGTGCCGGACCCGTAGAGCAGCATCGCGATGCCGGCGACGCTGGCGACGATGACCAGCACGAAATAACGTGCCTCGGTGTCACGGGCGTAGGCCATCAGGTTGCGGCTGCGCCAGACCAGGAAATGGGTGGAAAAGTTGATGCCGGCAATGAGCATGAAGCAGATGGCCACCAGTTCCACCGTGGCCGAATTGAAGTGCCCGAGGCTGGCGTCATAGGAGGAAAAACCGCCCAGCGACATCGTGGTGAAGCTGTGGATCAGGGCATCCAGCGGAGACATGCCGGCGGCATGGTAGGCGAAGCCGCAGACGATGGTCAGCGCCGCGTAGATCAGCCACAGGCCCTTGGCGGTCTGGGTGATGCGCGGGGTCAGTTGCTCGTCCTTCATCGGGCCGGGAATTTCCGACTTGGAAATCTGCCGGCCGCCGACACCCAGCATCGGCAGGATCGCGACCACCAGCACGATGACGCCCATGCCGCCCAGCCATTGCAGTACCGCGCGCCAGACGTTGATCGAGGCCGGGAGTTCCTCGAGTCCGGAGATCACCGTGGCGCCGGTGGCCGTGAGCCCGGACACCGCCTCGAAGTAGGCGTCGGTGAAGGAAATCTGCGGTACCGTGAGCAGCAGGGGCAGCGATGCAAACAGCGCGCCGCCGGCCCACACGGCCACCACCAGCAGGATGCCTTCGCGCAGGCTCAGCTCGCGCTTGTTGCGGCGGGTCAGCAGCCACAGCACCGCACCCGTGCAGAAGTTGATGGCCATCGACAGCGCGAGGACGCCGGCCATGCCGTCGCTGTAATACAGCGAAACGCCGATGGGCAGCAGATGGGTCAGGCTCATCGCCATCGCGATCAGCGCGGCCACCGGGGCGACGGTCAGCAGCCAGGACATCGTGCGGTTCAGGGGTTCAGTGGGGATTGCGCGGCCATGCCGCGGGGCTGCCGGGGGAGGGTGCTCACAGGAATCCGATGCTGACCTGGAACAGCTTCTCGACCTTGGGCACGATGCGCTTGTTGATGGCGAACACGATCACGTGGTCCTCGGACTCGATGACGGTATCGTGGTGCGCGATCAGCACTTCGTGTTCACCCTGCAACTTGCCGTTTTCTCCGGTCCGGGGCGGACGGACGATGGCGCCGATGGTGGCGCCCTTGGGCAGTTCGATTTCCTCGATGCGGCGGCCGACGACCTTCGACGATTTCGCATCGCCGTGGGCGACCAGTTCAAGAGCCTCGGCGGCGCCGCGGCGCAGGCTGTGCACCGCGACGCAGTCGCCGTGGCGCACATGGGCGAGCAGCGTGCCGATGGTCGCCTGCGCCGGCGAGATAGCAATGTCGATCTGCCCCGCCTGCACCAGGTTGACATAGGATCCGCGGTTGATCAGCGCGACGACCCGGCGCACGCCCATGCGTTTGGCGAGCAGCGAGGACATGATGTTGTTCTCGTCGTCGTTGGTCAGCGCGCAGTAGACGTCCATGTCCCCCATGTTCTCGGACTGCAGCAGGTCCTCGTCGGTGACATCGCCCACCAGCACCAGCGTCGTGCGCAGCTCTGCCGCCAGTTTCTCGGCGCCGGCGCGGCTGTATTCGATGATCTTGACGTCATAACGGTCCTCGATCGCCTTCGCCAGACGGCGGCCGATGTTGCCGCCGCCGCCGATCATCACCCGCTTCACCGGTTTGTCCATGCGCCGCAGCTCGCGCATGATGCCGCGGATGTGTTCGGTGGCGGCGATGAAGAACACCTCGTCGCCGGCTTCGATCACCGTGGTGGCATCGGGGATGATCGGGCTGTCCTGGCGGAAAATCGCCGCAACCCGGGTGTCGAGTTTGGGCAGGTGTTTGCGGATGGTCTGCAACTCCTTGCCCACCAGCGGCCCGCCGTGGAAGGCGCGCACCGCGACCAGGCTGACGCGGCCCCCGGCGAACTCGAGCACCTGCAGCGACTCCGGGAATTCGATCAGCTTGGCGATGTAATCGGTCAGCACCTGTTCCGGGCAGATCACGGTGTCGACGGAAAAATTTTCCGCCGAGAACATTTCCGGGTGTGACAGGTAATCGGCGGCGCGGATGCGTGCGATCTTGGTCGGGATGTTGAACATCGTCGCCGCGAGTTTGCAGGCGACAAGGTTGGTTTCGTCGCTTTGGGTCACGGCGAGGATCAGGTCGGCATCGCGGGCCCCGGCGCGTTCCAGGATTTCCGGGTGGCCGGCATTGCCGACGACCGTACGCAGGTCAAGGCGGTCCTGCAGCTTGCGCAGGCGCGCAGCGTCGGTATCGACCACCGTGATGTCGTTGGCTTCTGAAACCAGGTTTTCGGCGACCGAACTGCCGACCTGCCCCGCGCCGAGGATGACGATGCGCAAGCGGAATCTCCTTGCCGGGCGCGCCGGAAAAAAGCGCAATTGTATACCCCCTGTTGCAGCGCGGAGACGCAGCGGCCAGTCCGCGCCCGGCGCGGCCGTGCTGCTTCCTGTGGCATAATTTCGAGGGTGAAGATCCGCGCTAACCCATTGACTAGAATATATTTTCCGGAGCCGATCCCGGATCATGGCCGGTGCCCGCTGCCTGCCGCCAAGGCACATCATCTGGCGCATGTGCTGCGCCTGGCCGAAGGGGATCCGGTGGTGCTGTTTGACGGCAGGGGCGTGGCGCACGATGCGGTCATTGCCAGTAGCGCGCGTGGCGCGGTCAGCGTGCAGGTCGGTGGCCGCCGCGATGAACAGCGGGAGTCCCCGCTGCAGGTCACGCTGGCCCAGGCCCTGTCCAGCGGCGAACGCATGGACTACACGATCCAGAAGGCGGTCGAACTGGGCGCAACCGCGATCCAGCCGCTGCTCGCCGAGCGCTGCGTGGTGCGTTTGGCCGGGGAGCGCGCGGAAAAAAAACGGGCCCACTGGCAGGGTGTGGTGGTGGCGGCCTGCGAACAGTGCGGACGTGACGTGGTGCCCGAAGTGCGGCCGCTGCTCGCCTTCCGCGACTGGTTGCAGCAGCCGGGGCAGGCCGGCGGACTGCGCCTGATGCTGGCGCCCGGCGCAGCGAACGGGTTGCGCGACCTGTCCCGTCCCGCGGGCGAAATCACCGTGCTCGCCGGGCCCGAGGGCGGGCTGTCGCCGACGGAAGCCGCAGACGCGCTGGGCACCGGATTCACGCCGCTGCGGCTGGGACCGCGCGTGTTGCGCACCGAAACCGCCGCGGTGGCACTGCTCGCGGTGTTGCAGGCGCTGTGGGGGGATTTCTGAGCGGCGGCTTTCACCGCCGCGGGTTCTCGCATACCATCCGTCGCATCCCCGGTGCCCGCCGCATCGGGCAGCAGCAGAAAGGACAGGATCATTTCCACCGATAAAGATAAAGACAGCCTCAATGCCGCACAGGACGCCGCAAAAACCGGCGGCGGCACGCGGCCGCGCCTGTCGGCGCAGGATCGCTTCATCGACTGGTTCCAGTCGGTGGCGCCCTACATCCATGCTTTCCGGGGCAAGGTGTTTGTCATCGCTTTCGGCGGCGAAGTGGTCGCCGACGGCCGTTTTTTTCATCTGACCCATGACCTGAACCTGCTCGCGGCTCTGGGCGTCAAGCTGGTGCTGGTCCATGGTTCGCGGCGGCAGATCGAGGCCAAGCTCAAGGCGCAGAACCTGCGCAGCCGTTTTGCCGAAAAGCTGCGCGTCACCGATGCCGCCGCACTGGAGGCGGCGATGGAAGTCGCCGGCACCCTGCGCGTGCAGATCGAGGCATTGCTGTCGATGGGCCTGCCCAATTCACCGATGGCCGGCGCGCATATCCGGGTCGCCAGCGGCAATTTTGTCACCGCGCGGCCGATCGGCGTGGTCGACGGCGTGGACCTGATGCATACCGGCGAAGTGCGCAAGATTGACGCGCCGGCGATCGAGCGGCGGCTGAAGGACGATGAACTGGTGGTGATCTCGCCGCTCGGTTATTCACCGACCGGCGAGGTGTTCAACCTGGCGCTGGGCGATGTCGCAGCGGCGACCGCGGTGGCGCTGAAGGCGGACAAGCTGATTTTCCTGACGGAGTCGATGGGGGTCACCGGCCGCCGCGGCGAACTGCTGCGCGAGCTGACGGTGCGCGAGGCCAGCGGCATGCTCTCGCGCGGCCGCATCGAATCCGAGGAAATGCGCTCCTACCTGCCGGCGGCGGTGCGCGCCTGCGAACAGGGTGTCGGACGTGCACACCTGATTTCCGGCCATCTCGATGACAGCCTGCTGCTCGAGCTGTTTACCCACAAGGGTGTCGGCACGCTGGTGACGCCGGATCCGCTGGAGACGCTGCGCCACGCCAAGATCGACGATATCGGCGGCATTCTCGGCCTGATCGAGCCGCTGGAAGACGCGGGACTGCTGGTCAAGCGCAACCGCGACCGGCTGGAAATGGAAATCGACCGCTTCTGGGTGCTTGAACATGACCGGATGATCGTGGGTTGTGCGGCCCTCTATCCCTTCTCCAGCGAAAAGTCCGGCGAACTGGCCGGGCTCGCGGTGCACCCGGAGTTCCGCCGCCGCGGTGCCGGCGAACGCCTGCTGGCGGCCATTGAAAAACGTGCCCGCGGCCTGCGGCTGAAGCAGTTGTTCGTGCTGACCACCCGGGCCGAGCACTGGTTCGTCGAGCGCGGCTTCACCGAAACCGATGTCAGCGCGCTGCCGCAGAAAAAGAAGGAGCTCTACAACTACCAGCGCCGGTCGGTGGTGCTGACCAAACGGCTGTAACGGGCCGCCAAAAACACCGAAACTGATCTATCGCAACAAATCCGTAACATTAAAGTTTTATTGTGGAGAAATGACATGGCACGCCAGGTGCAGTGCGTAAAACTCAAGCGCGAGGCCGAAGGACTGGATTTTCCGCCCTACCCCGGGGAACTGGGCCGGCGGATCTACGACAACGTCTCGAAGGAAGCCTGGAAGCAGTGGCTGGAGCAGCAGAAAATGCTGGTCAACGAGAACCGGCTCAACCTTGCGGACAAGAAAGCCCGTGACTACCTTGCGCAGCAGATGGAACGGCATTTCTTCGGCGGCGGTGCGGACACCGCGGCCGGCTATGTGCCGCCTCCCCGCAACTGATTCTTCCCGCCCCGGCCTGACCGGGGTTCCCGCAGCATGAACGCCGCCGCCCGCCGTCCCCGGCGCGCGCCAGGCAAGGCGCGGTTTGCGCCGGAGTTCTATCTCAATCGCGAACTCGGCCTGCTGTCGTTCAACCGGCGGGTGCTGGCGCAGGCCGAGAACCGTGCCTGCCCGCTGCTCGAGCGGCTGCGTTTCCTGTGCATCGTCAGCAGCAACCTCGACGAATTTTTCGAAATCCGCGTCGCCGGCCTGCAGGCCGAAATCGAGGCCGGCTCGGCGCCGGTCTACCCCGACCAGCTGCGCGCCGACCAGGTCTACCGCCGGGTGGCGCAGGAGGCGCATGAGCTGGTCGCGCGGCAGTACCAGCTGCTCAACGAGGAAATCCTGCCCGGGCTCGAGCGCGAGGGCATCCGCTTCCTGCGCCGCAGCGGCCTGACGCCGCAGCAGGCCGAGTGGACGCGCGGCTATTTCCAGCGCGAGGTGATGCCGGTGCTGACCCCGATCGGTCTCGATCCGGCGCATCCCTTTCCGCGGGTGCTCAACAAGAGCCTGAATTTTGCGGTTGAACTCGAGGGCAAGGACGCCTTCGGCCGCAACTCCGGCATCGCCATCGTGCAGGCGCCGCGGGTGCTGCCGCGGGTGATCCGATTGCCGCAGGATGTCGCCGGTGCCGAATACGACTTCGTGTTCCTGTCCTCGGTGCTGCACGAACATGTCGGCGAGCTGTTCACCGGCATGAAGGTGCTCGGTTGTTACCAGTTCCGGCTGACGCGCAACAGCGACCTGTTCGTCGACGAGGAGGAGGTCAAGGACCTGCGTACCGCGCTGCGCGGCGAGCTGCCGCACCGGCACTTCGGCGACGAGGTGCGGCTGGAAGTGGCGGACAGCTGCCCCCAGCAGATCTCGAATTTCCTGCTGACCCAGTTCAAGCTGGACGAGGAGGATCTCTACCGCGTCGACGGCCCGGTCAATCTCGCGCGCGTGATCAGCGTGCCCGACTGGGTGGATCGTCCGGACCTGAAGTTTCCGCAGTTCCGGCCCCTCATGCCGGAGCGCCTCGACCAGCCGGGAAACATGTTCGATGCGATCCGCGCCCGCGACGTCCTGCTGCATCACCCCTACCAGTCGTTCCAGCCGGTGATTGTTTTCCTGCAGCAGGCCGCGCGCGACCCGGCGGTGGCGGCGATCAAGATGACCATCTATCGCACCGGCGCCGAATCGGAGCTGATGGAGGAGCTGATCAGCGCCGCGCGCAGCGGCAAGGAAGTGACGGTGGTGCTGGAACTGATGGCCCGTTTCGACGAGGAAGCCAACATCAACTGGGCGCAGCGGCTGGAGGAAGCCGGCGCCCATGTCGTCTACGGCGTGGTCGGGCACAAGACCCATGCCAAGATGCTGATGGTGGTGCGGCGCGAAGCCGAGGGCCTGCGCCGTTACGTGCATCTCTCCACCGGCAACTATCACCCGCGCACGGCGCGCCTCTACACCGACTTCGGGCTGTTCACCTGCCACGAGGAAATCGGCAACGACGTGTCCGAAGTGTTCATGCAGCTCACCGGGCTGGGACGCGCCACCAAGCTGCGCCACCTGCGCCAGGCGCCGTTCACGCTGCACAAGGAGATGATGCGCGCAATCGAGACCGAGACGGCGATTGCCCGTGCCGGCCGCAAGGCGCAGATCATCGCCAAGATGAATTCGCTGCTCGAGGCCGAGGTCGTCGGCGCCCTCTACGAGGCGTCGAAGGCCGGCGTGCAGATCGACCTGATCGTGCGCGGCGTCTGCGCGCTGCGTCCGGGTGTCGCCGGACTGTCCGACAACATCCGCGTGCGTTCGGTGATCGGCCGCTTCCTCGAACATACCCGGGTGTTTTACTTTCACAACGACGGCAGCGAGGACGTCTACCTGTCGAGCGCCGACTGGATGGACCGCAATTTCTTCGGCCGCGTCGAAGTCTGTTTTCCGGTGCTCGATCCCGAACTGAAGCAGCGCGTGATCAACGAAGGGCTGCGCACCTATCTCGAGGACAACATCCAGGCCTGGCAGATGGGGGAAGACGGACAGTACGCCTGCCGTGTTCCGGGCCGCAACAAGCCGGTCATTGCCCAGGAATCGCTGCTCGACCTGCTCGCCCGCAAGACCGGCGCATGAGCCGCGGCAGCGGCGGCCGGCAGCAGAAGGCGGATGCCGCGGTCGCCACCGAGGTTGAGCTCAAGCTGCGGTTTTCGCCGTCGCGCCTGCGTGAAGTGCTGGCGCTGCCGCTGCTCAAGGGCCTGCGCCGTCCCGCAAGCCGGCGGCTCGAGGGAACTTATTACGACACCCCTGGGCTGGATTTGTGGCAGCGGCGAATCGCGCTGCGTGTGCGGCGTGAAGGTGGGCGCTGGGTGCAGACGGTCAAGGGCGGCGGGTCCGCCGTGTCGGGCCTGCATCGCCGCCTGGAGGTCGAAACTCCCCTGACCGGACCCCGGCCCGACCTGTCCGGATTGCCGCGCCATGAAGTCACCCGGATCCTGCGGTCGCCCGCGGTCGCCGAAGCGGTGATGCCGGTGTTCCGGACGTCGATTGATCGCTCGTTGCGCCTGCTGGAACCGGCGCCGGGGGTGCTGATCGAGGTGGCAGTCGACCGCGGAACGGTACGCAGCGGCAACCGCCGCGAGGCGGTCTGTGAAATCGAGCTGGAGCTCAAGCGTGGCCCGGCGACGGCATTGTTCGACCTGGCCCGGCAGCTGGCGGAGCGGGTGCCGCTGGCACTGGAGCACCGGTCGAAGGCGCAGCGGGGTTATGCCCTGTTCCGGGGAAACGACATGCCGCCGGCGAAGGCGGTGGTGCCGGTGCTCGACCGCTCGCTGAGCGCCGGCGCGGCCTTCTGCATCATCGCGGGCAATGCGCTGGCGCAGGCACAGGCCAATGAACACGGTGTCATCCATGGCGATGATCCGGAGTACCTGCACCAGATGCGGGTCGGCATCCGCCGGCTGCGCTCCGCGTTCCGGTTGTTCCGCGAACTGCTGGGTGATGCGGCGGCAGCGCAGGAAGAGGCGCTGCGCGTCGTGGCTGCCGGTCTCGCCCCGGCGCGCGACTGGGATGTGCTGGTCACTGAAACCCTGCCGGTGTTTGCCGCGACACTGGCGCCACATCGCGGCACGCCGGCCTTGATTGCGGCTTGCGAACAGCAGCGGCAGCTTGCCCGAAAAAATACAAAAAAATCAATAAAAACAAATACTTACAACAAATCCATGATGGCCCTGGGCTGTTTGCTGGCGACTACCGGCAATGATCCTGACAATCGGGCCCTGCAACAGCCGGCCCGCGCCTGCGCGACGCAGATTCTCGCGGCATGGCATGCACGCGTGCTCAGACGAGGACGCCGCCTCGACCGGCGCAGCAGCGCCGAACTGCACCGGCTGCGCATTGCCGTCAAACAGTTGCGTTATGCGGTGGAGTTTTTTAACGGGCTTTACGCGCCGCGCCGCATGGCGACGCTGCGGGATCGCCTGATGCGGCTGCAGGATATACTGGGTCGCATCAACGATGCGGCGGGCGTGGCGTCGCTGGTCGGCAGCGCCGCTGCCACCGGCAGCCGCGATGTGCGGGCTGCTGCGGACATGCTTGCCGGTTGTTGCGAAGCCCGCGCCGCAACCGGGCGTGTATTGCTGAAGCCGGCGTGGCGGCGTTTCCGCGCCGCGCCGCAACCCTGGCGGGAGTGAACATGGAACTGATTCTGTGGCGGCATGCAGATGCCGAGGATGGCGTGCCGGACGAGGCGCGGCGGCTGACCGCAAAAGGCCGCCGGCAGTCGAAAAAGATGGCGGACTGGCTTGCCGGGCGCCTGCCCGGGGATTACCGGGTCATCTGCAGTCCGGCCCTGCGTGCCCGCGAAACGGCGGCCGCGCTGACCGGCAACCCGCAGATCGAAAAGGCGGTGTCCACCGCGGCGACGCCGCAGGGCGTGCTCAAGGCTGCAGGCTGGCCCGGCGGCAGCGGCACCGTGATCATCGTCGGTCATCAGCCCACGCTGGGCGCGGCAGCGGCGCTGGCGCTGACCGGAGAAGCGTCGGCCTGGAGCCTGAAGAAGGGCGCGATCTGGTGGCTGGCCTGCGACAACGGCGGTGATGCCGAGGTGCGCGCGATGCTCGCCCCCGGCATCCTCTAGGCGGCCGCATGTTCGAATCGGCCAGCCTCGCCCATCACGTCAACAAGGCGGCCTATCGTCGCGCGGAACCGAAGCTGCGCGAGGCACTGCTCAATGCGCAGTACGACCTGAAACAGGACGGGCGCTTTTCGGTGCTGATCCTGATTGCCGGCGTCGAAGGGGCGGGCAAGGGCGAGACGGTCAACCTGCTCAATGAATGGATGGATCCGCGGCACATTGAAGTCAGCGGATTCGCCGAACCCTCCGACGAGGAAAACGAACGCCCCCGCCTCTGGCGCTATTGGAGAGCGCTGCCGCCGAAGGGCAAGATCGGCATCTTTTTCGGCGGCTGGCACACCCAGCCCATTGTTGATCGTGTGGCCCGGCGCATCAGCAGCGGGCAGTTCGAGTCGCATATCGGCGAAATTCTCCAGCTCGAACGCATGCTGGTCGACGAGGGCGTGCTGCTGCTCAAGTTCTGGTTTCACCTGTCGAAGGCGCAGCAGAAAAAACGGCTGCGTGAACTCGAGGCCGATCCGGTCACACGCTGGCGCGTGACCCGGAAGGACTGGGATCTCTTCGAGCAGTACGACGGCTACGTCGGCGTCTGCGAACCTTTCGTGCGCAAGACCAGCACCGGCGAGGCGCCATGGCTGATGGTGGCGGGCGCCGATCCGCACTACCGCAGCCTGACGGTCGGGCGCACGCTGCTGGCCGCGCTGCGTGAGCGGCTGGATGAAAAAGCAGTGCGGCGCCTGCCTGACCGCAATCCGCCGTTGCCGCCCGATGTCGACCGGCTGAATGTGATCCGTGCGCTCAATCTCGACCAGACGCTGCCGAAGAAGGACTACCAGAAGGAACTGGAACATCAGCAGGACAGGCTGAACCGGCTGTTCCGCGATCCGCGCATGAAGCAGATGGCGGTGGTTGCGGTGTTCGAGGGCAACGATGCTGCCGGCAAAGGTGGCGCGATCCGCCGTGTCACGCGCGCACTGGATGCCCGCAGTTACCAGACCGTTTCAGTGGCGGCGCCCGGCGAGGAAGAGCGTGCGAAACCCTATCTCTGGCGCTTCTGGCGCCATCTGCCACGGCGTGGCCGCCTGCTGATCTTCGACCGTTCCTGGTACGGGCGCGTGCTGGTCGAGCGGGTCGAAGGTTTCTGCGCCGAACCGGACTGGATGCGCGCCTATGCCGAGATCAACGATTTCGAGCAGCAGCTCGCTCAGCACGGCATCCTGGTCGTCAAATTCTGGCTGGCGATCAGCCGGGAGGAGCAGTACCGGCGGTTCAGGGAGCGCGAGAAGGTGTCTTTCAAGCGCTTCAAGATCACTGCCGAGGACTGGCGCAACCGCAAGCAGTGGGATAACTACGAGCGTGCGGTCTGCGACATGGTCGATCGCACCTCGACCGGTGGTGCGCCGTGGACGCTGGTCGAAGCCAACAACAAGTATTACGCGCGGCTCAAGGTATTGCGCACGCTGGCCGATGCCGTCGAGGCTGCGCTCGGTCGCATCGACATGGCGGGGAAAAAGAACCTGGAAAAGAAGAAGGGCAGGAAGCGCGGCGACCGCTGAGTATTCGCGGTCAGTCGGCCAGCACCGGTTCCTGTGCCAGCACGATGCCGTCGAGTCCCGGAATCTTCAGTTCGAGGCCGACACGCGCCCATTCCGACACTTCCTCACGCAGCGCGGTCGCGGTCAGCGGGTTGGCTTCGAGCCAGGCCTCATCGAAGGCCAGCCGTACCCGGTCGCCCTGCAGGCGGATATCCAGCGGCGGGAAACGCGCGTCGCGCCGCGCGCGGCACAGCAGCACGGCCAGCCGCAGCGCCAGCACCAGCGCCCGGTTTTCCTCCTCGGGCAGGGTTTCCAGCGATCTTTTGAGCGAGCGCCGGTGATTCAGTACCAGCGCGGCCAGGCGTTCCTGCTCCTCCCGCGAAAATCCCGGCATGTCGGCATTGCTGATGATGTAGGCGGAATGCTTGTGGTAACCGCTGTAGGCGACCGGGATGCCGATCTCGTGCAGCTTGGCTGCCCAGCCGAGGAGCTGTGGCGCGTCTTCATCCAGGGTATCGCCGGCCAGTTTTTCGTATAGTGCCGCGGCGAAGCTGCCGACCCGTTTCGCCTGCTGCGCGTCGACATGGTAACGCTGCATGAACTGGGCGACGGTGACGTCGCGCATGTCATGGTGGTGGAAACGGCCGAGCATGTCGTAGAGCACCCCCTGGCGCATGGCGCCGGTGGCGGGGGTCAGCGTTTCGATGTTCAGTTCGTCGAGGGCCGCGTAGAGGATGGCCATGCCGCCGGGGAGCACGGCGCGGCGGTCTGCGCGCAGCCCCGGCAGTTCGACCTCTGCCATGTCGCCCGCGCGGATCAGCTGGCTGCGCAGGCGGTCGAGCCCGGCGAGCGTGATCGGTCCCTCGGTAAAACCCGAGAGCTCGAGTATTTCGGCAAGTGCCCGGATGGTGCCCGAGGAACCGACGGCCTGTTGCCAGTTGCCGCGGATGTAGTGGCCGACGATCGGTTGCAATTCGGCGCGGGCTGCGAGCTCGGCTTCCTTGAACGCGGCCTTGCTGATGCGACCGTCACGGAAGAAGCGCAGGCTGTAGGACACACAGCCCATGAACAGGCTTTCCAGCTTCAGCGGTTTGTAAGCGGTGCCGATGATGCATTCGGTGGAGCCGCCGCCGATGTCGATGACCAGGCGTTTTTCGCGTGATGCAGGCAGGCTGTGCGACACGCCGAGGTAGATCAGACGCGCTTCCTCGCGCCCGGCCACCACTTCGATCGGGAAACCCAGGGCCGCGCGTGCCCGGCGCAGGAAAGGTTTTGCATTTTTTGCCACGCGCAGCGTGTTGGTGCCGATGGCACGCACCGCATGCTTGTCCAGGCCACGCAGGCGCTCGCCGAAACGGGCGAGGCAGGCCAGTGCCCGCTCCTGCGAATCTTCATCGAGTTTTTTGTCCTTGCCGAGGCCGGCACCCAGCCGGACAGGCTCGCGCAGCGAATCCAGCGGATAACACTGATCGCCGGCGACGCGGGCGATCTGGCAGTGGAAGGAGTTCGAGCCGAGATCGACGGCGGCGATGGTGGACTGGTCAGCCACCGCCGGACGCCCTCCGATTTGCTGCTGCACCCGTGACCCGCATGGTTTTCCGCCTGCTCCGGTGATGGAAAATCAGTGTACCACGCAGCCGGAGGGCCGCTGCAGCGTCTTCAGCCGAGGGCTTCGCGCTCCAGCGCTTCGATGCCGGTGTGGCGCACGTCCTTGCCCTTCACCAGGTAGACCACGTACTCGGACATGTTCTTGGCGTGGTCGCCGATGCGCTCGATCGCCTTGGCGATGAACAGGATCTCGATCGCATGGGAAATGGTGCGCGGATCTTCCATCATGAAGGTGATCAGGTGGCGCAGGATGCTGACGAAGGCCTTGTCCACCTGCTCATCCCGGCGCGCCACCTGGGCGGCGACGGTCAGGTCGAGACGGGCGAAGGCATCCAGCGAGTTGCGCAGCATGCCAAGTGCGATTTCCGTGACATGCTCGATCTCGGATACCCGCGGCACCGTCGGCCGGTCGCTCTCGTGGATGGCGCGGGCCATGCGCGCGATCTTCGCCGCCTCGTCGCCGATGCGCTCAAGGTCGGTGATGGTCTTGACCACGGTCATCACCATGCGCAGATCCTTGGCCGCCGGCTGGCGGCGGGCGATCATGGTGCTGCATTCCTCGTCGATGGCCACTTCAAGGGCGTTGACCTGGTGATCGTTATCCATGACCTGGCGCGCCAGCGCGCTGTTGCCGGTGGTCAATGCCTCCAGCGCCTTGATGATCTGTTCCTCGACCAGGCCGCCCATCTGCAGCACCTGGGAGCGGATCTTTTCTAGTTCGGCGTCAAACTGCTTCAGCGTATGCTCAGGCATGGCGGCATTTCCTGCGGAAAAAAAGCATTGATAACAGCGAATTATGACAATTTCGTGGCGGCAGGGCGGCGCAGGGTTTCCACGCCGCCGCTGCCCGCAAGCAGCAGGACGTCGGCCGGGCGCCGCGCGAACAGGCCGTTGGTGACCACGCCGGTAATCTGGTTGAGCCGGGTCTCGAGCTCCGGCGGATCGACGATGGTCAGGTTGCGCACATCGAGGATCAGGTTGCCGTTGTCGGTGACGAAATTGGCCCGCCATTCCGGCTGGCCGCCGAGCCTGGCGATTTCGCGGGCGACGTGGGAGCGCGCCATCGGTATGACTTCCACCGGCAGCGGAAAGCGGCCGAGCACGTCGACCAGTTTCGAACTGTCGGCGATGCAGATGAACTGACGGGCCACCGCGGCGACGATTTTCTCGCGTGTCAGCGCGCCGCCGCCGCCCTTGATCATCATCAGGTGGCGGGTGACCTCGTCGGCGCCATCTACGTAGATCGGCAGTTCGCGCACGCCGTTGAGATCGAATACCGGGATGCCGGCGGCCTTCAGCCGCGCTGCACTGGCTTCCGAGCTCGATACCGCGCCCTCGAGGCGGCCCTTGATTTTCGCCAGCTCGTCGATGAAAAAATTGACGGTCGAGCCGGTGCCGACGCCGACGATGCTGCCCTCGGGTATCAGTGCGACTGCCGCCCGGGCTGCTGCCTGCTTTTGTGCGTCCTGAGTCATTGCGAACCCTGTGATGTGACTGCATTTCAATATACACGAATCGCCGCCTGCGGCATCCGTCGCGGTGGGGTGGCATTCCTGATAACCTTTCGAGGTCGGCAGGCTGCCGGAAGTGCATGAATAAACGGGAAAAAGCAGCGATGAAAAAAATGGATTACCTGGAGCGCATCCTTAACGCCCGCGTCTATGACGTGGCGATCGAATCGCCGCTGGAGCCGGCGCCCAATCTGTCGCGGCGCCTGCACAACCGCATCCTGCTCAAGCGCGAGGACATGCAGCCGGTGTTTTCCTTCAAGCTGCGCGGCGCCTATAACAAGATGGTCAAACTGCCGAAGGACGCGCTGCGCCGGGGCGTGATCGCGGCTTCCGCCGGCAACCATGCGCAGGGCGTCGCCCTGGCGGCGAAACGCCTCGGCTGCAGCGCGACCATCGTGATGCCGGTGACCACGCCCGACATCAAGGTCGATGCCGTGCGTTCACGCGGCGCGACGGTGGTGCTGCACGGCGACTCCTACGACGAGGCTGCGGCCCACGCGCGGGCGCTGGAGAAGCGTCGCGGCCTGACCTATGTCCACCCCTATGATGACCCCGATGTGATTGCGGGGCAGGGCACCATCGCGATGGAAATCCTGCGCCAGCATCCGGAGCCGATCGACGCCATATTCGTCGCCATTGGCGGCGGCGGCCTGATCGCCGGCATTGCCGCCTACGTCAAGCGCCTGCGCCCCTCGATCCGCATCATCGGCGTAGAGCCGGTTGATTCCGATGCGATGTACCAGTCGCTGAAGGCGGGCCGCCGCGTCAAGCTCGCCCAGGTCGGGCTGTTTGCCGACGGCGTCGCGGTCAAGCAGGTGGGCAGGGAGACTTTCCGCCTGTGCCGGACGCTGGTCGACGAGGTGATCCGTGTCGACACCGATGCGATGTGCGCAGCGATCAAGGATGTGTTCGAGGATACGCGCGCGATCCTTGAGCCCGCGGGTGCGCTGGCCATCGCCGGTGCGAAAGCCTGGGTGGCGCGCAAGGGCATCCGCGGCGCGACGCTGGTGGCCGTGGCCTGCGGCGCCAATATGAACTTTGACCGCCTGCGCTTTGTCGCAGAAGAAGCGGAGCTCGGCGAAAACCGCGAGGCGGTTCTTGCGGTGACCATTCCGGAGAAACCCGGCAGCTTCAAGGCTTTCTGCGAGCAGCTGGGTCCGCGCAACGTGACGGAGTTCAATTATCGTTATGACAATGCAGAGCAGGCCCGGGTGTTTGTCGGGGTGCAGGTGCGCGACCGGCGCGAGACCGCGCAGCTGGTGCGTGCCTTGCGCCGGCGCGGCCTCAAGACACTGGACCTCAGCGGCAACGACCTCGCCAAGCTCCACGTGCGGCACATGGTCGGCGGCCATGCGCCGGTCAGCAACGAAATCCTCTACCGCTTCGAGTTTCCGGAGAGGCCGGGTGCACTGATGCGTTTCCTCAACAGCATGAGCCGCGGCTGGAACATCAGCCTGTTCCATTACCGCAACCACGGCGCGGATTACGGGCGTGTGCTGGTCGGCATGCAGGTGCCGCCGGCGGACCAGGCACGCTTCCGCGCGTTCCTGGCGCAGGTGGGTTACCCTTGGGTTGATGAAACACGTAATCCGGCCTATCGCCTGTTCCTGGGATAAAAGTCGTTAATAATCAATAGGTTATAATGATAACCCGGATTCTGCCGCTGATTTTCGCGGTTCTGCTGCCCACCGGACTTGCCGCTGCGGCGAGCCTTGATGATGCTTTCCTCACCGCGCGCGACGCGGCGCGGGCTGGCGACACCCGGCGGCTGGAGCAGCTGCTGCCGCGATTCCAGGGGCAGCTCCTGGAACCCTATGTGCAGTACTGGCTGCTGCGGGCCCGGCTCGACAAGCTGGAACACGCCGAGCTCCGCGCCTGGCTGGCAGCCAATCCCGACACGCCGCTGTCAGATTACCTGCGCCGCGACTGGCTGAAGCAGCTCGGCAAGAACGGACAGTGGGAGACCTTTTCCGCCGAGCGGCCGGCGCTGGTCAACGAAGACCTCGAGACCACCTGTTATGCGCTGCAGGCGCGGGCGCAGACCGACAGCATGGCGCTGCGCGAGGCGCGCCCGCTGTGGTTCGTCGCGCAGAGCCTGCCGCAGAGCTGCGATCCGCTGTTTGATGCACTGGTGCGCAGCCAGCAGCTCTCGACCGAGGACATCTGGACCCGGGTGCGGCTGGCGCTGGAGGTGGGGCAGGCCGGACTGGCTGGCCGGGTAGCCGCTTTCCTGCCCAAGGGGCAGGCACCTGATGCGCGACTGCTGGCGGCGATTTCGGGCAATCCGGCGGCGCATCTCAGTGATGATCGCCTGGACCTCAAGTCGCGCGCCGGACGCGAAGCGGCGATGTTTGCAGTGCACCGTCTGGGACGCACGTCGCCGCAGCAGGCGGCGGCGCACTGGACCCGGCTTGCACCGCGATTTTCGGAAGAGGAACGCGGTTACGTCTGGGGCATGCTCGGTTATTTCGGCGCGATGCGCCATGACCCTGCGGCACTCGAATGGTTTTCGCGCGCATCCGGCATGAGCGATCTGCAACTGGGCTGGAAGGTGCGCGCAGCGCTGCGGGCGCAGCGCTGGCCGGAAGTGCTGGCGGCGATCGAGGCGATGACGCCGAAGGAAGCGGAAGATCCTGCCTGGCGTTACTGGAAGGCGCGCGCACTGAAAACCGTAGGCCGCGAGACCGAGGCGCTGGCCTTGCTGAAACCGCTGTCCGCTGATTACAGCTTTTACGGACAGCTGGCTCAGGAAGACCTCGGCGGCACGGTGCAGTCGCCGGCGGCGGCCTACAAGCCAACGGAGCAGGACATTGCGGCGATTGCCGCGCGGCCGGGCATCCGTCGCGCCCTCGCGCTGTTCCAGCTCGATGTGCGGCTGGAGGCGGTGCGCGAGTGGTTGTGGGCGATCCGGGGCTTGAGCGACCGCCAGCTGCTGGCGGCAGCCGAAGTCGCGCGGCGCAACTCGGTCTACGACCGTGCGATCAACACCGCCGAACGCACGGTGTTCGAACATGATTTCGGCCTGCGTTACCTGGCACCGTACCGCGACCAGCTCAAGGCTGCTGCGCGCCAGCTCGACCTCGACGAGGCCTGGGTCAACGGCCTGATTCGCCAGGAAAGCCGTTTTATTGCCCAGGCCCGCTCGCGCGTCGGCGCCAGTGGGCTGATGCAGCTGATGCCGGCCACGGCGAAATGGGTCGCCGGCAAGATCGGGCTCAAGGACTGGCAGTGGTCGCAGGTCACCGAGGTCGAAACCAACATCAGTCTCGGCACCTATTACCTGCGCCATGTGCTCGACACCCTCGACGGCAGTCCGGTGCTGGCCTCCGCCGCCTACAACGCCGGGCCGGGCCGCGCCCGGGCCTGGAGGGCAGGGGAACGCATGGAGGCGGCGATCTATGCCGAAAGCATCCCCTTCAACGAGACCCGTGACTACGTGAAACGGGTGATGGCGAATTCCAGCTATTACGCGCACAACTTCAGCCTGCAGGCGCAGTCGCTGCGCGCGCGCATCGGCGTCATCGAACCGCGGCTGCGCGACCGCGAAAAATCCCTGGGGGACACGCCCTGAAGGCAACGATGAGTGATGAACGATGAACGATGAGCCAAAAGCAAGAAGCAATGACCGCGACGCAACGGGGTCCCCGTTCATCGCTCATCGTTCATCGCTCATCGCTGTAATCGGCGGCTCGGGCTTTGTCGGCCGCCATCTCTGCCAGCAGCTCGCTGCGCGGGGTTACCGTGTGCGTGTGCCGACGCGTGACCGCGAACGCGCGAAGCGGCTGATCCTCCTGCCCACGGTCGACGTGATCCGTGCCGACGTGCACGATCCGGCAGCCCTTGCCGCGATTGTCAGCGGCTGCGATGCGGTGATCAACCTTGTCGGTGTGCTGCACGATGCAGGCGGGTCGCGCGGTTTTGCCAAAGCCCATGTCGAACTGGCGCGCAAGGTGGTGGTGGCCTGCCGCGACACCGGCGCGCGCCGGCTGCTGCAGATGAGCGCCGTGGCCGCAGCGCCGGATGCGCCCAGCGCTTACCTGCGCAGCAAGGGCGAAGCCGAGCGCATCGTGCGCGAGTCCGGTCTCGACTGGACGATTTTCCGGCCGTCGGTGATCTTCGGACCGGAGGACGGATTCCTCAATTTGTTTGCCGGGCTGCTGCGCCTGTTCCCGGTATTTCCCCTCGGCAGTCCGGACGCGCAATTCCAGCCGGTATATGCCGGGGATGTCGCCGCCGCGTTCGTGCACGCGCTTTCCGACGGTGGCAGCATCGGTCAAAGCTATGACCTCTGCGGTCCGCGCCGTTACAGCCTGCGCGAACTGGTGCAATGGACCGGGCGTACCGTCGGCTGCGAGCGTCCCGTGATCGGGCTTAACCGCCCGCTGTCGTACTGTCAGGCGTTTGCGATGGAGCTGCTGCCCGTCAAACTGATGACCCGCGACAATGTCCGCTCGATGGAAGTCGCCAGCGTCAGCGACAGCCCTTTCCCCTTCGGCATCCGTCCGCAGTCGCTGGAGGCGCTGGCGCCGGCCTGGCTCGCGGCGGATACGCCGCGCTCACGTTACGACCGGCTGCGCAGCCGAGCTGGCCGTTGAAGTTTTTGACAGCCCGGATCGACGGTTGCCGATGAAAACCTATGTTGTCGGCGGCGCGGTGCGCGACGAGATGCTGGGGCTGCCGGTGCAGGACCGCGACCACGTGGTCGTTGGTGCGACGCCGGAGCAGATGCTGAAACTCGGCTTCCGTCCGGTGGGCCGCGATTTTCCGGTGTTCCTGCATCCCGAGACCCACGAGGAATACGCGCTGGCGCGCACCGAACGCAAGACCGCGCCGGGTTACCACGGCTTCACCTTTCACGCCGCGCCCGATGTCACGCTGGAGCAGGATCTGCAGCGTCGCGACCTGACCATCAACGCGATGGCGCGCGATGAGGACGGCCGCCTGATCGATCCCTGCCGCGGCGCCGAAGACCTGGGCGAGGGCATCCTGCGCCATGTCAGCCCGGCATTTGCCGAGGATCCGGTGCGCATCCTGCGCGTCGCGCGCTTCGCCGCGCGTTTCGGGTTCTCCGTGGCGCCGGAGACCCAGGCACTGATGCAGCAGATGGTCGCGGCCGGCGAGGCCGATGCCCTGGTGCCGGAGCGGGTGTGGCAGGAAATGGCGAAAGGCCTTATGGAACGCACACCGTCGGTGCTGTTTGGCGTGTTGCGCGACTGCGGCGCGCTGGCGCGGGTGCTGCCGCAGATCGACGTGCTCTACGACGAAGGCCTTGAAGGCGAGGCATTGCAGGCGCTGGATGCCGCGGCGGCGGCCGGTGCCGC
>JALHND010000049.1 GCA_022843705.1 Burkholderiales bacterium
TTCCTCCTCGCCGCTGTGCAATGCGGGGCAGTATAGACCTTAACGCCGCAGGCCAGAAGACCGGGGCTTCAGCATGCCGGAGGCCGGCGCAGCAGGCTCAGACGTTGAAGCGGAAATGCATCACGTCGCCATCCTTCACGACGTAGTCCTTGCCTTCCAGACGCATTTTTCCCGCCTCCTTCGCGCCCTGCTCACCCTTGCCGGCAATAAAGTCTTCGTAGGCAATGACTTCCGCGCGGATGAAACCCTTCTCGAAATCGGTGTGGATCGCCGCCGCCGCCCGCGGCGCGGTATCCCCGCAGTGAATGGTCCAGGCCCGCACCTCCTTCACGCCGGCGGTGAAATAAGTCTGCAGTCCGAGCAGCCTGTAACCGGCGCTGATGACCCGGTTCAGTCCCGGCTCCGCCATGCCCATGTCTTCCAGGAATACCGCCTTGTCGGCGTCGTCCATGTCGGCGATCTCGGCTTCGATCGCCGCACACACGGCAACCACCGGCGCCTTTTCACGTTCCCCCAGCGCCAGCATCGCGGCAAGATGGGGATTGTTGTCGAACCCGCCTTCGCGCACGTTGGCAACGTACATGGTCGGTTTGGCCGTGATCAGGCACAGCGGCTTGAGCACCGCGAGTTCCTCGTCATAAAGATCCAGCGCGCGCACCGGCTTCGCCTCGTTCAGTGCCGCCTGGCATTTCTCCAGCACCGCCACCAGCCGCTGCGCCTCCTTGTCGCCGCCGGCACGCGCCAGTTTCGCCGACTTGGCGAGATGGCGCTCGACCGCCGCCAGGTCGGCCAGTGCGAGTTCGGTATTGATGGTCTCGATGTCGGACAGCGGATCGACCTTGCCGGCCACGTGAACGACGTTTTCATCCTCGAAGCAGCGCACGACATGGGCGATGGCGTCGGTCTCGCGGATGTTGGCGAGGAACTGGTTGCCGAGGCCCTCGCCCTTGGACGCACCGGCTACCAGCCCGGCGATGTCGACGAACTCAACCACGGCAGGCACCACCTTTTCCGGCTTGACGATGGCGGCCAGCGCGGCAAGGCGCGGATCCGGCACCTCGACGATGCCGACGTTGGGCTCGATGGTGCAGAAGGGGTAGTTCTCCGCCGCGATGCCGGCCTTGGTCAGCGCGTTGAACAGGGTGGACTTGCCGACATTGGGCAGGCCGACGATGCCGCATTTGAGGGACATGGTTCGTGCTTTCTGTAAAAGGTCAGGACTTCGGCGCGGGGCCGGAGCCGGGTTTGGTGTGCAGCCTGAGCATCGCCGCCTGCATGTCGCCGGCGGCGATCAGCGGCCATGCCTCATCGGCGCGCGCCAGCGACTCCTCGATCGCGCGCTGCTCCTCCGCGCGCGGCGCATGCAGCACGTAGTCGACGACTTCCTGCTCGCTCGCCGCCAGTTCGCGCGGATGGCCGATGCCGATGCGCAGGCGCCAGAAATCCCGCGTGCCGAGCCGCGAGATGATGCTGCGCACGCCGTTGCCCGAGGCGCTGCCGCCGAACTTGAGCTTGATGCCGCCCGGCGGCAGATCAAGCTCGTCGTGGGCAACCAGGATGTCCTGCGGCGCAATCTTGTAGAAGTCCGCCAGCGCGCCCACCGCGCGGCCCGATTCGTTCATGTAGGTCGACGGTTCCAGCAGCCAGACATCGCCGGCGGCGGTGCCGATCCGCGCGACTTCGCCGTGGAAACGCGCCTCGTGGCGCAGCGTCGCTCCGGCGGCGCGCGCAAGCCCGTCGACCCACCAGAAACCGGCGTTGTGGCGCGTCGCCTCGTATTTTTTCCCCGGATTGCCCAGGCCGACGACGAGTTTCATGCGGCAAAACGCGGACCGACAGCGCCGGATAATCGCAAGTATTTGTTTATAAACATATTTTTATAAAACAAAACGCCCGCCAGCAGACTGCATGCTGACGGGCGCGGCCAATGGCGCCAGCCGGGGCTGGCAAACATCGTTACTTCTTCTCGGCCGGCTTCTTGTCGCCATCCTTCTTGTCGCCGGCGCCCGCAGCACCGGCAGCGGCTTCCGGAGCCTGGCCGGTGATTTCGGTGACCGGAGCGGCGACAACCTCCTCCACTGCCACTTCCCTCGGCACCTGGACCGTGACCACCGCGGGATCGTCGGCCTTCAGCTTGGACAGCGGCTCGACGCCCTTGGGCAGATTCAGCTCGGAGACGTGGATCGAATGGCCGAGTTCGAGATCCTTCAGGTCGACCTCGATGTATTCCGGCAGGTCATCCGGCAGACACAGGATCTCGAGTTCGTTGATGATGTGCTGGATCACGCCCTTGCCGACCTTCACGCCGGGCGAGATTTCCGCGTTCATGAAATGCAGCGGCACCGCCATGTGGATCTTCTTCTTCGGATCGATGCGCTGGAAATCGACGTGCTGCACCTGCTCCTTGAAGGGGTGCATCTGGAAATCGCGCAGCAGCACGCGGTCTTTCCTGCCTTCCACCGTCAGGTCAAGAATCGAGGAATGGAAGGCCTCGAGCTTAAGGTGGCGCAGCAGCGCCTTGTGGTCGAACTCGACACTTTGCGCGTCCACACCGGCGCCGTAGACGACGCCCGGAACGCGACCCGTCGCACGCAGGCGGCGGCTCGCACCCTTGCCCTGGCTCGTGCGCGGAAACGCAGTGACTTCAATTTTCATGTTGCTCTCCTGATGATGCGGGAGGTCCGCGACCAGACTGCCCCCGCGTTAAAAAGGAAACCGGCAATACACCGGCTTCCGCTGAAAACTATTCGACGAACAGCGAGCTGACGGAATCCTCGGCGCTGATGCGGCGCATCGTCTCGGCCACCAGACCCGACACCGTCAGCACGCGGATTTTCCCGCACTGCCGGCCCGCCTCGGTCAGCGGGATCGTGTCAGTGACCACGATCTCGTCGAGCGCCGAGCCCGCGATGCGCTCCACTGCCGGGCCCGACAGCACCGGGTGCGTGCAGTAGGCCAGCACTTTTTCCGCGCCGTGTTTCTTCAGCGCGCCGGCCGCCTCGCACAGCGTGTTGGCGGTATCGACCATGTCGTCGACGAGCACGCAGGTGCGTCCCTGCACCTCGCCGATGATGTTCATCACCGTCGAGACGTTCGGCCGCGGCCGCCGCTTGTCGATGATGGCAAGATCCGCTTCCAGCCGTTTGGCCAGCGCCCGCGCCCGCACCACGCCGCCGACATCCGGCGACACGACTACGAGGTCCTTGAAATTACGCTTCCAGATGTCGCCCAGCATGATCGGACCGGAATAGATGTTGTCCACGGGGATGTCGAAAAATCCCTGGATCTGCTCCGAGTGCAGGTCCATCGTCAGCACACGGTCGACGCCGACGCTGGTCATCATGTTGGCCACCACCTTGGCCGTGATCGGCACCCGCGCCGAACTCGGACGCCGGTCCTGCCGTGCATAACCCATGTACGGGATGGCTGCGGTCACACGTCCGGCCGACGCCCGTTTCAGCGCATCGACCATCACCAGCAGTTCCATCAGCGTGTCGTTGGTCGGTGCACACACCGACTGCAGGATGAACACGTCCTTGCCGCGGACGTTTTCAAGAATCTCGACCATCACCTCGCCGTCGCTGAAACGGCCGACCTTGGCACGACCGATATGGATGTCGAGATGGCTGACCACCGCCTCCGCGAGCCGCGGATTGGCGTTGCCGGTAAATACCATCAGCCTGTCCAGTGCCACCCCACACCCCCTGCGCCAAGCATGCCACTGCAGCAATCAAGTGGCTGGGGAGGAAGGATTCGAACCTTCGCATGCCGGAATCAAAATCCGGTGCCTTAACCAGCTTGGCGACTCCCCAACCGAAACCCGCAACCACTCCGGCGCCCATTCAAGGCCGCCGGCACTTCCAAATTCAGTCTTCCGCAAAATCCGCCAGCCCGTGGAGCGGATGCACATCCAGCCCGCGCGCAACGAACCCGCGCATATCCGGCGGGCAGGCCGCCATCGCCCTGCGTGCCCCCGCTTCGTCGGGAAAACCGGCAAAAACGCAGGCGCCGGAACCACTCATCTGCGCCTCACCGACCGACCTGAGCCAGGCCAGGTGCCTGCCGACCTCGGGATACAGGCTGCAAACCAGAGGCTCCAGATCGTTCCCTGCAGGCACGGAAAAGCCTTGTATTTTAACTGCTTCGGAGTCCCGTTTCAATTCCGGATGCTGAAAAATCCCGGCTGTAGCCACCGACACCGGAGGCACCAGCACCAGGTACCAGGCCGGCCCCACCGTCAGCGGTTCCAGTTTCTCGCCGATGCCACCGGCCAGCGCGGTGCTTCCGAAGACAAACACCGGCACATCGGCCCCCAGCGGCAGGGCCAGCTCCTGCAAGCGTTTGCGCGACAGGCCGGTATCCCAGAGATGGTTCAGGGCCAGCAGGGTGGTCGCGGCATCGGAACTGCCGCCGCCCAGACCGCCGCCGACCGGCAGGCGTTTTTCGACATGGATATCGGCGCCGAATCGCGTGCCGGTCACGGATTTCAGCACCCGCGCCGCACGCAGGGTCAGGTCCTCCGCCTCGGCAACCCCCGGCAATTCCCGTGTTCTCCTGATCAGTCCGTCGCTGCGACGGCGGATCCAGACCGTGTCACCGAAATCGATGAACCGGAACACCGTCTGCAACAAGTGATAACCGTCGGCACGGCGGCCGGTGACGCGCAGCATCAGGTTGAGTTTTGCCGGTGCCGGAAAGCCGCTGCAGCCGTTCATTGCGCCGCCTGTTCCCGCCAGTCGTCAATGACCATGCGGATGCGCTGACCCGCCCGTTCAAGATCCAGGCGTCGCGGCAATGCGGACCGCGCGGGGACCTCGGGGTAGGCAAAACGCAGGCTCCAGCCGGCCTGCTCCAGGCGGACAAGGCGGCCACCGGCATCACGCTCGACCGCGTCGGCCGCAACATCCGGCACCGTTTCCCCGCGCACCCAGTGCTGGAGCTGGGCGAGCGGCAAGGCCCAGCCGAGCGCCTGGCGAGTCAGGCCTTCGGCCGAAAACGCGCGATATTCCTGCTGATCGGCGGTGATCAGCGTCGCACCGGCCGCATCGCTGCTGATATGGGCCAGCGTGGTGCCCGTTGGCGACATCAGCCAAATTTCGTTCGACTGCATTTCGTGGCGCCAGCGAAAACCGGCGGAAAACGCACGGCCATCGGCGCCGGCCAGCACCCGCCCCAGGAGATCAAAAGGTGATGACGGGGCGATGCTGCCGGACAAGGGGGCGCAGCCGGCAAACAGCAAGGCCGCGGCAGCGGCAAGAACAGCCCTCATTGCGCGGATTGCAGGATGACCGGGGACAGGCGTTTGATCGTGCCCTGGAGCACCTCGTTCTTCGGCTGGCCGCGCAAGGCTTCGGCCCAGACCTTCTGTGCCTCGGCCTGGCGACCCAGCGCCCACAGCACCTCGCCCAGGTGGGCGGCGATTTCACCGTCGGGCCGCATTTCATGGGCGCGCTGCAGGGGTCCCAGCGCCGCCTCGTTTTCGCCCAGCTTGTGAAGCACCCAGCCCAGGCTGTCGAGAATGAAGGGGTCGTTGGGCGCCAGCTTGTGCGCGGTCTCGATCAGCGTGCGTGCTTCCGGCAGGCGCAGGTTGCGGTCCGCCAGGGTATAACCGAGCGCGTTGTAGGCATGGGCATGATCGGGCTGCATCGCGATCACGCGGCGCAGATTGGCCTCAAGCACGTCCAGGCGGTTGACTTTCTCGGCCGCCATCGCATGGTCGTACAGCAGATCGGCGCTGTCGGGCGTGCGCGCCACCGCCTCGCCGAGAAAATCGAAAGCCTCCTGGTAGGCCTGCGCCTCGCGCAACAGCCCCGCCTCGGCCAGCGTCAGCTGCATGCGCTGGCGCGCGTCGCCCGGGGCGATGCCGCGCAGGTGCTTGCGCGCATCTTCCAGCCGCCCCTGCTTCGCCAGCACCCCCGCATAACGCGCCTGTGCCGGGATGTACTGCGCGCCATGGGTGATGCTGGAATACCACTTGAGGGCCTCGTCCACGCGTTTGAGTTCCTCGTTGACCTGCCCGAGGTACATGCGGACCATGTCCGGATCCTTGGCGCCGATTTCCAGCGCGCGCTGCAGCTGGATGTCCGCCGCCGCATAATCCTTTGCCTGCATCGACAGCGTCGCCACGGCCATCGCAATCTCGGCGTTGTTCGGTGCCTCGCCAAGCAGGATTTCAAACTGCTTGCGCGCCTCCGGATACCGTTGTGCGCTGACCAGCAGGCGCGCGTAGTTCAGCCGCGCGTCGCGCGCGCCCGGATGCGCCTTGACGAAATCACCGAGAAAGGCAACGGCTTCGTCCACCGATCCGCGCTGCAGCGCCTGGGCCTGGAACAGCGCCGCGAGTTCCCAGCCCGGGCGCAGCTTCAGCGCTTCGCGGGAAGACTTCAGCGCGGTCGCCACATCGTCCGCGTTCCATGCCGCCTGCGCCAGCGCGAGGCTGGCCTCCGGCACCTGCGGGTGGCGGGCGGCCAGGCTGCCGATCAGCCGCTGTATGGCGGCCTTGTCCTTGTGCCCGGACAGCAGCGAATACAGCTGCAGGAAATTCTGTCCGACATTGCCGGGGTCACCACTCAGCGACTTTTCAAGATGGGGCAGCGCATCGTCGAGCCGGGACTGGTTGACCAGCAGGGCAATCACGGTCTGCCGTGCACGTGACGATTCCGGATCGGCCTGCAGCCACAGCGTCGCCGCCTCCAGCGCCGCGGGCAGGAAACGCGCGTTCCATGCAATCTCGGTGGCGCGGCGCGCCACACGCGGATCACGGGTCTCCCGCGCCACTTCGAGGAACGCCGGGACAGCCACGTGGGGCTGGCCGCGCTGCGCGGCGATTTCCGCCAGCGTCAGCTTGAACAGGATGGACTCGCTCAGTTCGACGGCGGGCAGCGGCGCCTCGCGCTGCTGGGGCGCGCGGGTCACCACCTTGGGCAACGGCGGCTTGGCGGCCGCGGCGGGCGCCTGCGCGGCCGCCGGCTGCTGCGGCGGCTGCAGCGGCTGCGCGCATGCCGCCAGGACAAGACTGGCCAACAATGCTGCAGATCGGGTCAGGGTCATCGGATCATGGCGCCGTGGCTACGGCAGGTGGCGTGGATTGCGGCGACGCAAATCGCGTACGCCTTCATAATGAGGCACATATTAGGTATATTTGATGCCAATCACAAGGCAACTCCGCTGCATCCTTCCATGATTCCCGCCGACCCCGCTTTGACGATCTGTGCCCGGGGTCTTTCCCGCAGCTTCGGCACCCATGTCGCGGTCAAACCGCTGGACCTGGACGTGAGGCGCGGCGAAGTCGTCGGCCTGCTCGGCCCCAACGGCGCCGGCAAGTCGACCACCATGCAGATGCTGACCGGCAATCTCGCGCCGGGTTCCGGTGAAATCCGGATTTGCGGCATCGACCTGCTCGAATCTCCGCGCCAGGCCAAGGCGCGCATCGGTTACCTGCCGGAAACGCCGCCGCTGTACCGGGAACTCAATGTCCGTGAATATCTCGACCTCGTCGCGAAGCTGCACCGCATGCCGAAAGCACAACGCGCAGAGGCGGTCATCAGCGCCATGGCGCGCTGCGGCCTTGCCGACACCGGCCGCAAGCTGATCGGCACCCTGTCCAAGGGTTACCAGCAGCGGGTCGGCATTGCCCAGGCCATCGTCCATGAGCCTGACGTGATCATCCTCGACGAACCGACGGTCGGGCTCGATCCCAACCAGATCCTCGACATCCGCAGGCTGATCCGGGAACTCGGGGAACGGCACAGCGTGATCCTCTCCACCCACATCTTGCCCGAGGTCGAGGCCGTCTGCGACCGGGTGCAGATCATGCATCACGGCGAAATCGTGTTCAGCAACACCATCGCCGGACTGCGCGAATTCCAGAGCGGACGCACGATGATTGTCGGACTGCAGCATCCTCCCGCCGCCGATGCGCTCGCCGCCATTCCCGGGGTCGAACATGTGGAGACGGACGGCGAAGGCCGCTTCCGCGTCCGTTTCGCCCAGGACAGCGATCCTTCCGCGGCATTGCTGAGCGCGGCGGCAGCCCACAACTGGGGTTTGCAGCAACTGACACCGGCGCGCAGCAGCCTGGAGGATGTCTTCGTGCAACTCACGCGTGATGACGCGGCAGAGGACGCAGCCGCAGCATGAGGAACCCCGCATGATATTCACCATTGCCGGCAAGGAACTGCGCACGCTGTTCGCCTCGCCGCTGGCCTGGCTGGTGCTCACCGTCATCCAGGTCGTGCTCGGTTACGGCTTTCTGCGCCGGCTCGACGATTTCCTGCAGATCCAGCCGCAGCTCGCGCAGATGGCGAGCCCGCCCGGGCTCACCGAACTGGTCGCGGCGCCGACCTATGCCACCGCTGCGGCGGTGCTGCTGTTTGCGGTGCCGCTGCTGGCGATGCGCATGATCGCCGAGGAACGGCGCAACCAGACACTGACCCTGCTGCTGTCGGCGCCGGTATCGATGACCGAGATCATCCTCGGCAAATTTGCCGGCCTGATGGCATTCCTGCTGATCATCATCCTGCTGGTGCTGGCGATGCCGCTGCTGCTGGTGACCGGAACCCGGCTCGATTTCGGCCTGCTCGGCGGGCTGACGCTGGCCCTGCTGCTGCTCGCCGCGGGATTTGCCGCGGTCGGCCTCTATGCTTCCAGCCTCACAGCACAGCCGGTGGCGGCGGCGCTGCTCGGCTTCGGCATGCTGCTGGCCATGCTGTTCATGGGTGAAACCGCCGGCGACAGCCTTCGCGCGCGCGGCTGGCACCTGCCGGCGGCATTCATCCAGGTCTTTTCGCCGCTGAAAAATTTCGAGCCGCTGGGGCGCGGCATGATCGACAGCTACGCCATCGCCTGCCCGCTGCTGCTGACCGCGGGTTTCCTGGTGCTGGCCATCCGCCGTCTCGACGGCCGGCGGCTGCGGGGTTAGGCGATGCAGATCACCCGCAGGCTGCGCTGGCAGCTGGGCATCCAGAGCGGCATTTTCGTGATCCTGCTCGCCGTGGTGGTGGCGCTGCTCGCCTACCTCGCCCACCAGTACCGTTACGAAAAGGATGTCACCCGCAACGCGCGCAACACGCTGTCGGCCGCCACGCTGGGCGCGCTGCAGCAGATGCAGGGGCCGCTGCGCGTCACCGCCTATGCGGTGCGCCAGGATGCGGGCGGCAGCAACGTGCACCGCATGATCGAGGAACGGGTGCGCAACTACCAGCGCGCAAAACGCGACCTCGAGCTGCGCGTCATCGATCCGCGCGAACAACCGAAGGCGGCGGCCGAGGCGGGGCTGCGCTCGCCGAATGCGCTGGTCATCGAATACCAGCGGCGCTCGGAGCAGATCCCGCTCGGCGAATTCAACGAGCAGAACTTCGCCAACGCGCTGGTGCGACTGCTGCGCGGTGCCAACAGCCTGGTGCTGTGGCTGGACGGACACGGCGAACGCAAGCTCGACGGCCCGGCCAACCATGACCTCGGCAGTTTCGGCCAGCAGCTGCGCGAAAAAGGCTTCAGCACCAGCAGCATCAACCTCGCGCTGGCGCAGGAGGTTCCGGCAAACGCAGCGCTGCTGGTGGTCACCCACCCGCAGGTCGAACTGCAGCCGGCGGAAACCGAAAAGCTGTTGTCCTATGTCGACCGCGGCGGCAACCTGCTGTGGCTGATAGACACCGAACCGCTGCGCGGCCTGCAGCCGCTGGCGGAAAAACTGGGACTGGTGCTGACGCCCGGCACCGTCATCGATCCCGCGCTGGCTCCGCGCAGCGGCCCGCCAGTGTTTGCCGTCGCCGCGAACTATGCGCGCCACCCTGTGGCCGGAACGCTGCAGTACAACACGCTGTTCCCGCATGCGCGGCAGATCGGCGCCGACGACGGTGCCGGCTGGCGCGTCACGCCGCTGATCGACGTGGCACCGCGTGGCTGGGTCGAAACCGGAAAACTCGACGCAAAATCGACCTTCGACAAGTCACGGGATTTCCCCGGCCCGGTCAACATCGCAACCGCGCTGGAGCGCACCGCCGGCGACCGCGAACAGCGCGTCATTGTCGTCGGCACAGGGCATTTCCTCTCCAACAGCTTCATCGGCAACGGCGGCAACCTCGCGCTCGGCGTGAGCATGATGAACTGGCTGGCCGGCGAGGATGCGCTGGTCACCATCGACCCGCGTCCGGCCGCCGACACCCGGCTCGAGGTCGGCACCCTGCACCTCTATGCGATCGCCGTCATCGTGCTGCTGCTGTTGCCGCTTATTTTTGCAGTCACCGGCGGGGTGGTCTGGTGGCGCCGGCGCAATGCCGCCTGACGGCGCATGAAACACGGCTGGCTGTCACTCCTCGTCCTGCTTGCAGTTGCGGCCGGTCTTGGCGTGCTGGCCTGGCTTGCACCCTCGCCCGGCGAAAGCGTGCCGCCACTGTCGACGCTGGTGCCGGCGCAGGCCCGGAAAGTCACCCTGGTGCGCGCGGGGCAAATCCCGGTCGAACTTGAACGCCGGGATGCGCAATGGCTGATGACCGCTCCGCTGCGCGCGCGCGCCGATGAATTCCAGGTCATGCGCATGCTGGCACTGCTTGAGACCAAACCGGCCGCACAGTTTCCGGCGACCGATCTTGAGCGTTTCGACCTGCAGGCGCCGGTGGCGCGGCTGACCGTCGATGGCAGCGAATACGCCTTCGGCGGCATCAACACCGTCACCCGCGAGCAGTACGTGATGCACGGAGACACCGTGTATGCGGTGGCGCTGCGGCATGGCGCGGCACTGCCGGCCGATCCGGTGGCACTGGTCCGCCGCGTTTTGCTCAATGAAAATGAAATTCCCGCAGCGATCCTGCTGCCGCAATTCAGCGTGCGCCAGGCTGGAGGCCGCTGGACACTGACACCGCCCGCAGGGGAGGCCGGCGCCGATGAACTGCAGGCTTTTGTCGATCGCTGGCGCCAGGCCTCGGCCGCGCGCGCCGAACCCCATGACGGGCGCAAACAGCTGGCCGAAGTGCGCATCGAACTGCGCGAAGGTGCGCCGCTGGTGTTTTCAGTATTGCAGCGCGAACCCAATCTGGTTTTGCTGCGCCAGGACAACGGCCTGCAGTACACCTTCCCCGCCGGTGCCGGGCAGGCGCTCCTGACGCATCCCGGACGCCCGGCATCTGTTAAAAATAATCAATAAAAACAAATACTTAAGAATGCCCGAATTGCCGGAAGTCGAGACCACCCGCCGCGGACTGGCACCACTGGTGGAACGGCAGCGCATCCTCAGCGCCGTGGTGCGCCATCGCGGCCTGCGCCAGCCGGTGCCGCGCGGACTGGAACAGCGGCTCGCCGGCGCACGCGTGCATGCACTGTCGCGTCGCGGCAAGTACCTGCTGTTCAGCTGTGAAGCGGCAAATCAGGAGCAGGGCACACTGCTTGTACACCTCGGCATGTCGGGACGGCTGTGGCTGGTGGACACCGGGATACCTCCGGAAAAACACGACCACTTCGACCTCGTCATCGACAACGGCCGCGTGATCCGCCTGCGCGACCCGCGGCGTTTCGGACTGGTGCTGTGGCTGAAAGGTGATCCGCTTGCGCATCCGCTGCTGAACCGCATCGGCCCCGAACCGCTGACCGAGGATTTCGACGGTGCCGTGCTCCACCGCGCAACGCGGTCGCGCAGCGCGGCGATCAAGCTGGTGATCATGGACGGCCATGTAGTCGCCGGCGTCGGCAACATCTACGCCAACGAGGCGCTGTTCCGCGCCGGCATAGATCCCCGCACGCCGGCAAAACGTGTCAGTCGCGCGCGCTGCGACGCGCTGGCGCGGGAAATCAGGGCCGTGCTTGGAGAGGCGATCAATGCCGGCGGCAGTTCGCTGCGCGACTATGTCGGCAGCGACGGCATGGCGGGAAATTTCCAGAATAATTTTCTGGTCTACGGCCGCGCGGGGGAACCCTGCACCCGTTGCCGGACGGTCATCCGCGAACTTAAACAGGCGCAGCGGGCGACCTGCTACTGTCCACACTGCCAGCGCCGCTAGGGATCAGGCCGTTTTCAGCGCCATCAGGTTTTCGTATTTGCGCTGCAGTTCTTCCTTCGTCTCCGGACGGTCCGGGTCCAGCGGAATGCAGTCGACGGGACACACCTTCTGGCACTGCGGCTCGTCGAAGTGCCCGACACACTCGGTGCACTTCGCCGGATCGATGACGTAAATCTCCTCGCCTGCCGAAATCGCGTCGTTCGGACACTCCGGCTCGCAGACGTCGCAGTTGATGCACTCGTCGGTGATCATCAGCGCCATGTCTTGCCCCGCATCATTTGCCCCCGGGATCCTTGATCTTGGCCTTGAGGCACGAGGCAACGGCCGGGGACACGAATTTCGACACGTCGCCGCCCATCACCGAGATTTCACGCACCAGCGTCGCCGACAGGAACATGTATTCCTCGCCCGGAGTCATGAACACGGTCTCCACCTCGGGATGCAGCTTGCGGTTCATGCCGGCGAGCTGGAATTCGTAGTCGAAGTCGGAGACTGCGCGCACGCCGCGCACCACCACCCGCGCCTTGTGCTCCTGCACGAAATCCATCAGCAGCCCGGAGAAACCCTCGACCGATACGTTTTTGACATCCTTCAGCGCATCGCGCGCGATGTCGATGCGCTCGGCCAGCGTGAACAGCGGGCGTTTGGTGCGGCTGTCGGCCACCGCCAGCACGACATGGCCGAACAGGCGCGCGGCACGCCGCACCAGATCCTCGTGACCGAGGGTCATCGGATCGAAGGTCCCCGGATACACCGCTTTATTGTTCATGTTCCGCTCTTTTCAGCAGTTGGTAACTGACCTGGCCGGCACGGCCGGCCTTGATGACATTCCAGCCGGAGCCGGCATCCAGCGTCTCGGCGCGCTCACAATACACCTGCGCACCGGGTTTGAGGCATCGCGGCAGCAGCTTCAGCAGTTGCGCCCAGCGGTCTTCGGCAAACGGCGGATCCAGAAACACGACGTCATATGACCGCGCTTGATGCTGCAGGAATTCTAGCGCATCGGCACGCAGCACTTCCACTGCATCGGCCTCGAGCAACTCCTTGCTGGACTGCAGCGCACGCAGCGCTGCCGCATCCCTCTCGACCATCACCACGCGCCTTGCGCCACGCGAGGCCGCCTCGAAACCCAGCGCGCCGCTGCCGGCAAACAGGTCCAGGCATTCGCGCCCCGACAGATCCTGGCCCAGCCAGTTGAACAGCGTCTCCCGCACGCGGTCGGGCGTGGGCCGCAGACCCGGGCGATCGGCGAAACGGATCCTGCGGCTGCGCCAGGTGCCGCCGATGATGCGCAATTCTCCGTTGTTCCGGGCCATGGCGCGCTTCAGCGCGCCGCCGGCGTCATGACGGTCCGGTCACTGTCGGCACCCACCACCACGGTGACCAGGCGGTCGGGATCGACCCGGCGGGCAAAGGCCGCCCGGATGCCGTCGACGGTGACTTTCTCGATGTTGGCGACAAAGTCCTCCAGGTAGCTGAGCGGCAGGTCATAGAAACCGATCAGTCCCAGATAATCGTGAATCTTGCGGTTGCTGTCGATGCGCATCGGGAAACCGCCGATGATGTTCTGCTTGGCTGCACGCAACTCCTCCTCGGTCGGGCCTTTCCGGACGTACTCGCGCAGCGTGTTTTGCACCACCGCCAGCGCTTCTCCGGCCTGGTCCCGCCGGGTCTGCATGCCGATGATGAAGGGGCCCGTCGCCTGCTGGGGCGCAAAGTAGCTGTAGGCAGAGTAGGCCAGACCGCGTTTCTGCCGAACCTCTTCCGTGATCCGCGACACGAATCCGCCGCCGCCGAGAATGTAGTTGCCGACAAACAGCGTGAAATAGTCCGGATCGTCACGACGGATGCCGGGAGCACCGATCAGGATGTGGCTCTGGGTCGCGGGATGCGCAACCATGCGGGTCACCCCCTGCGCCAGGGACTCCACCTGCGGCAGGGGCTGCACCCGCCCGTCGCTGCGCGGCAGCCCGCCAGTGAGCTGCTCGGCAATCGCCTCCGCCTCGCGCCGCGAGACATCACCCATGATCGCGACCACCGCGCGATCCGCCACGTAATGCCGGCGGTAAAAGGCCAGAAGATCCTCCCGCGTCAGCCGGCTGACGGTGTCCACGTCACCCGAACTGCGCAGTGCATAGGGATGCGCGCGGAACACCATCTGGTAAAACAGCCGTGCGACCTGGGTGTCCGGCTTGAGGTCCGCCTCCTTCAGCGCGCCGATCTGGCGCACCTTCTCGCGCTCAAGCACATCCGCCGGAAACTCCGGCGCCTTCAGTATCCGGGAGAACAGCCCGAGCGCACGGTCGCGCCGCTGCGGATCGGACAGCGTGCGCAGGTGCAATCCCGCGCGATCCGGATCAAAACGCCCGCCGAGCACCGCACCGACATCGGCAAAGCGCCGCGCAATCTCGTCCTCGGCCAGGCCGTCGGCACCGAGGCGAAGCAGGCTGCGCGTCATCGCGGCGGCGCCGGATTTCTCCCGGGTGTCATAGGCGGATCCCGCCGGAAAGTCGACCGACACGTCGAGCATCGGCAGGTCGCGGTTCGCGACGAACAGCACCTTTGCGCCGGAAGCGGACTGCCATTGTTCGATCGGCAGTATGGCCAGGGCCGGTTGTGCCAGGCACAACAGGATGAGGGCGGCCATCCGCTGCATCGTGCCCGTGATTTTAATTGCCATGACGTGCTCCTGCAGGGGGCGCAGGTTTGCGCGCCACGCTGTCCAGCGGTTGCGGATCCAGATAGGCGACCGTCAGCCGGTCGTCGACCAGGTATTTGCGGGCCACCGCCTGCACCTGCTCGGAAGTCACGCCCTGCAGTTTCTCGACGAACAGGTCGAGCGCACGGTGCGGCAGCCCCACCGTCTCCAGCCAGCCGATCATGCGTGCCTGGAAAAACATCGAGTCGCGCTGGTACACCTGCGCAGCGATCACCTGCGCCTTGACGCGCTCCAGCTCGTCGGCGGTCACCCCTTCGTCGATGATGCGCCTGATTTCCCGGCGCAGGCCCTGCTCCACCTCCGCCGCGCTGCGGCCGCTGACCGGCGTGCCGCTCAGGTAGAAGAAACCCGGTCCGCGTCCGACGCCGTCATAACTCGCACCGGCGGACACCGCCATGCGCTCCGTCTTGACCAGGGTCTGCGGCAGGCGCGCGGCGTCATTGCCGCTCAGCACGCCCTGCAGCATGTCGAGGGCGTAGGTCTCCCAGTCCGTATCCGGGTTCTGCAGCCTCGGCGCCCGGTAGGCCATCAGCACCTGCGGCTGTTCCGCCGGCACCTTCACGGTCAGGCGCTTGATGCCCAGCTGCGGCGGCTCGTCCTGCGGCTTGCGCGGCGGCAGCGTCTTGCGCGGAATGCCGCCGAAATGGCGTTCGGCGAGGGCAAACACCTCGTCGGGAACAACATCGCCAACCACCACCACGATGGCATTGTTGGGCCCGTACCACTGCTCGTAGAAAGTCCTCGTATCCTCGACAGTGAGGTTCTCCAGGTCGCTCATCCAGCCGATTACGGGATTGCGGTAGGGGTGTGCCGTCAGCGCCGTGGCCATCAGCCGCTCGTAGAGCACGGATTGCGGCCGGTCGTCAGTGCGCCAGCGCCGCTCCTCCATCACCACCTTGATCTCCTTGGCGAACTCTTCCGGGGACAGCACCAGGTTCGCCATCCGGTCGGCCTCCAGGCGGAAGGACAGCGGCAGCTCCGATTTGTGCATCGTCTGGAAATACCCGGTGTAATCGCGGCTGGTGAAGGCATTGTCGCGCCCGCCGGCGGCCGCGATCAGCTTCGAGAATTCGCCCGGCGGCACGGTCTTGGTGCCCTTGAACATCATGTGCTCCAGCACATGGGCAACACCGGTGACCCCGTTCTGCTCATCAACACTGCCGATGCGGTACCAGACCATGGTCACGGCGACCGGCGCGCGGCGATCGGGCTTGACGATGACGCGCAGGCCGTTGGCCAGCTCACGCTCGGCCACGGCCTGCGGCGCGGCTGCCGCCGCCGGGCCCGCCAGCAGCAGGCAAACGCTCAACATCACCTGCAGAAAAGGTATCACTGTGTTCATCATGTCCTGTCGGAAAGTGGGGCATGCCGTCCCGGACAGCCGGCATGCGGGCACAAGGCGCCTGTTAGAATTGTAACCAATTCAATCTCATCACCTCCGGCTCAAAAGCTCCAGGCGCCGCCGGAGTCAGACCACTTCATCCATGTTTGGTTTCGGCAAAAAAGACGAAAAGGCCGCCACAGCCCCGGGCTGGCTTGAACGCCTGCAGCAGGGACTGGGCAAGACCCGCGCCCGGCTCGGCGAACGCCTGGGCAGCCTGTTCAGCCCCGGCCGCAGGCTCGACGAGACGTTTTATGAAGAACTGGAAACCGCGCTGCTGACCGCGGATGTCGGTGTCGCCGCGACCGGGCACCTGCTTGAAGCCCTGCGCACCCGGGCTCGCCGCGAGCGCTACACCGAAGCTGCGCAGCTGCGCACGGGCCTGCGAGAAACGCTGCTCGATCTGCTGCAGGGCGTGGCGCGGCCGCTGGACACCGGCGGCCACCGCCCCTTTGTCATCATGCTCGCGGGAGTCAACGGCGCCGGCAAGACCACCTCCATCGGCAAACTCGCGCACCACTTCCAGGCGCAGGGCAAATCGGTGCTGCTCGCCGCCGGCGACACTTTCCGCGCCGCCGCCCGCGAACAGCTGGTCGCCTGGGGTGAACGCAACAACGTCACGGTGATCAGCCAGGCCTCCGGCGACGCCGCGGCGGTGATATTCGACGCGATCAACGCCGCAAAGGCGCGCGGCACCGACATCGTGCTCGCCGACACCGCGGGCCGGCTGCCCACCCAGCTGCACCTGATGGAGGAAATCAGCAAGGTCAAGCGGGTGATCGGCAAGGCCATGCCCGGCGCGCCGCATGAAGTGCTGCTGGTCCTCGACGCAAACACCGGGCAGAACGCGCTGGCGCAGCTCGCCGCCTTCGATGCGGCCATCGGCGTCACCGGCCTCGCACTGACCAAGCTCGACGGCACCGCCAAGGGCGGAGTGATTGCCGCCATTGCCCACAGCCGCACCGGGGGCCGGATCATTCCGGTGCGGTTCATCGGTGTCGGCGAAGGCATCGGGGACCTGCGGCCCTTCGTCGCCGAAGACTTCGTCGCCGCACTGCTCGACACGTGAGCCATATCACCCTCAGCAGAGTCAGCAAACGCTACCCCGGCGGGCACGAGGCGCTGGGCGGGGTTTCCCTGGACATCGGTTCCGGGGAGATGGTTTTCATTACCGGCCATTCCGGCGCCGGCAAAAGCACGCTGCTCAAGCTGATCGCCGCCATCGAACGTCCGACCGCGGGTTCGGTGCTTGTCAACGGCCAGAATGTCGGCACGTTGCGCGCGCGGGGCATTCCCTACCTGCGCCGCAACTTCGGGCTGGTCTTCCAGGACCACAAGCTGCTGTTCGACCGCAGCGTGTTCGACAACGTGATGCTGCCCCTGGAAATCACCGGCTTCGACCGCCGCGAAGGAGCCCGTCGCGCACGCGCCGCGCTCGACAAGGTCGGCCTGCTGCACAAGGAAAAGGCACGCCCGATCACGCTGTCCGGCGGTGAGCAGCAGCGGCTGTGCATTGCGCGCGCGATCGTGCATCGTCCGTCGATCCTGCTCGCCGACGAACCCACCGGCAACCTTGATGCCGGGTACGCCGCGGAGATCGGCGAACTCTTCCGCGACTTTCACCAGGTCGGCGTCACCGTGGTGCTGGCGACACATGACATGCAGCTCGCGGCACGGCTGCAACCGCGGCTGATCGAAATCCGGGGCGGCAGGATTCACCATGATTAGCTGGCTGTCCGCACACCGCCGCGCCTGCGCCGGCACCCTCGCCCGGCTGGTCCGTGCGCCGCTCGCCAGCCTGTTCAACATCGCGGTCATCGGCACCGCGCTGGCATTGCCCCTGGGCTTCTACGTGGTGCTCGCCAACCTGCAGGGACTGGCGCGCGATTACTCGCCGCAGCCGCAACTCAGCGTGTTCCTCGCGCCGGATGCCACTGCCGCTGATGCACGCGCGACCGGCGACCGCCTGAAGGGACGCAGCGGAGTCACCGCAAGCCGCTTCGTGTCGCGCGCCGAAGCGCTGGAAACGCTGAAGTCGCGCACCGGTCTCGCCGACATCATCGCCGGCCTGCCCGGCAATCCCCTGCCCGATGCCTGGGTCGTGACCGCCGCCGGTGCGGATGCCGCAACGCTGGATGCGCTGCGCGCGGACATCCGGCAATGGCCCAAAGTCGCCGAGGTGCATGTCGACTCCGACTGGGCGCGGCGGCTCGACAGCCTGCTCGCCCTCGGCCGCCACGCAGTGCTGATGCTGGCGACGGCGCTGGCATTCGCGCTGGTCGCGGTGACCTTCAACACCATCCGCCTGCAGATCCTCACCCAGCGCGACGAGATCGAGGTCGCCAAGCTGATCGGTGCCACTGATGGCTGGATCCGCCGGCCCTTCCTTTATTTCGGTGCAGTCACCGGGGCCGCGGGTGGCGCCGCGGCATGGCTGATGATCTGGGGAGCCCTTGCCATATTCAACGGCCGGCTCCAGCCTTTGTCCGCGCTTTATGGCATCCCGCTGCAGTTGAACCACCTCAACGGGGGTGACAGTGTTGCGGCCCTGCTTTTTGCCGCGGTTCTGGGCTGGTTCGGCGCCTGGCTGTCCGTTCGACGCCATCTCGGCGCCCATGATCCTCTATAAATTATTGATTTAATTGATAAAATTTGTAGTTTCTGGCGGGAACTCCGGCCACTGCTTGGCACTCTTATGGTGAGAGTGCTAAACTTTCAGCCATGAGGACCATGACCATGAATGCCATGACCAATGCCATCGCGCTGCCCGTGCCTTCGGCCTCGGGCAGCCTGGAAAGCTACATCCAGACGGTAAACCGCTTCCCGCTGCTGACGCCGGAACAGGAAATCGAGTACGGGCGCCGCCTGCGCGACAGCGGCGACCTGGAGGCCGCAAGGCATCTGGTGCTCTCCCACCTGCGTCTGGTGGTGTCGATCGCCCGCGGTTATGCCGGTTACGGCCTGCCGCAGGCCGACCTGATCCAGGAAGGCAATATCGGACTGATGAAGGCGGTCAAACGTTTCGACCCGGAACGCGGCGTGCGACTGGTGTCGTTTGCAATGCACTGGATCCGCGCCGAAATCCACGAGTTCGTGCTGCGCAACTGGCGGCTGGTGAAAATCGCCACCACCAAGGCCCAGCGCAAGCTGTTTTTCAATCTCCGCAGCATGAAGCAGGGGCTGGACACGCTGGGCGCCGAGGAAGTGCGGTCAGTGGCGCGCGAGCTCGGCGTCAAGCCCGAGGAAGTGGTCGAGATGGAAACCCGGCTCGGCGGCCAGGACATGGCGCTGGAACCCGCCGGCGATGACGAACGCGAGCAATTTGCCCCGATCGCCTACCTTGCCGCGGACAATGCAGAGCCCGGAGCCTTGCTTGAAGCCGAACAGACCGCCCGCCTGCGCGGCGAAGGCCTCGAAAAAGCGCTGGCCAGCCTTGATCCGCGCAGCCGCCGCATCATCGAGGCACGCTGGCTGACCGAGAAGGAAGCCCTCACGCTGCACGATCTTGCCGCGGAGTTCGGCGTGTCGGCCGAACGTATCCGCCAGATCGAAGCGAAGGCACTGGGCAAAATGAAGGATCTGATCGCCGCCGCCTGAATCCGCTTCGGCATCACGGCAATAAAGCCCCGGCCAAGCACCGGGGCTTTTTATTTCAGCAGCAGCCGGATGTCGTGCAGCAGGGTCGGCGCCCCGACGCCATACTGAGCGAACAACCGCAGGCGGCCCTCGCCGTCAAGGATATAGGTGCCGGCGGAGTGGTCCATCGTATAACCGCCGGAAGGCAGCTTCTGCTTCTGGAAAATGATCTTGAATTCCTTTGCAGTGCGCGCGACTTCCTCCACCGATCCCGTCAGGCCGAGGAAGGATGGATGGAAGGCCGGCACGTAACGCTTGAGCACTTCCGCGGTATCACGTTCAGGATCGACGGTGACAAACAGCACCTGCAGGCGTTGCGCGTCGGGACCCAGCTCCTTCATCACCGAAGCCATTTCAACCAGCGTCGTCGGACAGACATCGGGGCAATGCGTGAAACCGAAAAACACGGTGACCACCTTGCCCTTGAAGTCGGCAAGCGTGCGTCGCTGGCCATTGTGGTCGGTCAGCGCAAGCTCCCTGCCGAAGGAAGCACCGGTGACGTCGGTCAGCTTGAAACGCGGCGCTTCCGGCGCCTCCGAACAACCGCCGGCGGCGACCAGCATGATCGCCGCAAGCAGGATGAACCGGCGCCGGAAAGCGGACATCAGCGGACTCTCAAAGGAACAGCTGCAGGTAATGATCGATCAGCAGCGCTGCGAACAGCAGCGTCAGGTAGAGGATCGAATAACGGAAGGTGCGGCGCGCCAGTGCATCGCTGTAATCGGTGTAGATCTTCACCGCGTAGTACATGAACACGGCACCGAGCACGAGTGCGGCGGCAAGGTACGGCAGGCCGCTCATGCGGGTCACGAAGGGCAGCGTCGAGCAGGCCAGCAGGATGATGGTATAGAGCAGGACATGCAGGCGGGTGAACTTGTCGCCGTGGGTCACCGGCAGCATCGGCACGCCGGCCTTGGCGTATTCGTCCTTGCGGTAGAGCGCCAGCGCCCAGAAGTGCGGCGGCGTCCATGCGAAAATGATCAGGAACAGCGTCA
>JALHND010000050.1 GCA_022843705.1 Burkholderiales bacterium
ATCTTTCCGGCAATCGTCTGGGAAATGTCAGTCATGCCCACGGCGAGCAGCCCGTTTTCCTCGACCCGCACCCAGATCTGGTATTCGGCATCGTAATAAAGTTCGGGGCGGAATTCGCAACCATTGCAGTCCATGCCGCCAGTTTAACCGCAGCGCTGCGGCGCGCTCAGATCACGCCTTTCTCATGCAGCAGATCCAGCGAATCCGACACATTCTCGTGTATCGCCAGTTTTCTCGGCGACAGCCCCAGCGCAAGGCCCAGCAGCTGGGTGAAATAGACGATCTTCACCCGGGTCTTGATGCCGAAGCGGGTCTCCGCGCGCACCTGGTGCATTTCCAGCCCGGAATGGCAGGTCGGACATTCCGTGGCAATCACCTCCGCACCGGACTCCTCCGCCGCCTGCAGCAGGTTCAGCACCAGCTGGGTCGAGGTGTCGGAATCCGACAAGGTATGGGCACCACCACAACATGCTGTTTTTAAAGGAAAATCAACATTTTCCGCGCCGGCAGCCTGAAGCAGGTCGTCCATGAAATGCGGCTTGTGCGTCGACTCCGAACCCGGGCCCTGGTCCTTCTCCGGGAAAATCTGCCGCGGCCGGGTATACATGCAGCCGTAGTAGTTGGCGATCTTGAGCCCGTTGAGGTTCTTGCGGATCCGCTCCTTGATGCCTTCGGGACCCAGTTCCTCCATCAACCATTCCAGCAGGTGCAGCGTGCGCACCTTGCCGTCGTAGACCGGGTCATCGGCCTTTTTCGCGAGGTCCTGCACCGTCTGCAGCGTCTCCGGCGAGGTCGAACACTCGTACTCCGCCTTCTTCAGGTTGTGATAACAGCCGTTGCAGGGCGCCATCACGGTATCGAGCCCCATCTGCTCCGCGGCGATCGCCATGTTGCGCGCCGACATATAGGTCTGCAGCATCGGATGGACATTCTTCACTTCCATCGCCCCGCAGCAATTCCAGTCCTTGAGTGTTTCCATCTCGAGGTCGAGCGCGTCGACCAGCGCGCGGGTTGAACGGTCGTACGGCCCGCCCGAACCCTCGAGCGCGCATCCCGGGTAATAGGCCACTTTGCTCATCTGCGGTGCGTCCCCATTCTGGTTTTCTGTTCCTCGACGTAGGCGCGCAGCACTTCGCCGGTGCGTCCCCAGGATTTCGTGCGCGGCTTGAATACCATTGCGAGGCCCATTTTCAGCGGCCCCAGCACGGGCACCCGGGCGAGAAAGGCGCCGATGCGACCCTGCTGCAGCAATGGCCACTTGTTCATGCGCGCGACCATGATGCCGAGCCAGCCGGTTTTCACCAGCTGAACGATGTCCTCGCCGGTCTTGCGGAAAAAATTCTGGATGACCTCGGTGTCCTCGATGCGGCCGCGCTCGAGGCACTGGCGGGTGAATTCCTCGTCGAACTGCGTTGACGGTGACGGCTTCACATGGCCCTCGTCCTCCATCCAGTGCTGCAGCGCCTTCATCACGCCCTCGGGCTTGACGTCCTTCGGGCAGATGTTGGTGCATTTGTTGCACGACACGCACTGCCAGATGATGTCCTTGTCTTTGAGGAGTTCGTCCTTCAGTCCGAGGTTGGTCAGGTAGATCCAGTACCGCGGATTGAAGTCGGTGTTGACCGCGTACATGGTGCAGGAATTGGTGCAGGAGCCGCATTGCCAGCAGCGACTGACGTTCTCGCCGCCGGGATAGGATTCGATGGTCTTGTAGAAGTCGGGGTCATAGTCGCTGATGTACCGCGGCTTCATCATCGTGTTCCAGTGGCCGGACACGTCGACGCCGTCGACCACCAGTTTTTCGGCGGTGATCAGGTCGCCGGGGGATATCAGGGATTTTTCGTGTATCGCCATGGGGATGTCAGTGGGTTTCTGCGTGTGCCGCGGCAAGCGGCTTTTTCACCCGGTCGGGACGGGTGCCCGGCGCGGCGTCGATGCCGAGCAGGCGCTTCAGCTGTTCCTGCGCCGGCACCCCGCGGCCGAAATCGGCGCCGAGGCTGCCCTCGGTCATCGAGCGGAAATAGCCGAGATAGGCCTGCGCCTGCAGCAGGTCGATCCACAGCTCCTCGTCGCGGTAGATGCCCTGGGCCGCCAGCTGTTCGGCCAGCCAGCAGCGGGCGCCCTCGAACAATCCCGGATCATTGCCGAAGGGCAGTTCGCGGATGCTGTCGCTGCCGCGCACCAATTCCCGCAGGGCTCCGCTCTGCGTGGCCTGGTCCCAGACCCAGCGCGTCATCAGCGGATAACGCAGGGGGTCGCCGTAATGCAGCAGTTCGGCGGCAAAATCCCAGGCCGCGCGGCGCAGCTTGGCGGCGGCCTTGATGCTGGCACGGTCCGTCGCGCCGGCACCCGGCATGACATCGACGAACTGCTGCAGGCGCTGCGCCGGCGCAGCATTCCCGAACCACAGGTCCCTGACCCGCAGGCCGGCCTCCGCACCGAGGGTATCCAGCGCCGGATACAGGCGGCGGCGCGCCGTGAACACCAGCGCCAGCACATCCTCCAGATCGCCGGGCAGCGGCGGCGCGGCACGGACACGCTCCCGCAAAGCCGCAAACACGGCAATCTTGGCGCCCAGCGCCGCGATATAGGCTTCGATCCCGCCGTCCTGCTCCGCGCCGGCCAGCAGGGCATCGAAATGGCGCCGGAATGCCGCCTCGTCCAGCGGCAGCGGCAATGCCGCCGGCGGCACACCCTCGACGGCTACCGGGGCAGCGGGCACGGCGGCTTTTTTGAACCGGAACATCGGCAAAACGTCAGGCCGCCTTCTGCCCGGACGCCGCGAGTTCACCCACCGCGCGCACCGCCATCCCCAGGCCATGGGCGATGCAGGTGTCGATGTCCTCGGGCCCCAGCGCCGAACCGCCGGCGTAGATGCCGCGGCGCGACGTCGAAAAGGTCGCCGTGTAATGCTCGCCGCGCTGCAGGAAACCGTGGGACTCGAGGCCGACGCCGAAGACCCTGGCGATCTCCGGATTGTCGAGATTGGGATCCATGCCGATCGCGTGCACCACCAGGTCGAAAGGGATCACGATCGGGCGCTTGACCAGCGTGTCCTCGCCCTTGACCAGCAGGCGGCCGTCCGGCGCCTTCGTCACTTCGGCGATGCGCGCCTTGACGAACTTGGTGTGGAACTCCTCCTGCGAACGCCAGTAGAACTTGTCCTCGTAGAGGCCGAAGGTGCGGATGTCCATGTAATAGATGTAGACATCCGTCTTGGGCGACAGCTCCTTGATCTCCATCGCGAGGTTGGTCGATACGGTGCAGCAGATCTTGGAACACCACTCGCGGCCGATCTGGCGGTCGCGCGAACCGACGCAGAGCAGGATGCACACCCGCTCCGGCACGCGGCCGTCCGATGGGCAGGCAATCTTGCCGGCGGTGACCATCTGCTCGACCTGGGTCGTGGTCACCACGTCCTCGTAGGTGCCGAAGCCCCACTCCGGCTTGTTGATGGCATCGAAATGGGTGAAGCCGGTGCCGAGGATCACCGCGCCGGCCTGCACGGACTGGCCGTTCGACAGGGTCGCGGTGAAATTGCCGAAGTCACCGTCGAGCTTCGCGACTTTCACGCCCCTGTGGATGGTCACGCGGTCATCGTCCTCGACGCGTTTGACCATGCGGCCGATGGCATCCTTGGCCCATTCGCCGGAAGGCACCAGCTTCGCGTAACCGGACAGGATCGGCGCGCCGCCGAGTTTGTTTTCCTTCTCCACCAGCACCACGCGTTTGCCCACCGAAGCGGCGGCGGCGGCGGCGGACAGACCGGTCGGTCCGGCGCCCACGATCAACAGGGTGTCATTCATGATGTCTCAGCGGCTGATGGCCAGTTCGGGGTTGTAGAGGTACTCGATGCGCCCGGCCTCGACTTCCTTGAGGTAGGCCTCGAAATTGCGCTTGGATTCATCCCAGGAAATGCCCATTTTCTCGACCACTTCCTCGCAGGGGCTGGCATGCCATTGCAGCTGCACGATCTTGAAGGGATCGGCACCGCAGGCCAGCGCCGCGAACTGGATGTCGGCCATGATCGGCACCGAGTAGTTCTTGTCGTGCGCCTTGCCGATCCACTGGTTCTTGTCCATGGTGGTGATGCAGCCGGTGTCGATGCCCAGCATCACGTCGGCGTTGGCTTCCTCGCGAGCGACCTTGATCTTGCGGTCGATGGTGAAGGAACGGGTGAATTCACGTTCGGAGATGATGTGGCGGAAACCGAAACCGCAGCAGTCATACCAGGTCGAATAGTCGATCACCTGCGCGCCCAGCGCCTCGGCAACCGAGGTGCCCACGGCGGTGCGGTTGCCGCCCAGCACCGAGGGGTCGTAGATCGCATCCTCGTGCACCATCTTGTAGTAATGGCAGGCGGTGTGCACGGTGACCCGGACCTTCGACACGTCGATGGTCTGCAGTTCGGAGGCGATGCGCTTGCGCATCACGTGCACCCATTCCGAGTAATGCACGATCTCCTCGGGGATCACCAGCTTGCCGTCGACCAGGCGGCCGAGCTTGCCGAGGATCTTGCGCACCTTCTCGCGCAGCTGCGGCGATTCGATCAGGTACTTGCGCACTTCCTTGTAATTGCCGTACGAGGTGCCGCAATGCACCAGCGGAAAGAAATGACCGGGTTCATGGCCGTGGTTCTTGCCCGACACATAGGCCTGGTGAAAATTGCGCAGAAACACCGCCGCCAGCGATTCGAGGTTGCCGATGCCCGAGCCGTGGTAATTCCAGGCCGTGCAGGAAGTCTGGTCGGTTTCGTCGAGGTAATCACGGCCCGGCACCATGCCCAGCTTGTTCATGGTCCACAGCAGCGCCGTCGGATAACCGGGAATGTTGCCGCACTGCCCGCAGGACTTGTGGTGCCACAGCTGCGCAGTCGGGATTTTCTTGTTCCAGCCGAACAGCGTCTGCACATCAACCGGCCGGTGGGCATCGCTGATGCGGTGGACGATGATCTCGCCCTCCTTCTCCAGCTGCCACATGTGGTCGCGCACGTCGTCCATGCGCTCGGACAGGTCCAGCGTGCGCCGGTCGACATGTTTTTCCACCCAGGCCGTGGCTTTCGCCGCGTCTTCGGGCGAAAGATTGGTCGGCTGGAAAAACGCGCCGTGCCCGGCGATGCCGCTGCCGTCGCTGGGATGTTGTTCCGAATTCATGCCTGCCTCCTCGGGTACCGCATGCGGCGGGTTGTCCCCGCCTGGTCATTGTGCCGATCCGACTAATCCTTGTCGGACGCGTCTTCCAGCATTTCCTCGTATTCCTCGCGTTTTTCCTCGATGAAATCCTGGATCACGTCGAACAGGTTTTCGTCCATCGTCTCCAGCGAATCGAGCACGCCGGTCATTTCCCAGATGGTGTACATCTCGACCGAAGTCTTCAGCGACACCTCCCACGCGGTGTCGGTGGTCTGCAGGGTGCGCACCGGAATCGCCTTGCGCAGCGTCTTCAGGTTGCCCTTGACCTTCTGGATGTTGGGGCCCCAGTCCGGAAAATGGTCCGGCTGGATCATGTCCGGCGACAGCTGGTTGCCGGTGGTGATCAGCTTCAGCATCACCCGCCCGAAGGGCCGCAACACGTCCTTCGCCGACTGGAAACCGTGCTTGATCGCGGCTTCGCGCATGATCGCCACCAGCCCGCCGGGGGAATTCTTGAAGGGACAGCGCGCGGCGCAGGTCATGCACTGCGCGCAGGCCCAGATCTTCTCCTGCATCGCGTCGTAGATCTGCTCGACGTTCTCGGTCCACAGCAGCTGCACGATTTCGCGCGGGCTGTAATCGTAGAAATGCGCCGAAGGACAGGTCGCGGTGCAGATGCCGCAGTTGAGGCAGCCGTTCAGCTCGTGGTCGTAGCGGATATCACTCTTGATATCCTCGAACACTTCGCGCATTTCCGCGTAGGTCGCCATGGCTGAACGGGGCTCCGCCTGTCCGCTTACTTCTTTTTCATGAAAAAGGTGAATTCCTTGTTGGCCTCATCCGAGGACAGCAGATCGTTTCCGGTCTGCCGCGCAAAGGCCTGGAAATCCTTCACCGAACCGGGGTCGGTGGCCATGATTTTCAGCACCTGGCCGGCGGTCATGTCGGTCAGCGCTTTTTTCGTGCGCAGGATCGGCAACGGACAGTTCAGGCCGCGCGCATCAAGTTCCTTGTCAAACTGCATGTTGGTTTTGCCCCATGTAAATTAGTGTAACATTGAAATCTAATATACGTGCATTTCACGGGTGCCGCAATGTTGCCGCTGCCCTATTCGGGATTATGGGCACACCCGCTGCTTGGATTATAGACTTGCGATGCACGATGTCCGCGGGCATCGCGGCCGGCAGAATTCCGATTGCGCAACGCAACAAACAACCGATGACGGGCCACGATGGATAAATCCGATTTTCAGGCCGACACGCGCTACACCATCACCTGGCAACGCCCTGACGGGCGGGTGGTCCCGGCCAACTTCTATGTGCACCGGACGCACGACAGCGGAATGATCGTCCGTTTCGCCGGCGCGGACGCGGCCCTGCGCAAGATCGCCTATGCGGAGGTGCTGCGGATCGTCTCCGCGGAAGCGGTTCCGCCGGAGCAGCAGCGCAGCGTTCCCGCAGCGCTGCTCGACGAAAAGACCTGGCGCGACCGCAGCGAGATGACGCATTACGCGTCGTCGCCGGCGCGGGGCAAATAAGCCGGCTCAGGCCGGCGTGGCGGTCGCCCGTCTCTTCAGCAGTTCGCGCAGTTCCTTGTTGCGCGCCTGCAGGTCGCGTGCCAGCTGCACGGCCACCATGTACTGCAGGTGGTGCGCAACCGGGGGCGCCAGTTCGTAGAGCTTGAGGAAATCCGGACGCGCCAGCGCGGCCACCGTCACCGGCCCCTCGGCCGTCGAAGTCCATCCGGCGGGCATGTTCTCGATCAGCGACAGCAGGCCGAACATCTCGCCGGCATGCAGATCACGCGCCTCGTCCATCTCGCCCGTCACCTCGTGGATGCGCGAGGTCTGGATGGCACCTTCCACCAGCAGATAAAGGGCGTCGCCCTGTTCACCCTGGGCAATCAGCCGGTGGCCCGACGGATGCGAAGATACCGTCATCAGTCCGGCCAGCGCGTCAACATGGGCGCCGGTGAAGCTTTCGAAAGCCGGCAGTGTCTTGAGGAATTGTTTGATGTCCATCGGCGGCATTCTTTAGGTTCCGGGCACGCGGTCGAAGAAGGATTTGATCCAGTTTTTGCCGCGCAGCGTCGGCGAATCGTCGGCGGGAGGCTCCCCGGCCGGCGGCGCGCCGTCCTTGAGTTCCGCAAACGACTTGGCCGAAGCGCGCAGGCGGTCGGCCAGCATGGCGACAAAATGTTCCAGCAGCACGCTGGCCACCGCGTAATTGGTCGCGATCAGGTCCTCGAAGGCCTGGTGGCGCAGCCGCAGCATCTTCACCGGCGTCAGCGCGGTCACGGTCGAACTGGCGCTCTGCTCGCCGCTCAGCACCGACACCTCGCCCAGCACCTGCCCCGGGCCGATGACGCCGAGCTTGATCGCCTTGCCGTTCTCCTCGACGCTGATCGACACCTCGCCATCGAGGATCAGGTACAGCGAATCCACCGGCATGCGATCGCGGATGATCACCCGGTTGGCCGGCAGCTCGAGCCGCGTGGTGACCTCCAGCAGCTTGTCGACGTTATCCGGCCCGAGGGCACGCGCCCACTGCGGAAACCGCTTCTCGAATTCTTCTTTCATTGCATGCATCCCCATGCCTTAATGCGCTGCTAACCGTCGATAACCTACCATACAACCGCGTTGCGGAATAATGAAAAACTGCCGTTCCGGCGAGGGCAATTCATGGTCTGCTAATACTATGCGCGCTCTCGACCGCACACCGGAATGGGATATAAAATCCGGAACACCCTCACCCACGACCGGACTCCGCATGAAACGGACAGTAGTCTCGCTGCTGGCAGGCCTTTGCTTCGCATTGGCAGGCGCCGCACATGCCACCCTCGAACAGGGCCTGAATGCCTACCGCAAGGGGGATTACGTCGCGGCGCTGCAGGCCTGGCAGCCGCTGGCCGCCAAGGGCAACCCCGATGCGCAGAACAACCTCGGCGTGCTCTACGAAAAAGGCCAGGGCGTGGAACGCAATTTCGTCGAGTCGGTGAACTGGTACCGGCGGGCGGCGGACCAGGGCCATGCCCAGGCGCAGAACAATGTCGGCGTCATGTATGAAAAAGGTCTGGGGGTCAAACCCGATGCCAAGGAAGCGGCCTCCTGGTACCTGAAAGCGGCGCAGCGCAACAACCCGAACGCGCAGAACAACCTCGGTGTGCTTTATTTCAGCGGACGCGGCGTGCCGCAGGACTACGCCCAGGCCATGCAGTGGTACCGCCGCGCCGCGGCACAGAACAACACCAATGCGATGAACAACATCGGCGTGCTGTTCGAACGCGGGCTGGGCACCGCCCAGAACTTCACCGAAGCCGCGCAGTGGTACCGGCGTGCCGCCGAACGCGGCCAGCCGCAGGCCCAGAACAACCTCGGCGTGCTGTATGAGAAGGGACAGGGCGTGCCGCAGGACATGAGCGTCGCCCTCAACTGGTACCGCAGCGCCGCCGAACAGGGTCATGCCCAGGCGCAGAACAACCTCGGCGTGCTCTACGGCAGCGGCCGCGGCGTGCCGGCGGACATGGCCCAGGCCTATGTCTGGTTCAGCCTGGCCGCGGCCCGGGGCAACATCGACGCCGCGAACAACCGTGATGCCGCAGACCGCCGGCTGACGCCGGAACAGCGCGAGCAGGCGCAAAAAGCCGTGCAGGCCTGGAAACCGAAGCTCGTCGCCAACCGCTGAGCACCGCGCTTCGTGCCGCAGCGCCCCGAATGGCGCGGCACACAGGGGTACAAGGGGAAGATAACAAGTTGTTGCCGCAGCGCGTCCTGATCCGCCGTTCCCATGTCCTGCGCGCCGCGGCGCTGGCGGCGGCTTTCTGCGCGCCGCTGCAGGCCCTGGCCCAGGCTGCGATCACGCCGGGTTCCGTGCTCGACACCGTGCCCGACCGCAAGCCCGCGCTGCCGCCGACCCCGGCGGAAGTCATCTTCCCGGCGAGCCGCCCCGACGCGGCGCATGATCCCTCGGCGCCGCGTTTCACGGTCAATGCCTTCACCTTCGTCGGCAACACGGTCTACACCGAGCGGCAGCTGAAACAGCTCACCGAGCGTTTCATCGACCTTGAGCTGAATCTCTACGACCTGAACCGCGCGGCGGATACCGTCACCCAGCTCTACCGCGAGACCGGTTTCCCGATCTCGCGCGCGATCATCCCGGCACAAAAGGTCGAAAACGGCATCGTGCGCATCGAGGTCATCGAAGGCCGCCTCTCCAACATCAGCATCGTCGGCAACAACCGCTATTCCGACGAACTGATCTCTTCGCGCACCGGCAGCCTGCCGAAGAACGAACTGATCACCGTGCCGCGGCTGGAACGCAGCCTGCTGCTGATGAACGACCTGCCCGGCCTCTCGGCGCGGGCAACGCTGGCGCCGGGCGCCGACTACGGCAGCACCGACATGGTGATCCGCACCGAGGAAAAACCGTTTGCCGCCACGGTCTCCCTCGACAACCACGGCCGCCGCGAAACCGGCGAAACCCGCGTCGACGCCGCGCTGGATCTCAACAATCCGCTGGGCATCGGCGACCAGCTGAACCTGCGCATCATCAACACCCGGCATGACCTGCTGAGCTTCGGCCGCATCGGCTACAGCCTGCCGGTGTCCAACGAGGGCACCCGCCTCGGCGCCACTTATTCGAAGGTGCGTTACGACATCGGCGGCGATTTTGCGGCGCTGGGGATTTCCGGCGAAGTCACCAACACCGAGCTGGTGCTGACCCACCCGTACGTGCGCAGCCGCGCCCGCAACATCGTGTTCGGCATCGGACTGCGCAACACCAAGACCGCGCAGACCACGCTGGGCATTCCCACCGCCGACAGCAGCATCGACCTGCTGAGCCTGACCGCACTCGGCAACTGGGTGCATGCCGACTCCGCCACCACCAGCGCGACACTGGTGGTGTCCGGCAATGGCAAGGACAATCCGGGCAACCGCCAGGACGCACAGCGCGCCAAGGCCGACATCGACATCAGCCACCTGCGCGCGGCCTCGAAGAACTGGGATCTCTACCTGCGCGGCAACTGGGTGCTCTCCAGCGGCGCGCTGCCCGACACCGAAAAATTCTCGCTCGGCGGCCCCGGCAGCGTGCGCGGTTATCGCTCCTCCGACCTGCGCGGCGAAACCGGCTGGGTCGCCACCGGCGAATTGCGGCGGCAGTTTGTTGCCGTCAACACCGTCGGCGTATTCAGCATGTTCTACGACTGGGGCGCGATCAAGGCCGACGGCTTCACGCGTTACGACACGCTGCGCAGCGCCGGCTTCGGCGTCAGCGTGTTCCCGCACAAACACCTGCGCGCCAAGGCGGAATACGCCTACCCGATGAGTGACCGCATCTCGGGCGACGGCAAGCGCGGCCGGCTGTGGCTCACCCTGTCCAGCAGCTTCTGAACCGATATTACATAAGTATTTGATTATATTGATGTTTTTTGATGCCCGCCGAAGGCTGTCCCGGTCGCCGCTGTTGTATATACTCGGACCATCCCTGACGGCCCGGATGTGAACACGAACAACCCGTGACTGCCCACCGAACACGCCGTTTTCCCGGACGCCTGATGCGCGGCCTGCGCCTAGCGCCCTTGCCCGCCGCACTCGCCGCCATCGGTTTCTGCAGCCTGCTGCTGCCGGGCCTGCCGGTGCAGGCGCAGCAACTGCCCACCGGTGGCAGCGTCGTCAGCGGCAGCGCGACCATCCACAATCCCGCACCCACGCAGCAGGTCATCACCCAGGGCAGCGACAAGGCGATCATCAACTGGCAGGGTTTCTCCATCGGCCAGGGCCACAGCGTGCAGTTCGTGCAGCCCGGCAGCAGCTCGGTGGTGCTCAACCGCGTGGTCGGCAGCGACCCCTCGGCGATTTTCGGCAGCCTCTCCGCCAACGGCCGGGTATTCCTGGTCAATCCGCAGGGCATTTTCTTCAGCCCGACCGCGAGCCTTGATGTCGGCGGGCTGGTCGCCTCGACGCTGAACATCCGCAACGACGATTTCCTCGCCGGCCGCTACATCTTCAGCCGCGACCCCGGTTCACCGGCCAACGCCTCGGTGATCAATGAAGGCCTGATCCGCGCCCGCGACAACGGTTACGTCGTGCTCGCCGGCGACTACGCCGCCAACCGCGGCGTGATCGAGGCAAGGCTCGGCACCGTGGCCCTCGCCTCCGGCGCCAAGGTCACCCTCGACATGCAGGGCGACAGCCTGATCAACCTCGCCGTCAACGAAAAAACCGTCGCCGAACTCGCCGGCGTCGCCAACAGCGGCGAACTCAATGCCGAGGGCGGCCGCGTGATGATGACCGCGGCGGTGGCCCGCGATCTTGCCGGCACCGTGGTCAATAACAGCGGCACCGTCCGTGCCCGCGGCACTGTCGAAAGGGATGGCGCAATCTATCTCGTTGGCGATGGCGGTGACGTCAGCTCCAGCGGCAGCCTCAATGCCGGCGGCAGCCGCGGCGGCAGCGTGCGTGTGCAATCGACCACCGGCACCACGCTGGTTTCGGGGAATATCGACGCCACCGGCAGTGCCGGCACCGGCGGCAGCGTGCAGGTGCTCGGACAAAACGCCGGCGTCACCGGCAACGCCGTCATCGACGCCTCGGGCGCCAGCGGCGGCGGCACGGTGCTGATCGGCGGCGACTACCAGGGCAACAACGCCGCGGTGCAGAACGCGCAGCGCAGCTACGTCGGCGCCGATGCCTTGATCCGCGCCGACGCGACCCAAAACGGCGACGGCGGCAAGGTCATCGTCTGGGCCGACGACGTCACGCGTTATTACGGCACGATTTCGGCGCGCGGCGGTGCGCAGGGGGGCAATGGCGGTTTTGTCGAAACCTCGGGCAAGAACATCCTTCAGATCGACGGTGCCAGTGTTGACGCCAGCGCCGCCAGCGGCCTTGCCGGAACCTGGCTCCTTGATCCGCGCAATGTCAATATTATTGCTGCGACCGCAGGCGGTACGTTTAATGGCGGGAATCCGAATATTTTCACGCCGACTGCCGACGACTCGACCGTCGATGTAGCCACCATCAACACCTCGCTCAACGGTGGCACCGACGTCACCATCACCACCGGCGTCACCGGTGCGCAGGACGGAAACATCACGGTCAGCAGCGCGATCAGCAAGAGCGCAGGCGGCAATGCGACGCTGACGCTGAATGCCGCAAACAACATCATTGTCAATCAGTCCATAAGTTCCACCACCGGCGCCTTGGGCGTGGTGCTGGATGCGGGATCAACCACCGCAACGGGCAGCATCACGACCAATGCCACCATTACCACCAATGGCGGAAATGTCACGATGCGCTCCGGAACCGCCGGCGGCATCAACCTCGGGGCGAACATCAACGCCAGCACCGCCGTCAATGGCTCGACAGGCGCGGTGACGGGCGGCATCGTCAGGCTCAACGCCGGCAGCGGCGGCATCACGCAAACCGCCGGAATCATCACCGCCGACCAGTTGGGCATCAATTCCGTCGGCTCGGCCACCTTCCGCTCAAGCACGCTGAGCCAGAACAACAACGTCAACACCCTCGCCGCAACCATCAGCGGCGCAGGAAACACGCTCAGTTATACCGATGATGTCGCCGCCGGCGAAAACACCCTGGCCACCGGCACTGTGGCTACGGTCGGCGGCGGACTGTTCACCTCGTCGACAGGCATCACCACCAACGGCGGCAATATCACCCTACAGGCCGGCGGCACGCTCAATACCAATGCCGCCATCAGCACCGGCGGCACCGGGGCGGGAACGATCACGCTCAAGACCGTCGAAAATGTCTCCGCGGATGCCAACATCAATCTTGCCGCCAACGTAACGGCAAACAAAGTGGTGCTGAACTCGGCGGATGCCATCGCGCAGACCGCGGGCGGCATCACCACGCCGCAACTGCGGGTGATGGCCGCGTCGGGTTCGACGGACGATGCGGCAGACCTTTCCGGCAGCAACAACGTCGGCACCATTGCCGCCACAAAAAGCGACACTGCCGCTGGAGCCGGCGGCATTTCCAGCTTCACCTTCAACAACGGCGCCAACACGCTGACCGTCGGCACTGTCGACACGGTGTCCGGCATCACTGCCATACCGGCACCGCCGGCCACCGGCCGGGTTACGCTGACCGCCCGCGATCTGGTCATCAACGACGCGATCACCACCGGCAGCGGCACCGGCGTCGTCACGCTGCAGCCCGACCTCAACACCAACGTCAACATCGGCGGTGCCGGCGGATTCAACCTGACCCAGGCCGAACTTGAACAGGTCACCACCGGAGCGTTGCGGGTTGGCCGGACCGACGGCACCGGCAACCTGGCGGTCGGCGGCGGTGCAGCGATCACCAACGGCAGCAACTGGAACACGCTGATCCTGCGTGCCGGCAGCGGCGGCATCAGCCAGACCCAGGCCCTGACCGTCACCAACCTCGGCGTCGAATCCATCGGCAATGTCACGCTGACCAATGCGGCCAATGCCGCCCAGACCTTTGCCGCCGATCTGAGCGTGGGCGGCACCGGAACCGGCGTTCTGCAGTACCGCGAGCTGGACAGCCTGACCGTGGGCCGGGTCGGGGTTGACGGCGCCAGCAATCCGATTGCCGGCGTCACCGTCACCGGCATCACCACCAACAACGGCAACGCCACACTGACGACCGGCGACGCGATCACCATCAGCCAGAACATCGGTGTCGGCACCGGCGTGCTGACCCTGGATGTGACGCAGAACGGCGCCATCCAGAGCGGCGGCTCGACCATCACCACCACCGGTGCCGGCGGCGTGAGGCTGCTCGGCAATGGCGGCTTTACCAACAACTTCAACCTCAACCAGAACAACGATGTCACCAACCTCGCGGCCAATACCAACGGCTCGGTGACCTTCCGCAACACCGCAGCCACCACGCTGACCGTGGGCAGCGTCGGCGGCACCAACGGCATCACCACCACCGGCTCGGCGGTCACGCTGATCGCCGACGAGATGGCCTTCACCCAGAACATCACCGCCGGCGCCGGTTCGGTGACGCTGACTTCGAATACCGCGGCGCAGGTGATCAACCTCGGCACCAATGCCGCCGGCCTCAATTTCACCGACGCCACGCTCGAGCGTGTGGTGACCAGCGGCCAGCTGACCATCGGCGACAACGCACACACGGGCTCGATCACCGTATCCGGCGAAACGGTCAATCCCAGCAACGCCACCGGCGGCATCGTGCTGCGCAACCGCGACAGCAGCATCAACATCAACAGCCAGCTTCAGGCTGCAGGCGGCGGAACATCCTCGATCACCTTGATTGCCGACGGCAACGACGCGGAGAATGCGGCCGGCGGCACAATCACCCAGGGCGCGGGGGGCGGCCTGACCGCCAACACCCTGACCACCCAGTCCAAGGGCGGCACGACGCTCAACACAATTGCCAACAACGCCGTCAGCAACTTCTCGGCCTTCGAGTCCGGCGGCGGCAATGTGGCTTTTGCCAACACCGGCAACCTGAGCGTCAGCGGCGTCGGCCTCGGCACCAATGACAATGTCGGCAGCATCACCATCGACACCACCGGCACGCTGTCGACCAGCGGCCTGATCACCACGCACGCGACGAACAGCAATGTGACGCTGTCCGCGGGCGGAACCATGACCCTGGGACAGGACATCAATCCAGGCAGCAGCGGTATCCTGACGCTGAGTTCCAGCGGCGCAGTCAACATGGGCGGCAAGGTCATTTCCAACGCCACCAGCGGCGGGGGCGCAGCCGGCGGCCTGCTGCTGACCCGTCGCGGGGGCGTCGGTGCAGGTAATTTCTCTTTCACCAGCACGGACAGCGATGTCGCCACCATCTCAGCCAACATCAACGGCAGTCTCAGCTATACGGATGCCACGGCGCTGACCGTGGGCAGCCTGTCCGGCACCAACGGCATCAACACCAACGGCAACAACGTCACCCTTGTCGCCGGCGGCAACCTGACACTTAACCAGACCATCACCGCGACCGGCCAGACCATTGATCTCACTGCTGCCGGCATCACCAGCACCGGCGGTGCAGTCGTCAGCAACCTGCTGGCCTTGCGCGACAACAATCTCGCGAATTTCGGTGTCTATGCCCTGGGCGGCAGTGTTTCCGGCATCGCGGCCAACATCAACGGCACCCTGTCCTACACCGATGCCGACGCAGTGACAGTGACCTCGGCCGGCGGCCTGTCCGGCATCCAGACCCGCGGCGGCAGCGTCACCCTCAGCAGCGGCTCCGTCACCAACGGCGCCAACCAGATCACGCTGCTGGAGAACATCGATACCCGCACCACACCCGGTGCGGGCAGCGTGGCGACAGGCGGTACAGTGACCCTCAATGCGGCCGGCGGCGGCGTTAGCCAGACCAGTGGCTCGATCACTGCAGGCGCGCTGGCGCTACGAGGTTCCGGCACCTTTACGCTGGACAGTGACCCGGGCCCCGGTGGCGTGAATAACGACGTAAATACTCTGGCCGTGGGCTCAACCGTAGCTGGTGCCACAGACGGGTTGATCAACGTTGCCTACCGCGACATCAACGCCGTCACCATCGGCACTGCAGGCGGCGCCAGCGGCCTGACCACCCGTGGCGGCAACGCGACGGTGATCGCCGAAAACGGCAACCTGACCGTCAATACCGCCATCGACACCCGCAGCACCCCGGGCAGCGGCGCAACGACGACCGGCGGCGATCTCACGCTGACCACCGTTGCAGCCAGCACCAACATCGCGCTTAACGCCAACGTCACCGGCGATCTTGTCACCTTCAACACGCTGGGCAGCATCCCGACGGCGGGCGGCGTGATCGTCAACGCCACGGTCAATACCGCCAACCTCGCAGGGGAAATCTGGCGCGGCTACGGCGAGGACGCCAACCTCAACGACAACCTGAATGCCGACACCGTGGTGATCTACACCACCAACGGTGCCGACGTCACCCAGACCGGCGGCACGATCACCGCCAACAACCTGATTTTCTTCAGCTACGACGGAAGTTCGGTCTTCAACTTCGCCGGCGCCGGCACAAACAACATCCAGAATTTCGCCGCCAGCAGCAACTACTTCGGCATCCCGATTTTCGGCAGCAGCGCGCAGGTCAACCTGAACACCACGGGCACGCTGAACGTCGCCAGCCTGACGCCGACACAGTACTACACCGGTACCGCCAACGGCATTTTCAGCAACAACCAGAACGTCAACCTGACCACCAACGGCGCACTGGCGTTGACCGCGCCGGTCAATGCCGGCAGCGGCAACGTCAACCTGAACGTGCCCAGTGGCGGCATTTCGCAGACCGCGGCCGGCGTGATCACCGCCAACACGCTGGGCATCAGCAGCCCGAATTCGGTCAGCCTCGGCACGGCGAACAACAACGTCACCACACTCGGCACGGCGACCATCAACGTCAATGACGCGCAGTTCAGCTTCCGGGAGGCGGACGGCGTCACCATCGCCGAGTCGATCAACGTCTCCAACAACGGCGCGGCGACGGTGAACATCACCTCCGGCGGCGTGCTGACGCTGCCCGCGGCGAAAACCATCACCGCCACCAGCCTCGGCAACGTGGCCGCCGCCAACGTCACGCTGAGCGGCAGCAGCGGCGTCAGCATCAGCAGCCCGATCACCGCCACCGGCGGCGGCGCCAGCAGCGGCGTCAACGCCGGGGTCACGCTGACCAGCGCCAACGGGCCGGTGACCATGAACTTCGGCGCCGGCATCACCGCCACCGACAACGGTCCGGCGACGGCCGCCGGCGCGGCACCGCACAGCGCCGCAGTCACCATCACCTCCGGTTCGCGCAACGCCTGGGTCGCCAACTGCGCATTCAACGACGTCTGCATCAGCACCGTCGGCAACATCACCGCCACGTCCAACAACGGCCGCTCGGTGATCGACGTGTTCGGCCAGGGCGACGCCGGCGACGGCGTGCGGGTGGTGGGCGCATTGACCGCCACCGGCCAGACCCGGCCGCTGATCAAGCTTGACGCGATGACCAAGGACGGTGACGGCAACGAGCTGACTTCCACCGGCAACGTCACCATCAACCCGGGCGCCACGGTCACCGTCAATTCGACCTCAAGCACCGCGGTCAACACCCTCGCCGACTCGGTGCTCGGCGGCATCGCCGTCGACGGTCGCAACATCACGATCGGCGCGAAACTCGAGTCGCGTCATCTCGACGGCGTGTCGCGCGCCCAGGACGGCATCTCGATCAACAGCGTCCGCCAGAACATCAACATCAACGCCGACATCGTCACCACCTCCAACGGCGGCATCGGCATCACCACCGGCAGCAACGGCACGGTCGCCGGCACCGGCATCATCCAGGCGCAGAACGTCAACCTGGTGGCGCCGAAGAGCCAGGGCAATTTCAACGTCCGCACGCGCATCCAGCCGCCGGCGGGATTCACCGGCAACGGCAACCTGAACGTGCTTGGCGGCGACGTGATGGTGATCGACAACCTGTCGAGTGCGACACTGATCACCGCGCTGGGATTCATCGACCGCAGCCAGGATCCTGTGAATCCCGACCTGCCGATCGGCGACCTGACGCTGAAGACGGCGGGCACACTGCAGATCGCCACGCTTGATGCCTTCAACCAGGCGCGTTACGACCGCAACGGCATTTTCGGGCCGAAGGTGCCGGTAAAACTGGAACTGGTCTCCGACAATTTCGTGGTCTTCCCCGGCACGGTCACCACGCCGCACTGGGCGGAAATCACGCTGCGTCCGTACACCGACACCACGGAAATCTTCGTCCGCAACAACCTCGACCCCTCGCTGCCGGGCGTGGTGTTCACGGCGGCGCCGGTGCTCGGCCTGCTGCAGCAGTTCCACCCGGATGCCAAGCTGATCATCGGCGGACCCAACCACAAGGGCGATGTCACCGTCGGCGGCGACGGCCTGTTCCGCCTGGGCAACATGCACCTGGTGTTCGAGACCGGCGAGAACGGCAAGGTCGTCAGGAATTTCTTCAGCAGCAACGGCAATGTCTACCATCCCGAGCCGGCGATCGCGTTCGGCGTGATCGGTTATCCCGGCCCCAATGTCAATGACGGCATCGGCCAGCTGACATCCGACCGCGTGCAACTGATCGAGGCCGGCTTTTTCCAGCCGAACCCCGGTGTCACGGTCAACGGCGCCTGCCCGGCGCCCTGTCCCGGCGGCAGCGTTGGCCAGGGCTCGGTCGTCGTGAGCGGCGATGGTCCGGGCGGTGGTGGCGGCGGTGGTGGCGGCGGGGGCGGCGGCGGCGGTGGTGGCGGCAGTGGCGGTGGCGGCACCAGCTCCGGCGGCACCGACCTCGGCGGTCCCGGCGGCACCGGCACCGGCACGGCCGCGGGCACCGGCGGCACCGGTGGCGGCGGATCGACCACACCTGCGGATACGACCAACAACGGCGGCGGCACCGGCGGAACGCCGACCGACGGCACCGGCGGCGGTGCCGTGGCTGACGGCGGCGGCACGCTCTCCGGTCCGGCCGATGGCGGTGGCACAACAACCACGACCTCCACCGACACCACGCCGGTCGAGGATGGCGGCGGCATACTCGCAGGCGACGGCACGACCGGCCCCGGGGACGGCACCACGCCCGGTGGCGGCACCACGCTGGCCGAAGGTGACACCACACCGCCCGGCGGCGATCCAAGCGATCCTTTCAGCGGCGGCGGTGGCGGCGGCGGCACACCCAGCGGCGATCCCGGCGACACCACGACCGATCCGACAGGCGGCGGCCCCGATGGCGGCAGCACGCTCGCCGACGGCACGCCGCCGGGGGGCGACGGCACCGATCTCGCCGGTGGCGGTGGCAGCACGGGCACAACGCCCGGCGGCGATGGCACGGGCATCGATGGCAGCACCGGGCCCGGCGGCGACGGTACGGACACCTTCGGCGGCGGCGGCTCGGGCGGTGGCGGCCTGGCCGGAGACTCGACTTCGGGCACCGGCACTGACGGCCTCGCCGATGGTTCCGGTGGCAGCGGCCTGGGCGGCGATGGCGCAACCGGTGGTGGCGCGCTGGCCGGGGGCGATGGCAGCGGTGGCCTCGGCGGTGGCGCCGGCGGTGATGGCGGCACCGGTGACGGCCTTGCCGGCGGCAGCGGTGATGGCGGTTTCGGCGGCGGAGCCTCCGGTGGCGGCGCACTCGCGGGTGATGGCAGCGGTGGCGCGGGGGATGGCGGTTTTGCCGGTGCAGGCGGCGGTGGCAGCGGCACGGGCAGCGACGGCACGGGTCTCGGCGGCGATACCTTCGCCGGAGGTGCGACCGGCGGTGGCAGTCTCGCCGATGGTTCGGGTGCGGGCAGTGCGGGCACCGGCGTGGCCGGTGGCGGCAGCGGTGACGGCCTCGGTGGCGGTGCTGACGGCACGGCCGGAGGCAGCGGCGGCTTCATCACCGGTGATGGCAGCGGATTGTCGGATGGCGGTTTCGGCGGCAGCGGCGGTGCCGGCAGCAGTGGCGGCACCGGCAGCGGCGTCGCCGGTGGTGACAACGGGCTCGCCGGTGGCAGCGGCGGCTTCCTCGCCGGCGGCGATGGCCCGGCTTTTGGTGATGGTTCCGGCAGTGCTGCCGGAAGCGGCATCGCCGGCGGCGGCGCGGGCACAGGTGCCGGAGACGGCGGCAGCGGTTTCCCGGGCGCGGGCAGCGGCGATGGATCAACCAGCACAATCGCGTCGGCAGGCGACGCCAGCGCACGCGACGGCACCGGCCTCTCGGGTTCATTCCAGGGCGGCGCTTCCGGCGGCGGTGCCTCGGTCGGCCCCGGCGAAGCGGGTGACGGTGATCGCGGCAGTACCGGCCGCGACAGCAGCACCACCGCGCGCAGCGGCACCGATACCTCGGGCGAATTCCGCGGTGGCGGACAGGGCGGCCGTGCAGCGGCGGATGCCGGTGAGGACAGCGGCCGCGGCGACGGCAAGGTTGACGAGCGCGACCGTTACTTCGAGGACGAGCGCGAGGCACAACGCATCCGGCTCGTCGGTGGCAACCGCCTCATTTCCGTGCAGGGCGAAGGTGTAAACCTGCGCGGCGCGGCAGGCGGCAGCGCGGCCGGCAAACCGCCGCGCTGATCACATCAGGACTTGGGTACCGTTTCCTGGTAGTCGCGCAGTGGCGGGCGCAGGGGCCTGCCCTCGATCGGATCGCCCTGGACTTCGCAGGGACCGACGCGTTTGCCGCTGATCTTCTGCACAACCTGCATCTCGGCGGGATACTGCGACAGCGTGGTCACGGTGCCGGTCACCCGGTTGCCGCTGAACACCATCCGTCCGTGCCCGCTCATCTGCGCCACGCTCTCCGAACAGCTGAGGGTCCAGGTCATCACGTCCTTGTGGGTGCGCAGATTGCTGGCACGGCAGGGTGCGCCCGGGGGCGCGAGATGCGGCTGGAAACTGCGCTTGGTGAAACAACGCGTGTAGAAA
>JALHND010000051.1 GCA_022843705.1 Burkholderiales bacterium
CCCGTTCGCCACTCGTCGCCAGGGTTGCCCCCGCGTTACCGTTCGACTTGCATGTGTAAGGCATGCCGCCAGCGTTCAATCTGAGCCAGGATCAAACTCTTCAGTTTAATCTCTGCAAAGTATTTCTCTCGCTTGACGTATGTATTAATTTCCGTCGTGCGAGCACTTCTGTATTGCTTGATAACCGCGCGCGTTTCCTTGCGCGGCACCCTCAAGACCAAGTGCCCACACTTATCGGCTGTATATTTTTAAAGAACGTTGGTAGCGGGGATAGGATTTGAACCTATGACCTTCGGGTTATGAGCCCGACGAGCTGCCAGACTGCTCCACCCCGCGCCCGATCAATCAAGCCTTGAATTATAGCTGGGTATTTTTGCTGCTGTCAACACCCAAAAACTACTTTTTTCGGCTCCTCGCTGACTTTCAAGACTCTGGCTACTCTTGAAGTGATGCATCAGCGAAGCCCGCGATTATCCGAGACTTTTTCAGGCAGCGCAATACCCCATGCGCAATATTTTTTGTTCTACCTGCCCACAGCAGGAACGGCGCCCTGCTCCTTGCGGAAATAATGTGCAAAGCGATCCATGCTGACATAAAACGTGGGGGTCACATACAGGGTCAGCATCTGCGAGAACACAAGACCGCCAACAACGGCAATGCCCAAGGGCTGTCGCATTTCGGAACCGATACCGGTGCCGAACGCGAGCGGCAGGGTGGCAAAAATCGCGGCCATCGTTGTCATCATGATCGGGCGGAAGCGGACGATCGATGCCTCAACAATCGCATCGGCAGCCGACATGCCTTTCTCCCGCTGCATCTGGATTGCAAAGTCGACCATCATGATGCCGTTCTTCTTGACCAAACCGACCAGCAGAATGATCCCCACAAAACTGAACACGTTCAGTTCCTGCCCCGCGATCAGCAGCATCAGCAATGCGCCAAACCCGGCAAATGGCAGAGCCGTCAGAATCGTGACCGGGTGGCCGTAATGCTCGTACAACACCGCCAGCACCATGTAAATCACCAGCACGGTAATCAACAGCAGCACCGGCAGCGTGCGGAATGCCTCCTCAAAAGCCTGCGCGTTTCCGGCCACCGAATACGTAATGCCTGCGGGCAAAGAACCGCCCGCAATCTCCTTGACGTGGGTCACCGCATCGCCAATCGAATTGCCGGGCGCAAGATTGAATGAAAGAACAACCGACAGCAGTTGCCCGTAGTGACTGACAGAAACCGGGCCTACGCCCATCCTGATGTCGGCCACCGCCTGGATCGGCACCATTTGCCCCGTGGAAGACTGCACAAAAAGCGAACGCAGGGCATTGATGTCGCGCTGGAATTTCGGATCAAGTTCAAGCAGCACGTTGTACTGGTCCGTCGAGCCGTAAAGCGTGCTGATCCTGCGCCCGCCATAGGCGTTATAGAGCGCCGACTCGACCTGCTGCGGCGAAATCCCGAGCACGGCTGCGCGATCGCGGTCGATCTCGATCTGGATTTCCGGATTGCTGACCTCCAGGCTGGAATTTACGTCCTGCAGCATACTGGACTCGCGAAGCCGCCCTTCCAACTCCTTACTGGCTTCGTAGAGCTGTTTCTGGTTTGCCCCCTGCAACACCAATTGATAATCACTGGTGCTGATAAGGCCACCGATGCGAATCGCCGGCGGATTATTCATGAACACGCGCAAACCCTGGCCGCCGCCGGCAAACGCCCGCCGCAACTCCTGGATCACGCCATCCGCACCCGTCGCGCGCTCCTCTCGCGGCTTAAGGCGGACGATGATGCGGCCGATGTTGCTGCCCACGACACCGCCGGTACCCTGCCCGGCAGTGGACATGACCGACTCGACATTCGGGTTGCGCTGGATAATCTCGGCAACCCTGGCCTGTCGCTTCTCCAGTTCCGCAAACGGAATACCCTCGGGCGCTCGTGTGTTTCCAAAAAACACCCCGGTATCTTGGCGCGGAATGAAGCCCTGGGGAACTGCCTGATAGAGCAATACGGTGAAGACGAGGAAAGCCACAGAACCGAAGAGCATCAGCCCGCGGTGACGCATCGTCCAGCGCAGGCTATCACCGTAAATGTCGCGCATCCAGTCGAACATGCGCTCCAGCGCCATGTAGACACGGCCGTGCTTCTCCTCGTGGTAGTTCTTGAGCATCAAGCTGCACATCATCGGCGTCATCGACAGCGAGATCACCCCCGATACGATCACGGCCACCCCAACGCTGACGGCGAACTCCCTGAACAGGCGGCCAAGCATCCCCTCCATGAACAGGATGGGAATGAACACGGCAGCGAGGGATACCGTCATCGACAAAACCGTAAAGCCGATTTCCTGCGCGCCTTCGAGGGCAGCTGTCATCCGGTCCTTGCCCATTTCCATGTGGCGCGTGATGTTCTCCAGAACGACAATCGCATCGTCGACAACGAATCCGACGGCAAGGATGATCGCCATCAGCGAAAGATTATTCAGGCTGTAACCCAACACATACATCACACCGAAGGTCGCGATGATTGATGTCGGCAATATTAGCGCCGTTATAAGTGTCGAGCGCGCATTGCGCAGAAACACCATAATGACCAGCACCACCAGAACGATGGAGAGAATCAGGTGAAACTCCACCTCCCGGATCGAAGCCTGGATGAACTCGGATCTGTCATTGACGATATGGATACGAACACCCGGTGGCGCACTGGCCTCGATTTCCGGGAAAAGCGCACGCAGGCGACTGGCAACTTCCACGGTGTTGGCGCCAGGCTGCCGGTAAACCGCAAGGACGATTGCCCGTTCGCCATTCAGCCAGCTCTTGATCTTGGCGTTCTCGATTCCATCAACTGCATTGCCAACATCCGAAAGACGGACCGGCATACCGTCCTTGTAGGCAACAATCAGGTTGTTGAAATTCTCGGCCCGCTGCAGCGTCGCAGAGGATTTGACTGTGAAATCCCTCGCCGCCCCCTGCAGAACTCCTGAAGGAAGATTGCTGTTTGCATTCTGGATCGCACTGACAACACGCTCAAGCCCAAGGCCGCGCTTGGAAAGCGCCTCGGGATCCAGGAACACCCGCACAGCGTAGCGTTGTGACCCAAAAACCTGCACCTGCGCCACACCGCTGATCATTGAGAAGCGCTGGGCGATGTGGTTGTCGGCAAATTCATCGAGGGCGGGCAGCGGCAGGGTCTGCGCAGTCAGCGCAAGAAACATGATCGGCGAGTCTGCGGGGTTGACCTTGCGCAGGGTCGGCGGATCCATGCCGTCCGGCAGACGGCGAAGGGTCTGTGCAATCGCCGTCTGCACGTCCTGGGCAGCAGCATCGATGTCCCGATCCAGGCTGAACTGCAACGTGATGCGCGTGCGCCCGGTGCTGTTCACTGAACTCATCGAGTCAATGCCGGCGACCTGACTGAACTGGCGCTCGAGTGGCGTCGCCACCGTGGTCGCCATGATGTCCGGGTTGGCGCCAGGCAGGTCCGCAGTCACCGAAATGGTCGGAAAATCGACGTTCGGCAACTCATTGACGGGCAGCGACCGGAAAGCAATCAATCCGAAAATGATGATTGCAGCCACAAGTACCGTGGTTGCCACTGGCCTGACGATAAAAATCCGCGAAACGTTCATGATTTTGCCCCCGAAAGCTTCAATGCCGTTTGATCCGGATGTCAGTTTTTCGCAGCAGCCGGCTTAACCGCATCTCCATCGGCCGCCTTGCCCTTGCCTTCGCCCTTCTTGCCGCCCTTGCCCTTGCGTTTTTCCCCGCCACCGCCCGCCTCTTCAGCCAGCCGTACTGTGGCGCCGGGCCGCAGCGCCTGTGGAATCTCGGTGATGACGTGGTCTCCCGCCTTGATGCCCTCTGCGATGACCACCTCGCTGCCAAGCTGGCGCGACACCTTGACCGGTCGGACCTCAACCTTGCTGTCGGCATCGACAAGATAGACAAACGGTCCGCTCTGGCCAGGCTGCACGGCAACCTCCGGCACCACTATCGCCTCCGGCTCGACCGTCAGCACCACGCGAACATTGACGAACTGTCCGGGCCAGATGACCTCTTTCTGGTTGTCCACCCGCGTTTTCAGCAGCACCGTGCCCGTCTGCGGCGTCACCGTGTTGTCGACGAACACCAGCTTGCCTGTTGCCGCCGGCGGACCCGACCTGTCAGGCAGAATCTCGATACGCATGTCCTTCTCGTTCTGGTAACGCCGGATGTCCTCAAGCTGGCGCTCCGGGATGCTGAAGCCGACCAGCACGGGATCCGTGCTGTTGATTGTCACCAGCGGCACTCCGCCGCCGGACGCCGGAACCAGATTGCCGGCACGCACGGCCAGCTGTCCGGTGCGCCCGCTGATCGGCGCAACGATCCGCGCATAGTCCAGCTGGATGCGCGCCTGTTCAACCGCCGCCTGGCCCGCCTGCACAGTGGCCTCGAGCGATTTGGCCGAGGTCACCGCGACATCGTATTCCTGCCGTGTGATGAACTCGCGCTTGAGCAAGGGCTCCAGCCGCTGCTGCTGTGCCTTCGCGTTCTCCAGTTGCGCCTTGTCACGCTCCAGCGCAGCCAGCGCCTGGTTGTACTGCGCACGGAACGTGCGCGGATCGATTTCGAACAGCACCTGTCCGGCCTTGACCCTGTCACCCTCGCGAAAAGCGATGGTCTGCAGCACACCGCTCACCTGCGCCCGCACCTGCACGCTCTGCTCGGGCTCCACCGTGCCGACCGCCTCGATCAGCACGGGCATGGGTTTGGACACCGCGCGAACCGCGCTCACGGTCAGCGTTGCACCGCCTTTGCCCCCCTTGCCGCCCTTGGCCTTGGTTTTTTCGGCCCCGCCCTTGGCACTGCCGCCCTGCTGCCAGTACCAGTAACCGCCCGCCACCGCAGCACCTACCGCGACAAAGGCCAGCAACATGATCAGTCTTTTCATTTTCCTCCGCCCGCCTTGATTAAATCGCTCGCACCAACCGCCACCTGCAACCGCGCCAGAGTGGTAAACCAGTCCAGATAAGACTGTATGCGCTGCACCCGCGCGTTGGATTCATCCTGCTGCGCCGTAATCAGGTCAAGAATGCTCCCGAAACCGCTCTGGTAACGTGCCAGGGTTGCCTGCGCCGTCTGTTCCGCGGAGCGCACCTGCGCTTCGGTGCTGGAAATGCTGCTGTTCACCGTGGTGAGGTCGTAATAACCCTGCCAGACTTCCACCTCGGCCTGCCGCACCAGCGCATCGCGGCTGGCTTCCGCTGCTTCCGCCTGAGCTTCGGCCTGACGAACGCTGTAAGTCTCGCGGAACCCGGTGAATATGGGGATGCGGATCGCCAACCCGATGTTGTAGTTGCTGGCCGAGGGCCGGTTGTCGTTGAACGAAGTGCGACCGCTGCCGCCGACCACCTCGATCGACGGCAAACCTGCGCGCGCAACCGCATTGGCACTAGCGCGCGAGGCGCGCACCTGGGCTTCCGCCGCCACCAGGTCGGGACGTGATGCCTTGGCCCGAGCCAGCAGATCACCGATCGAGGCCGAAATTTCAGTGGTCTGTGGCGGAGCTTCCAGCGGCCGTACCGCGATGCCTACGTTAACCGGCAGGCCGACGACCGAAGCCAACTGCCCGCGCGATTTCTCCAGTTCACCGTTGCTGCGCGTCAGGTTCAGCCGCGCCTGAGCCACCAGGGTTTCAGCGCGATAGACATCGGCCACCGTCGCCAGTCCGGACTCCCGGCGCTTGCTCACCGCCTCCAGCGCGGTTTCGGCATTTTTCAGCGACTGTACGTTAACCCGTACCAGTGCGTCGTTGCCGATCAGGCGGTAGTACGCCTGCTCCACACCGAAGACAACGTCCTGCAGGACACGGTTGTGCGCAAGATTGGCCGCCAGCAGGCGGTACTCGCTGGTTTCGATCTGGAAGCCTCGGACGCCAAAGTCATAAAGCAGATAACTCAGGCTGATCGAAGGGCCGTAGCGGGTCTGCCAGGGCACAATCGCCCCCTGGTTGGTGACCTGCTGGGTGCGCGTGACTGCGTAATTGGCGGTGAGTTGGGGCAGCAGATCGGCCTTTTCGATGCCGACTCCGGCAGCGGCCGCCCTAGCGGCAAGCCAGGACTGACGCGTCCGCGGATTGTTGCGCAATGCGAATTCAGTCAGTTCGGGCAGGGACAAGGGCTGGTTGCGGGCCAGTTCACCTGCGACTTGCGGGGAACCGACCTGCGGCAACGGCAAGGTGGATTCCCAGCGCAGATACGGCTCGGTCGCAGTGCGTCCGCCAGTGCCGAAGGGATCACTCCAGATGGACTGACCGGCAGCCTGCGAGCCTGCAAAAAACAAAAAAAGCGCCCCCGTGAGCGCTGAACAAGTCTGGCAGTATCGATGCATGCCGCAGCGTCTTTATATCTGATTGAAAAATCGAACAAAGGCGAGGCATGGTAGCACCAAAAACCGCAAAAACACGCGGTAAAGAACCCGGGGATAATGCCTGTCGCAAATCCGTGACATCCACAATGTGATGCCCACCAACCTTATCCTCGTATAAAAAGAATGGATACGAGGCTCCGGAGGTGCATGTTAGCCTGCTTGCCGCTTCATCCCCAGAATAACCTCAGCAACAGGAAAAGCCTGTGACCAAACTGGTGAATCCCCATGGAGGGGGCCCTTTAAAACCGCTGCTGCTCGACGGCCCCGCGCTGGATGCCGAGCGCAAACGAGCAGCCACCCTGCCGAAAATAACCGTAAGTTCCCGCGAGAAAGGCGACCTGCTGATGCTCGGCATCGGCGGCTTCACCCCTCTCGATGGCTTCATGGGCCACGATGACTGGCGTGCCACCTGCGATCGTTACACCCTCGCCAGCGGCATCTTCTGGCCGATCCCGATCACTCTGTCCGCCACGAAACCCCAGGCGGATGCGATCCGGACCGGCGGCGAAGTCGCACTTGTTGACCCGGACAACGGCGAAATCCTCGCCACCCTGCAGGTCACGGAAAAATACGCCATCGACAAGGCCCATGAGTGCCAGGCCGTGTTCCGCACCACCGATGCCGCACATCCCGGCGTAAAGATGGTCATGGAACAGGGCGAGGTCAACCTTGCCGGTCCGGTGAAGGTCCTGTCACAGGGCGGATTCCCTGAAAAGTACGGCGCGATGTACATGACGCCGGCACAGACGCGTGCCGCCTTCGACGCCAATGGCTGGAGCACGGTCGCCGCATTCCAGACCCGCAACCCGATGCACCGCTCCCATGAGTACCTGGCCAAAGTCGCGATCGAAGTCTGCGACGGAGTGCTGGTGCATTCGCTGCTCGGCAACCTCAAGCCGGGCGACATCCCGGCCGATGTGCGCACCCGGTCCATTGCCGTGCTGATCGAAAAATATTTCGTGCAGAAAACCGTCGTGCAGTCCGGCTATCCGCTGGACATGCGTTACGCCGGCCCGCGCGAAGCCCTGCTGCATGCCCTGTTCCGGCAGAACTACGGCTGCTCGCACCAGATCATCGGCCGCGACCACGCCGGCGTCGGCAGCTACTACGGACCCTTCGACGCACACCACATCTTTGACGAGATTCCGCGCGGTGCGCTGGAAACACAGCCGCTGAAAATCGACTGGACGTTCTGGTGTTACCAGTGCGGCGGCATGGCCTCGGCGAAAACATGCCCGCATGACGAAAAAGACCGGCTGCTGGTCTCCGGCACCAAACTGCGCAAATGGCTGTCGGAAGGAGATGCAGTGCCGGCCGAATTCAGCCGCCCCGAGGTGCTTGAAGTTCTGCGTGCCTACTACGCGACGATCAAGGACGAGGACAAGGTTGAAGTGAAGCTGACCGGCCACTCCGCCCGCTGACCACCCACCGGTTTCTATGGACGTGAAAAAGCCGCCCAAGAGGCGGCGTTTTCACGTCCGACAACGGCACAAGCTCAGGGCTGTTTGGGCGTCTTGTATTCCACTTCCTTCTGCAGCGGTTTCCAGACGGTTTCGAAACCGACAAAGCCCTTTTCGCTGGGGGGCATCTGACGCGTCGTGTAAAAAGTCGTATGGCCGTCAGGCACCGGGGTGTTGCTGGGTTTTTGATCGCTCATAAGTCACCTTTTTCGTGAGTTCAGGATTTCATGTAACAAAGCCGGAAGCTGTCCGCCACCATTCTACCCCGCCGGTCAAACAGGCCTCATCAGCGCCGGGTCGATATCCGCGCCTGCAATGATCGCACCGCCCGCCCTGATTTCTTCGTCGGTGGCGTCGCGCACGGTCAGTATCTCGAGCATGAAGACGACCTCCCTGCCGCAAAGCGGGTTGTTGCCGTCGACAGTCAGCCTCTCGTCGTCCAGATGCGTAACGAGAAAGCTGCGGGTCTGGCCCCTGTCGTTTTCCATCAGGATCGAGGTGCCGATCTGCCGATATTCCTCGGGAACGTTCTCGATGAGGTCGGAAAACACCAGAGACTCGTCCCTGGGGCCGAAGATCTGGTTGCCGTCAATGGGCACTTCGATGACATCGCCGGCAGACTTGCCCGCCAGCGCCATGTGTACTGAAGGCGCGAGGATTTCATTGTGCCCGTGGACATAACCCAGGGGGAATTCGACCTGGGTAAGGACATGGCCTGATTTCCTGTCGGTCACCTTGTAAGTGACTTCGACAAACTTGCCGTCCTGGATGGTTTCGCTCATGCGGGTTCCGAAGCCATGCTCAGAAAATGGATGCGCCGAAAATCCTGACTTTTCCATCCTCATAGCCGAGAACCAGCCTGCCCAGCCACTCACCTGGCTTTTTGGTGCTGCGTTGCCGGTAGAGGACCGTCACATGTTCGCCCCGGCGGATGATGCCCAGCGAGTCGGCGTCCTCGGACAGGTTTCTTGCCAGCTCGCTGTTGGCGAACTGGTGGCCCGCAACCACCTGGTCTATGGCACGCGCGAGGGAACCGGAAAAGTTCTTTGCGAACTCCCCGTATTTGCCCTCGTTCGAAGCCTTGACCAGGTCCCGCCACAGGAGATTGGCCATGGCCAGAATCTCCTCGTCGGTTTTCTCGATGATGTTCACGCGGGGCTCCTGCTGACCGGAAGCGACCGGCTGTGCAGGACTCATGACGCCAGCCATACGTTACTCGTTTTCCCCAACCAGGTGATAACAGGGCGCCTTCTCCATCGTGTATTCGCCGGTTTCCGGATCACGACGCGAAACCGTCAGCACGTGCCAGTTCTCGTCGTCCACCTTCATCGCATCGCCCCGGTAGTAATAACCCGGCCAGCGGGTCTCCTTCCGGAACAGCGTGTGCTGGGTGACGCACTCGGCTGCACGATGGCGGTGCATCAATTCCCAGGCACGCAGCAGTTCGTGGATGTCCTTCGCCGCCAGGTTCTGGAGATCTTCCTCCATGATCTTGAGCTTCTTCAGACCGATATTCAGGAGTTTCTCGTTGGTCATGTAGCCGACGGTCACGCCGCCGCAATACTCGTCCATCAGCTTCTGCAGGCGGTCCAGGCCCTGTTTGGGATTGATGTAGTGCGGGTTGACGTCGCCGGCCACGATCGCATTGCGGTAGGTGTTGTAATGCTCGAGAGGCTTGTAAATCTCTTTCCTGCGGCGGTTGATCTGCTCGTCGGACACGACAATGCCTTCGGCCTTGCCGTCATCGATGTATTTGCAGGCAGCCTTGGCGGCAAGTCGGCCTTCCGTGAACGAACCGGACGAGAAGGCGTGCGGCGTCCCGCCGACCGCGTCACCGGCGCCGAACAGGCCCTCGATGGTCGTCATGCGGTTGTAGCCCCAGAAATACTCCGGGGGCGAAACATCCTCGGGGCCCGAACACCAGGCGCCCGAGCCGGTTGCGTGTGAACCCATGACATAGGGCTCGGACGTCGTCAGCTCCGGATTTTCGTTCTTGGGATCCACGTCGGTGGCGGCCCAAAGCACGGCCTGGCCGACGGTCATGCCGAGGAAGTTTTCCCAGCCGACCTCTTCCAGGTGCGGATCCTGGAAGGCCTTCATGGTCACCATGTGTATGGGGCCGCGTCCGGCATTCACTTCGCTGATGATGCAATGGTTGCGCAGGCAGGTCGGAATCGGCCGGTGGGTCAGGTGCGAGGCTTCCGGGTCGAGATACTCCTTGCCGACCATTTTCTGCAGCTCGGGGAACCACTTGGATTCGTATTCCTGGCCCAGACCGTTCTGCGTGTAAGTCTTCAGGTGCAGGAAGTAGGCGCCGACCGGGCCGTAACCGTCCTTGAAGCGCGCCAGCACGATGCGGTTTTCCATCTGCGTCATCTTGGCGCCGGCGTTGATCATCAGGCCGTAGGCCGACGCGGAAGACCAGGGTGCGTACCAGGTGCGGCCGGAACCTTCGCCCACCGAACGCGGTTTGAAAATGTTGGAAGCGCCGCCCGCTCCGCAAATCACGGTTTTCGACTTGAAAACATGGTAGTTGCCCGTGCGGACGTTGAAACCAACGGCACCGGCAACCCGGTTCTCCTTGCTTTCATCCATCAGCAGGTGGGTCACGCAGATGCGGTTGAACACCTTGTCCGCCGATTTTTTGGCGGCCTCGGCCACGATCGGCTTGTACGACTCGCCGTGAATCATGATCTGCCAGCGGCCCTCGCGCAGGTAACGCCCGGTCTTCGGGTCCTTCATGATGGGCAGGCCCCACTCCTCGAACTGGTGCACCGTGGAGTCCACGTGGCGTGCCATGTCGAACAGCAGGTCTTCCCGCACCATCCCCATCAGGTCGATGCGGGCGTAACGCACATGGTCCTCGGGCTTGTTCTCGCCCCAGCGGGTGCCCATGTAGCAATTGATGGCATAGAGGCCCTGGGCAACCGCACCGGAGCGGTCGATGTTGGCCTTCTCGGCAATGACGATCTTCTTGTTCTGCCCCCAGAACCTGGCTTCCCATGCGGCGCCCGTGCCGCCAAGGCCCGCGCCGACGACCAGGACATCGATGCCTTCTTCGACAATCGTTTCGTAAGCCATCAGTAAGCCACGCCTTTCCTCATCTTGAGACCGTTGGACTTCAGCGTATGCAGGCCGCCTTCATCCATGCGTATCCATTTCGGTTCGTTGTACAGCAACTGGCTGTCGCGCATTTCCTTGCTGGGCCCGGGCACTTCCGCCAGCTTGGGAATCGCAGTTCCCCAGGGCTTGGTGGTGATCGGCGACAGGAAATTCTTTTCCGTGCCGTTGCGGAACTTGATCTTCCAGGCGATCGTGCCCTTCCGCTCGTCGCGGTCGACACGCACGCTGTGGCCCAGAGGCGCAAAGTCGGCATATCCGCGCACGTCGATCGCATGCTGCGGACAGGCCTTGACGCAGGAATAACACTCCCAGCACATGTTGGGTTCGATGTTGTAGGCGCGACGGTAGGTCTTGTCGATGTGCATGATGTCGGACGGACAGATGTCGACACAATGTCCGCATCCATCACACCTTGTCATGTAGACGAAGGTAGGCATAACTCGGCTCCTTGAACTGTTCCTGAAGAACTTGCTGTGTGTTTTTAGTAGTGGCGCGGCGCTTCGCGCTTGATGCCCAGCCCCATGTCCATCGGCGCATCCTTCAGAAGCTCCATGGAATGTCTTTGCTGCTGCTCGGGATCGTCACGGGTCAGCGTCGGCAGGTTCTGGACCGTGCCGTTGGCCTCGGACACCCTTTTCTCGAAGGCCGCGGCAGGCTTGAAGAACATGTGCGCGAACTTCGACCACGGCACCGATGCGAAAAGCACGGTGGTGGCGAGGATGTAGAGGCCGAAAAGAACCGTCGAACCGGCGATGCCTTTGGCCTGCATCCAGGCCCAGACGAGGCCCAGCGTCACGCTGGCCAGCAGCGAGAGCACGAACAGGTCGGCATGCATCACGCGAAACGGCGTATTGCCCTCGGCGGAGACATCAACGCGGATGAAGAACCAGAACCAGTAGCCGCCAATGCAGATCATCAGGCCGCCCAACCACCACAGCTGGGGCACGATCGCCGGCGTCACAGTCGCCGAGGTCGGGTAGCAGAACACCATCAGCACCGTGGTTCCGACATAGAGCAGGAAGCCGTACATCGTCAGCAGGTGCGCGATGCGGCGGCGCACGTTGCAGAATTCGCCGGAAGTCAGCACGTCGACCACGGCGGTCTGCACCGCGATCGAGACCAGTTCGCCGCCGCCGACCTGCTTCTTGGCTTTGGCCCTGGATTTGCGGAAGTTCTCGAAAAAATACCTGGCGCTGCCTTTGTGCAGGACGTCAAACAAGGTCCCTGCCGCGACCAGAATGACCATGATCACGACATAAGTCTGCATCATGGCCGGCGAAACGGACGCCGAAAGCTCGGCAAACGGATTGCTGGTGAACATCTTCTCCCCCTGTTTCTCGGTGCAGCGATTCTAAACAGGCCGCGACCGGCACAGACGAAAAAAAGGTTATGTTGGCATAGAAAATACTTGGGATGGCGCGGGGTAGAATCTGCGGCTGATGGAGGTGCCCCCTGAAAATCTGCATTCTTTCCGACAGCCACGACCACCGCGAACCGTTTGCCGCCGCCGTTGCGGAAGCCAAATCTCTGGGCGCGCAGGCCATACTGCACTGCGGCGACCTGGTTGCACCGTCCACATTGCATGCCATCACTGGATTCGGGCTGCCGATCCACATGATCCACGGCAACAACACCGGCGACCTCTACTTCCTGTCGAAATGGGCACAGGAACCGAAAAACCGCCTGCACTACTACGGTCAGGACGGTTCGCTGGTGCTCGCGGAACGACGGATTTTCATGGTGCACTACCCGCATTACGCCAAGGCCATGGCCCTGACCGGCGACTTTGATCTGGTCTGCAACGGCCATGAACACCGCGCCGTCATTGAACGCATCCGCAACATCAAGGGCGGCGAGACGCTGCGCATCGATCCCGGCAGCGTGGCCGGCGTCAGTGCGGCCACCACCTATGTGTTGGGTGACCTGCAGACCCTCGAATTCGCGGTCCGGCCGGTTCCCGGATTCAGCAAAAACTAAAAATATTAATACAATCAAGTACTTATAAAATACCGGCCGCTCCAGCGGTATATACTCGTCGGAATCACCGATTTGCCGGACTGCCGACCCATGGTTACCCGACTCACTCCGCCGGGCGCCCAGCCCCTGCCGACCGAAGCACGCCTGATCCGCAACGAGCCGTATTACGAAGCGGTTGGCGGCGAAATTGCATTGTTTGAAGCCGCCCGCGCCAGCTGCCTGCCGGTGCTGCTCAAGGGTCCGACGGGTTGCGGCAAGACCCGCTTCATCGAACACATGGCCTGGCGGCTGCAGCGCCCGCTGATCACCGTGTCCTGCCACGACGATCTCACCGCCGCCGACCTGGTGGGCCGTTACCTGATCACCGCCAACGAAACCCTGTGGGTCGACGGCCCTCTGGCGCGCGCCGTGCGCAGCGGCGCGATCTGCTACCTCGACGAGGTGGTCGAGGCCCGCCGTGACACCACGGTCGTCATCCACCCGCTCGCCGACGACCGGCGCATCCTGCCGATGGAAAAACGCGGCGAACTGCTGCAGGCGCCGCCGGAATTCCAGCTGGTGATGTCCTACAACCCGGGTTACCAGAGCGTGCTGAAGGAACTCAAACACAGCACACGCCAGCGTTTTGTCGCAATCGAGTTCCGTTATCCCGACGCATCGCTGGAGGAAAAAATCATCCGCAGCGAATCCGCCGCCGATTCGGCAACCGCCTCGGCACTGGTGCGGCTTGCGCAGATGACGCGCAACCTCAAGGGCAACGGGCTCGACGAGGGTGCCTCGACCCGGCTGCTGGTGCATGCCGCCAAGCTGATCACCCGCGGCATACCCGCCGCCGCCGCCTGCCACGGCGCGATTGCGGAAGCCCTGTCCGACGACCCGGAAATGCTGCGCGCGATCGACGAATTCGCCGCTTCCGTCTTCTGACTGCCGCCTCCCGGCGCCCACCGCGATGAATGCCCCGCTGTCCGCCGCCGAACTCGGAAAACGGCTCGACTACCTGCTGGGCCCGGTGCTCTCCTCGCGCCGCACCGCGGCGCCCCTGGCACAGGCGCTTTCCGCGCTCGACCGCCAACAGCAGGATTTCGTGCTGCACTGGATCGAAGTCATCGACCGCAGCAATTACGAACTGGCCTACCAGTTCGCCGCGGCGGCGGCGGAGGCACTGGGACAGCTCGGCGCCTCATCAGCCGAAGCCTGGATCATCCACGCGATGGATGCCTACGACCGCGAAGGCCTGTTCCGCGGCAGCGAGGTCTTCAGGCAGTTCGACCTGTTCCGCCGGCAGGCGGCGGACAGCCATGCCGTCACCTTCGCCGAATACGCGCCGGTGCTTGAACTGTTTGTCTGCGGTCTCGCCGGGCGGCGGCTGAAACTGGAAATCGCCGACGAAGCGAAAACCGACACCGAAACCCTGTTCCTGCCGCCGCGCATCGCCCTCTTCCCCGACAAGGCCGACAACTGCGCGGTCTACCGCATCCTCGCCGTCCTGCTCTGGGCACAGGGTCGTTATGGCAGCTGGCAGGCTGACCTCGGCGCTGCCTGCGCTGCACGGCCGGATCCGGCACGCGCCGCCGCGCTGCTGGCCCACTTCGAGGGTCTCCGCCTCGAAGCGCGCATCGCCAGGCTGTTTCCCGGCATCGCGCGCACGATGGCAAGGCTGCGCGGCGGCGAACCGGATCCGCGCTGCGCCGGCCTCGTTTCTGCCAACGCCACCGTTGGCGACAGCCTGGCGCTGCTCGACCGGCTGTATGACAGTTTCAACCCGCCGGCACTGCCCTGGAGTTTCAGCCTGCACCCCGGCACGAATGCCGTACGCAGCGCCAGGCTGGCGCGCGAGCGCAGCGAACTCGCCGCCGCACTCGCCGCACTGATGCGGCAGCACCCGCCGCCGGAATCCGCAGCCGCCGCTCCGGAAGGACGCTTCAGCATCGAAACCGGACAATCCGCGGACGCGGATGGCGCAGCCGAATTCGAACTGCGGCTCGATGGCAGGTCCGTGACACCGCCGGCGGAAGTCGTGCAGCTGATCGATTCCCTGCTGCAGGATCTCGGCGAAATTCCCGATGACTGCCTGCAGGCCGCCGGCGGCGGGGGGTATCGCGAAAAGGATGAAGATGCCGAACAAACCGGCGACATCACGCCAGACGGCGGACACGACGGCAGTGCGTACTTCTATGATGAATGGGATTACAAGCGCAGGCACTATCGCAAGAACTGGTGCGTGCTGCGTGAAACCGACATCGAGCCCGCCGATGACGGCTTTGCCGTGGCCACGCTTGCCCGTTACCGGCCGCAGATCGCACAGCTGAAACGGAGCTTCGAGGCGCTGCGTGGCGAGGACCGGCTGCTCAAACGCCAGTCCGGCGGCGACGACATCGATTTCGACGCGCTGGTCGAAGGCTGCGTCGACCTGAAGACCGGCATGGAACTGCCGGAACGGCTGTTGACCCGCCGCCACAAGGCCGAGCGCAACCTCGCCGCGCTGTTCATGGTCGACATGAGCGGTTCGACCAAGGGCTGGGTCAATGACGCGGAGCGCGAATCACTGGTGATGCTCTGCGAAGCCCTGGAAGTGCTGGGCGACCGCTACGCGATCTACGGCTTTTCGGGCGTCACCCGCCAGCGCTGCGAGATCTATCGCATCAAGCGCTTCGACGACGCCTACGATGACACTGTCCGCCGCCGCATCGCCGGCATCACGCCCCGGGACTACACGCGCATGGGCGCAGCCATCCGTCACCTGACGACACTGCTGGATGCGGTCGATGCCCGCACCAAACTGCTGGTCACCCTGTCCGACGGCAAACCCGACGACTACAGCGACCACTACCGGGGGAAATACGGCATCGAAGACACGCGGCAGGCGCTGATCGAGGCACACCATGCCGGCATCAAGCCCTTCTGCATCACCATCGATCAGGAAGCCCGGGACTACCTGCCGCAGCTCTACGGGCCGGCAAACTGGACACTGGTGGACAACGTGGAACGACTGCCGCTGAAGGTCGCGGATATCTACCGCCGGCTCACCGCCTGAAACGCGCGGCGGATCCGCCACGCGGGTAACACCTTAGTGCAGCCTTGCTGCCGGCTCGGCGTCAACCGCGGTTGCGTCAGGGTCCTCCGCCGCAGCGGACATCGGCCGGCCATCTTCCCCGGCAGCCCCGGAAGCCTCTCCCTCACCCTCGGCTTCTTCGGCATCCATCACACCCTCGGCCATGCTTGCCGAGGGCAGCGTCGCCGCCAGCGCAGCCTCGAGATCCATCTCGGCATTCGGATTCTGCTCGACCAGGCTGCCCAGTTCCGACAGCGGCGGCAGCTCCTCCAGCGAACGCAGGTTGAGGTCGTCGAGGAAGGATTTGGTCGTCGCGAAGATTTCCGGACGCCCCGGTACCTCGCGATGACCGATGACATCGATCCAGCCGCGCGCCTCCAGCGCCTTGAGGATGCCCGGCGAGACCGTCACGCCGCGGATTTCCTCGATGTCGCCGCGGGTCACCGGCTGCTTGTAGGCAATGATGGCAATGGTCTCGAGCACCGCCCGTGAATACTTCGGCGGCTTCTGCGGATTCAGCCGGTCGAGAAACTTCTGCGACTCGGGCCGCGCGCGGAAACGCCAGCCCGAGGCCACGCTGACCAGCTCCACGCCGCGCCCGTCCCAGTCGTCGCTGAGGTCATCGAGCACCTTGCGCAAGGTGCCGCTGTCGATCTTCTCGTCGAACAGCTTCTTCAGGTCATTCAGCGACATCGGCTCCTGGGTCACCAGCAGCGCGGTCTCCAGCACATGCTTGACGCGGGCGAGGTCCAGCCCTTCCGGCGCCGGCCCCTCTTCATCGATCTGCTGCTCTTCCTGTGCGGGTTGTTCTTCCATGATTCTTCGGTCTTGTTATTTGACCGCGGCCATCGTGCTGCCGCGGAGTTTGACGTAAATCGGCGCGTAGGCCTGTTCCTGGCTGATCTCGAGCAGTGTTTCCTTGGCCAGCTCCAGCACCGCGAGGAAGGACACCACCAGCACCGGCACACCCTGCTCCGGCGTGAACAGCTTTTCGAAGGCGATGAATTCCTCGGTCTGCAGCAGGCGCAGGATGCGCGTCATGTGTTCGCGCACCGACAGCTGCTCGCGGGTGATGCGGTGGTGGCGGTTGACCGACGCCCGCTGCAGCAGCGTCAGCCAGGCGTGTTTCAGGTCCTCGATGCTGACATCGGGCAGGCGCAGCATCGCCTCGCGTTCGAACAGCACCTGCACCACCGTGAAATCGCGTCCGGCCTGCGGCAGTTCGTTCAAATTGTGCGCCGCGAGCTTCATCTGCTCGTATTCCATCAGCCGGCGCACCAGTTCGGCGCGCGGATCCTCCTCGATGTCGGTATTCGCCGGCCGCGGCAACAGCATCCGCGACTTGATCTCGATCATCATCGCCGCCATCAGCAGGTATTCGGCAGCCAGCTCCAGCTGCTGCGAACGCATCATCTCGACATAGACCAGATACTGCGCGGTCAGCTTGGCCATCGGGATGTCGAGGACGCTGATGTTCTCCTTGCGGATCAGGTAGAGCAGCAGGTCCAGCGGCCCCTCGAACTGCTCGAGGAACACCTCCAGCGCATCCGGCGGAATGTACAGATCCTGCGGGATCTCCAGCACCGGCTGGCCATAAACCCGGGCAAACGGTGCCGCTTCGGCGGCAGGATTGACGACTTCAGTCATGAAATTGCCGCGGACCGGCCCGGTGACCCGGAAGGCGCGGACCGTATTGTCGGATTTGCAGGTGTTGCATCGCCGTATTTTACCGGGATTTGACAGTGCGCCCAACGCGCCCGGGGCCATTTATCCGGGAAAAGCTAAGCCCTTGACGCGATTGCGCTTTGGCTCGCAGTCAGGGTTTGTCGCGGAGCAGCGACAGCGCGATCCAGAACAGGATCAGCAGCGCACACAGTGCCGCAGCGACGTAAAACCCGATCGGCAACAATCCGCGCAGCAGGCCCAGCGAAATATCGGCATCCCAGACATAACGCTCGAGCGGCGATGAAAAATAGCCGGCAGCCTCCCCGGTCAGCCAGATCAGCAGCACCGCGGGCAGCGGCAGCAGCAGCGTCCACAGCGAGCGCAAGGCGGCCTGGAAACGGCTTATCCGCCCCCGGCGCACATGCAGCCACAGCAAAACCAGGACTGCCAGGGCCAGCAGCAGCGCGAGGACGGGCGCACCGTAAAACACGCCGATCTTGAGGGTCAGCCACATCGCCGGATCAGGCCCTGACCATCAGGTATAAACCAACCGCCAGCAACACCCCGCCGGCCAGACGGTTCAGCAGCCGTCCCAGCCGCGGCCCGGTCACCGCCCCGGCACGGCCCGCCACAGCGGCATAAACCAGCTTGACGCCGCCGACCGCGACTGCGGCAATGACGATCACCGCCAGCGCATCGGTTAATGTCAGTGCCGCAAGATCGACAAAGGCCGGGAAAAATCCGAGATAAAACAGGATCGCCTTCTGGTCACCCAGCGTCAGCAGCAGGCCTGACATGAAACTCGAAGCCGCAGTCCCTGCGGCGCCGCCGGCCTGCGCTCCGGCGGCCGGATCCGCGCGCCACAGCCGCAAACCCAGCCACAGCAGATAGACAGCGCCGAGGTACTGCAGCCAGACAAAGGCATCACCCAGCGCCGCCGCCAGCCACTGCAGCCCGAAAATCGCCAGCACGATGAACACCGTATCGCCGGCAACGATACCCAGCGTGACCCAGGCACCCTGCCGGAAACCGGCGGAAGCAGCGCGCGCGGTGACAGCGAGTACGCTGAGACTGGGAACGGCGGCGAGGAGACTCATCGCGGCGAGCAGCGCAAAAGCATCGACAAGGGTCAGGGACACCGGAGCGGCTCCTGCTTCAGGCGCCGTGCGCTGCGCCAATTGCATCCTGCATACCCTGCGATCATGTTCATGCGATCGGATTTCATCACTTTGTTTGGTCGCATCGTAACCGGTGGCTCACGCAAAAAACCTGTGGAAATCATCGCAAGTCATTGATCGAACTCGATTTCCCGCCCTGATGAATATCGCAAGTATTTGTTTTAATTGATATTTTCACATATCAGCCGACAGCAGCATGTCCACCGCAGCACCCTCCCGCGGCGCATGCCAGTAACGCCGGTAGTGATCGCGATGGCGCGCCACCACCGGCGCCTTCCCTTCCTGCAATTGCACTGAAATCGCCCCGCCCTGATCGGTCCTCGCCGCGACGCTGCCCAGCGCCGCATAACGCGCAAGCACCTCCGGATGCGGATGCCGGAAGGGATTGCGGTAACCGACGGGAAAAATCACCAGCCGCGGCGCGACGGCTTCGACGAAGGCCTGTGACGAAGACGTCCGGCTGCCCTGGTGCGGCGCGACCAGCACATCCGCCTTCAGCTTGTCCGCCGCCAACGAAAGCAGCGTCTGTTCGCCGCGCCGTTCGATGTCGGCAGGAATCAGCACACTGCCCGCCGCAGCCGTGATCTTCAGCACACAGCTGCGTTCATTGTCCTTCAGCTTTTGCGCATCGCGCGTTGCCATGTCGGGATAAAGCATTTCGAAAACCACGCCATCCCAGGTCCAGGCCTGCCCCGCCATACAGCGCCGTTCTTCGGGTCCGAGCAGCAGCAGTGGATCGAGGTCAGGCAATGATGTCAGCAGCGTATCCACCGGCAGCGCCTGCAGCACCGACAGCGCGCCGCCGGTGTGGTCGGCGTCGTCGTGGCTCACCACCAGCGCGTCGAGCCGGCGGATGCCCGACGCACGCAGGAAAGGCACAATCACGCGGCTGCCGCTGTCGGCGCCGGGCCCGAAGGCCGGACCGGTGTCGAACAGCAATGCGTGGTGCTGCGTCTGTGCAACCACCGCGAGACCCTGGCCGACGTCGAGCACGGTCAGGCGCAGCGCGCCAGCGGGCGGCGGCGCAGGCACGATCAGGAACAATGGCAGAAAAGCGATGGCGCCGATCCAGCGCGCCGGAAATCCGCGCGGCAGCAGCAGCCACACGGTGCCGCCAAGTGCGACAACCACGGTCCAGGCCGGCGGCGCGTGCTGCTGCCAGGCCGCCTCGGGCCATTGGCTCAACCATTCCAGCAACTGCAGGCAACCGGCCATCACCCAGTGCGCAAAATGCAGTGGCACGTCGAGCGGCAACAGCATGCCGGCCAGCGCCGGCGGCACCACGATGAAACTCACCAGCGGAATCGCCAGCGCATTGGCCAGCGGCGACACCAGCGACACCTGCTGGAACATCGCCAGCAATGGCGGCACCAGCGCCAGTGTCACCGCCCACTGCACCCGTCCCCAGGTGACCAGCCAGTGCGGCTGGCGCAGGCGGCTGACCGACACCCACATGATCACCGCCACCGCGCCGAAGGACAACCAGAAGCCCGGCGCATTGACCGCCCAGGGGTCGATCACCAGCACCGCGAACAGCGCCATTGCCAGCACCGGACCGGCCGCGGCGATCCGCCCCGACCACAACGCCGC
>JALHND010000052.1 GCA_022843705.1 Burkholderiales bacterium
TGAGGTGCCGCGGCCGCTGCGGCCGGCATCGGCTCAAAGGACAGTTTCAGCGGCACACCGTTCTTGACGGTTTCTTCGGCGGCCGCCGCCGGCTTGCTGCCCAGCCGCGCCGGATCGAACTTGAGACGGGTCGTAAAGGCCCGGATGATGCTGTCGGCGCGCGATTTCGCCAGTTCCGGCAATGCCTTGTCCTCCAGCGGCTGCAGCTCGATCAGCCGCTGGTGCATCGCGACGTAGAGTTCGCGGTCGCCGGCACCGCGGCCCATCACCGCCAGCACCGGATTGACACGCGGGGCCTCGCGTCCGGCGGTCTTGCGATAGGCCCCGGTGAACTGCGCGACGGCATCGCCGCCGGCACGCGCCTCCAGCATCAGTTCCAGCGCGCGCTGGGTCTTGGCATTGTCGAAGCCGACCGGCCCCGGATCTTCGCCGGGGGCGAGCTTGAGCCCTTCGCGCACGGCGAGGTCGGCGCGCACGGCCTGCGCGCGCAATGCGCGGCTGTCGCTGTCCTTGTGGTAGAGGCCCTGCAGCAGGAGCTTGAGTTGCGGCCGCTTTTGCAGGCCTTCGGCCACGCGGCGCAGTTTTTCATACTCGGTGGGCAGGATGCGCGCGCTGCCGGGATCAAACACGATGTCGCCGAGATCTTCCGCTCCGCCGCCGAACAGCGCGCCGAGCGCGCGGAAGGGCGCTGTGACGATGCGCGTGATCACCGTGCGGATCGCCTGCCAGACGACGTGTCCGTAGCTGAATTCCGGATTGTCGACATCGCCGCTGACCGGAACCGCGAGGTCGATTCTGCCGCTGCTGTCGGTGAGCAGTGCGATGGCGAGGTCGAGCGGCAGATTGACGGCACTCGGGCTTTCGACGCGTTCGCCGAGCGTGAACTGTTCCAGCAGCACCTTGTTGTCGCCGGCCAGCTTGCTGTTGTCGAGCTTGTACTGCAGGTCGAGCGACAGCTTGCCGGAGGCGATCTTGCGGCCGGCGAAGGTTGCGGTGTACGGACTCATGGGCGTCAGTTCGACATTGCGGAACACGACCGCAATATCGGTGAATTTTTTCGGCGCAAAGGGCTGGATCGCGCCTTCGGCCCGGGCCAGGCCGTAGTCCTCGATGCGGCCCTCGAATTTGAGGCTGGCCCGCGATTCCGGGGCGGACGACAACCCGCTGATCGAACCGCCCAGCGACTGGATGTAGGTCGAGAACGGCAGCACCAGGCTCAGGTCCGTGAAATCCATGTTGCCGCGTTCGACGCTGATGCGGTCGATGTTGACGGCGAGCCCCTTTCCCGCCGCAGGCTCTGCTGCAGCCGGCGCGGCAGCCGTTGCCGGGGCAGGGCGGCGGATGGCGGCGAGGTTGGTGCTGCGGTCCTTGTTGACGACCAGCCGGGCGTAGGGGCGTGACAGGTTCAGCCGGGAAACGGAGAGGCGGTTCTCGCTGCTGCTGTAGTCGATGCCGCTGGCGGCGAAACGTTGCCAGCTGAACAATTTTTCGTTGCTGGCTGCAATCTTGAGTTCAAGGTCATTAAGGGTCGCGTCGCCGGCATAAGACACTGCCGGCTGTTTTGCGCTGCTCCAGCGCAGCTGCCCGCTGCTGCCGGCCTGGCCCGAGACCAGGGTCAGCGTGGTCTGCTGCCGGAGCACGGTTTCCAGCGGCGCCAGTGCAAGCCCCGCCAGCTCGAGCTTCAGGTCGCCGGCCTGCTGTTTCAGGTCGATGCTGCCTTTCGCGCGCAGCGTGCCGCCCTGTTTCACCTGCAGTGACAACTCCAGTGCCAGCGGTTTTGCCGGGGGCAGGGACAGCGGCCCGGCGGTCGCGCTGATTTTTTCGAGATCGTAGGCGAGCGGGGGCTGGAAACCCTGGTCGCTCAGCGCGACCGCATAGTCCGACAGTTCGATGCGGTCGATCACGGTGGAAAAGCCGGATTTTTCCGGCGGAGAGTCCTTCAGCGGCGCAAACATGCGCAGCAGGGGGATTGCACCTTCCGCGTCGCGCATGACCTGGCTGCGGCCACCAACGAGGCGGAGGTTTCCGGCGCGGACGGCCTGTTTCTGCAAATCGAAGCTGCCCCCCGCCAGTTCGACGGAGGCCAGCGTCACCGGCGCTTCCTTCGGGTCGCCGGAGCCTGCCTGCAGTTCGCGCAGAATGAGGTTGCTGTCAGTCACCGTGACCTGGGGCTGTTCGCCAATGCGGGCTTCGAATCCGAAACCGGCTTCGGCGCGCGCAATCTGCAGCCGGAGCGGCGCGACGCGGCTGTGGTCTTCAACCGACAGCGCCAGCGGACCGATCGCGACTTTGGGCAGCGACAGCTGCCAGGCGGGGCCGGGTGTCGTTGCGGGTTCGGCATCCGTCGCTGCCGGTTTTGCAATTTTTTTTGCGGGCTCGCGCAGGAGGCGGCCCCAGTCGGGCCTGCCGTCCCGGTCGATTGCCAGGTTGATCCGGCCATCGCCAATCCCGACCTGTCCGAAGGCGATGCTGCGTTTCCGCAGATCGAAATTGCCGCCTTCCAGCGCCAGTGCGGCAAGCCGGGCGAGTTCTTCACCTCCGGGTTTTGCGAGGGCAAGATCCTTGAGGCGGAAGCTGATGTCCTGGACCTGCAGGTCGAGCACACTTTCGCGGTAGCCCAGCTGGTAACGCAGCCCCATCGTGAAGGCGCCCGCCGGTTCTGCCAGTGCCAATCGGTCCTGCGCGAAGCGCCACAGCGTGGCCAGCTTGCCGTCCTTCAGTTCGATCGAACCCGAGGAGTTGAAGGGTGCCAGTGAAAGTTGGCCCCGCCACTGCAGGCTGCCGCCGCCGGGCAGCCGGGCACTGAGCCGGTGTTCACCGTCATGTTCCGGCAGTGTCGCCAGATCCTGGATTTCGAAATCGACCGGATCGAAGCGTGCCACGGCGGCAGGCTCGAGCGTCTGGTCGGTGAAGCGGAACACGCCGCCGCTGATGGCAACATGCTGCAGCAGCAGGCGCGGTGTCTTGCCCGGTTCGGCCGGTTTTTCCGCGGTCTGCCCGTCGCGTGGCGCGAGCAGTCTTGCGATGTTGAGATTTTCCCGGGCATCCAACTCCGCATTGACCACCGGCTGTTCCAGCCGGATTTCGCGGAAGGTCCAGGCCCAGCGCAGCAGGCTGCTGGTTTCGAAATCGACGAACAGCCGGCCGACCTTGAATACGGGATCGCCTTCTTTTTTCTCGGTGACCGCAAGGTCATTCGCTTCGAAAGTCAGCAGAAAGGGATTGATGCGCACCGTGCCGACCGAGCCCTGGGCGCCGAACTGCTGTTCGACCAGTTTCGGGAGTTGCTGGCGGACCAGCCAGGGGGCGGCAAAAAAGCCGAGCAGGGTGTAGAGCAGCAGCAAGGCACCGGCGACCAGCGCCGGCTTCGACAGCAGCAGTGCGCGCAGGCGGGCGTAGCGGGGAGCAGTCTCGCTCATCGCCGCGCCGCCGTCTCAGTCCTTGTCGGCGTGCAGGATGCCGAATCCGGCCTGCAACGCCCGCTCGATGCGGGACTTTTCTTTCTTGATGCTGTCGTCGTCCCAGTCCCACATGCCGGCCCTGGCCTTCATGCCCGTGCGCCCCTTGGCGACCATGTCTTTCAGGAACTGCGGCGGAACCTGTTCGGTATGCAGGTGCGGATAGAGGGCTTCGCCGACCAGGTAATTGGTGTCCCAGCCGGACATTTCCTTCTGCATCATCGGTCCGCAGGCAATGAAGCGGAAACCGAAACCCTGGCGCACGGCGGTGTCGATGCCTTCGGCATCCGTGACGCCATCGGCAATCAGGTACAGCGCCTCGCGCATCATCGCGTGTTGCAGACGGTTGCCGACGAAGCCGGGCACATCCTTCTTCACCCAGATCGGTGCCTTGTTGAGGTCTTTCAGCAGCTGCACCAGGCTTTCGGCCACTTTGGCATCCGTCAGCGGCGAGCTGACGACTTCCACCAATGGCACCAGGTGCGCCGGCATGAAGAAATGCAGGCCGGCAACACGCTGCGGATGTTTCAGCCCCCTGGCGATTTCCCCGATGGGAAAGTTCGAGGTGTTGCTGACCAGCGGAATGTCCGGTTTCGCCAGCGCCTCGATTTCCGCAAACAGTTTCTGTTTCAGCGGCAGGTCTTCGGTGGCGGCCTCGACCACGATGCCGACACCGGACCAGGGGATGGCTTTCAGTCCGGAATAGGCATGCACTGCGGCGGCATGGCCTGCCGGTGCGCCGAGTTTTGCGAGGCCCGCGCTTATGCGCCCCGGCAATGCTTCGCGTGTTTTCGGGGACGGGCTCATCACATGGACGGTCCAGCCATGGGCCGCAAACACGGTGGCGATGTCGCCGCCCATGATGCCGCCGCCGATGACCACCGCATGTTTGTTGTTTCCGGACATGAAAATTCCTTGTGGAGTGTTGCGGGCGTTCGGGTCCTGACGATTATATCGCCGGCGACGGCTCTGCTTCGTCGGGCGCCCGGCGGGAATGTCTACGACAGCAGGCGGCGTGGAAGCCGCAGGGGACTTACTTGACCAGCGATGCGCTCCACGGCGTTGGCGTCGCATCCGGGCGCGCGCGCATCGTGCCCTGCATCGAAGAACCGTTGACACGGCCGGTGTAGCTGGCACCACCGATGCTGAAGCTGATCTGGTCGCCGCGCAGGTTGCTGCTGGTGACGCGCCAGCTCATGCCGTCGCCATTGCGGAAAACGCCTTCGAAGTCCTGGAACTTCTGTTTCAGTTCCAGCGTGCCCTTGTCGAATTTCCAGTTGCCCTCGACTTTCGCCGGCACGATCCACAGGTAGGCGGTGCGGCCCTCGGTGGAGTCGGTCTGGTCCGGTGCCCAGTCGTCCATCGTGAAGGCATGCGACACCACGCGGGTGCCGGGTTTCATGTTGAGGATCGTCGGGCGCAGCTTGAGGTTGAGGTAGGGCAGCAGGTACATCGTCACCACGGTGGCATGGCTGAAATCGGTGGCGAAGATGTCGCCGCGGATGAACTGAGTCTTGTCGGCCACGCCTTCCTTCTGCGCATTGCGTTTCGACAGCTCGACCATGTCCGGGTTGTACTCGATGCCGGTGGCACGCACGCCGAACTGCTTGGCGGCCGTGATCACGGTGATGCCGTCGCCGGAGCCGAGATCAAACACCACGTCAGTGGGTTTGACGTCGGCCATCCTGAGCATTTTTTCGACCAGGCTTTTCGGCGTCGGCACCCAGATCACGTCCTTGCCGGCCTGGCCGACCTGCGGCTTGAATTCGGTGCCGGTGGTCTGCGCCTGCGCGGGAAGGGTCAGTGTTGCTGCGGCGACGAGCAGCGTGGTCAAAACGGTGTGACGGACAATCGACTGCATGGTGGTCTCCGTGGAAGTGGGCGGGAAAATTATGCCTTAACGCGATGCCTCAATGAGACTGCAAGTCCCGTGGCCGGTTCAGTCCGGTTTGGCGCCCGAAGCCTTGACCACCGGGGCCCAGCGCGCAATCTCCGCCTTGATGTGTGCCGCAAACTGTTCCGGGGTGTTGGCCACGGCCTCCGCACCATCGGCGGCCAGGCGTTCCCTGACATCGGGACGGGCCATGACCTTGACGATATCACCATGGAGTTTTGCGACGATGTCGCGCGGCACTGCAGCCTGGGTCAGCACACCGTACCACTGGTTGGCATCGTAGCCGGGCGCACCACTCTCGTGGATGGTGGGCACGTCGGGCGCGATCGGCAGGCGTTTCATCGTGGCCACGCCGAGCAGCTTGAGCCGCTTCGATTTGACATGCGGGCCCAGTGCGACCATGCCGGTGATGGTCATCGTGGTCTCGCCGGAAATCATGCTGATCATCGCCGGGGCGGTGCCCTTGTACGGCACATGCACCATGTTGATCTTGGTCAGCAGCTTGAAATATTCCCCGGCGAGGTGCGAAGCGCTGCCGCTGCCGCCCGAGGCGTAGAGCAGTTCGTTCGGCCGCGCCTTCGCCAGCGCGATGAAATCGCGCGCGGTCTTGACCGGCAGTGAAGGATGCACCGCCATGCCGTTGGGCACCGTGGCGAGCACGGTGACCGGTGCAAAGTCACGGATGGCGTCATAGGACAGCTTCGGGTACAGCGTCGGGTTGACGCCGAAGGTGCCGACATGGCCCATGACGATGGTGTAGCCGTCGGGTGCCGCGCGCGCGGCGAGTTCGACGCCGATGGTGCCGGCAGCACCGCCGCGGTTTTCGACGATGACCTGCTGGCCCCAGGCCTCGGTCAGCTTCTGCGCCACCAGTCGCGCCAGCAGATCAGTGCTGCCGCCGGGCGGGAAGGGCGCGATGAAGCGCACCGTCTTTGCCGGGTAGTTCGCCGCGCCCTGGGCGAAGGCGCCGCCTGCAGCGCCGCAGCCGATCAAAGTGGCTGTTAATAAGTATTTGATTTTATTCAATTATTTTTCCTCCGCCCGATGGGGCCTCAGGTTTTATGGAGACGGCCGTCGAGGGTCGCTCCGGCATCGATCAGGGACTGGATATCGGCGTCGGACAGGCCGGCTTCACGCAGGATTTCAACACTCTGTTCACCCAGCTTGGGCGCCGGACTCCAGCCCTCGCGCAGGCCGCAGGACCATTTGTTGGGCAGGCGCATGCTGCGCGTGCGGCCCTCGGTCGGATGATCCTTCATTTCGAAAAAGCCGATGTCCTGCAGATGCGGGTCTTCGAGCACGCTGTCGAGCGTGTGATAGGGCATCGCCGGCACATCGGCCTTGTCGAAGATCTCCAGCCATTCCGCAGTGGTTTTGCCTTTCAGCGCGGCCATGCGCACTTCGAAGTAGGCCGCAACGTTGGCAAAACGCGCCTGCACGCTGCAGAAGCGCGGATCGTCCTTCAGTTCGGGCTGGCCGATGGCCTTGAAGAATGAGAAAGCCTGTTCATTGGTGTTGGCGGAGATGCAGATCCAGCTGTCCTTGGTCGGAATCGGTTTGCCCAGCGGATCGAGCAGCCGCGGGTCGCCGGTTTCACCCAGCGGCGGGTCGAAGGTTTTCAGGTACATATGCTCTTCGAGCACGAACTTGACGAAGTTCTCGAACATCGGGATTTCGATCGAGCAGCCTTCGCCGGTCTTCGCCTTGCGGTAGAGCGCCATGGTGATCATCTGCACCGCGATCAGGCCCACCGTCTTGTCGGCGACCACCATCGGCACGAAACGCGGCTCGCCGGTGGCGCGGTGGTGCAGCGCGGCCATGCCGGAAGAACCCTGGATGATGGTGTCGTAGGCCGGCTTGTCGCGGTAACGCCCGTCCTGGCCGAAGCCGAACATGCCGCAGTAGACGATGCCGGGATTGATCTTGCGCACGTCTTCGTACGACAGCTTCAGCCGCGCCATCGCCGGCGGCCGCACGTTCCAGACGAGGACATCCGCCTTCGCGATCAGTTTCAGCAGCGCGGCGTGACCGTCCGGGTGCTTGAGGTCGAGCACCAGCGAGCGCTTGTTGCGGTTCAGGTGCAGGAACTTCGCACCCATGCCCGGGGTCACCGACTTGCCGTTCATGTTGCGGATCAGGTCGCCGGATTTGGTTTCGACCTTGATCACTTCCGCGCCGTGGTCGGCGAGGATCTGCGTGGCCAGCGGGCCGACCACCACCGAAGTCAGATCGATGATGCGTACACCTTCGAGCGGTCCGCCCATCACACCCCCCCTGCAGAACGGACATCAGGCCGTTTTGCATTGATACCCCCCCTCTCCCGTCGGGAGAGGGGGGAACACTGGTAGCGAAGCAGGGGGCGGGGGTGAGGGGGCAAACCGGATCGGGTCCGAGAAAAAAAAGATGTCATGCAAACTCCGCTTCGGCGGTCAGCGCCAGCGCGCCGGTATCATCCTGGGCCCACAGCTTCGCCGTCCTGTTGTCGGCCGAGGGTTCGCCGCAGAGGGTGATGGTGCGGCCCACGAACAGCGCGCGCACGTTGCGCGAGGACATGAATTTCACCGGTGTCGAACCGTGGCTGCGCGCGAGTTCGTAGACCAGCAGCGTGGTCAGGCCGCCGTTCATCACCAGGTTGGGATAACCCTCGACACCCGTGACATAGGGGTGGTCGTAGTGGATGCGGTGGCCGTTGAAGGTCAGTGCCGAGTAACGGAACAGCATCACCGGATCCGGCGTCACTTCATGCTGCCACACCGCCTTGCCCGGCGCCGGCTGGGCCGGTGGCGGCGGTGCATTCTTGTCCGGTTCGCCGCGGTAGACGATGTCCTGCTCCTCGCTGATCGCCAGCCCGCGCGGGCTCGAGATGTCGGTCTTCACGGTGACAAACACCATGCGGCCGCTGCGGCCGTCCTTGACGGTGACGTTCTGGATTGTCGACAGGCGTTTGACTTCGTCGCCGACCCGCAGCGGCGCGATGAAGGTGGTGCGTTTGCCGGCGAACATGCGCCGCGGCAGCGGCACCGGCGGCAGGAAGTCGCCGCGCTGCGGATGGCCGTCGGGGCCGATCTGCGAATGGCGCACGATGCGCGGAAACAGCGTGGAGTGCCAGCCGACGGGCAGCGGATCACCGGTTTTCGGAAAGGCGTCGTCGCGGTCCAGAGTGGCCGACAGCCGGTCGACCATGGGCACGGTCACGTAATCAACGGCCGTTTCAGTGCGGCCGATCCACTGCTTCAGGGAGTCGAGATCTGCGGTCATGCGGGTTGCCTTGATTGTTGCGGAGAAAGAACCGCAATTTTAAGTCAGGGATCGTGCCTCGCGGGGATTCAGCGGCCCAGGCGGAAGTCGAACTCCACACTGTGAAAGGGCAGCGGCAGGCGGTAACGCTGCGCCAGTGCGGGATCGCTGTCCATTTGCGGATTGACCAGCAGCGATTCACGCACGCCGAACACCGCGTCTTCGTCGATGTAGCGGTCGTCGGCGAAAAACACCTCGGTGGTCAGCGCACGGAAGCCTTCGGCACTGACGATGAAATGGAAATGCGCGGGCCGCCAGGCATGGCGCCCGCCGGCGCGCAGCAGTTCACCGACGGGGCCGTCATAGGGCACGGTGTACGGCGCCGGCCGCACGGTGGTGAAGGCATAGGCGCCGTCATCGCCGGTGACCATGCGGAAACGCAGGTTGTGCGGGTCCTGTTCCGGGTCCTGCTGCCAGTACTTGCCGTTGACCGCGGCCTGCCAGAAATCGAGCTGTGCCTGCGGAACCGGCCGGCCTGCGGCGTCAACGACGCGTCCCCGCACCAGCATCGGCTCGCCATCGTTGTCGCGTTTCAGGTCGCCGCCGACTTCCAGCATCGGCGAACCTTCGGCATGGAAGGGACCCAGCGCACTGCGCTCGGTGGCGCCGGCGCCGCTGGCGAGCAGGTCGACCAGTGACGACAGGCCCATCACGTCCGACATCAGCACGAACTCGTTGCGCGCGTCGGTGGAGATTTTCCCGGCGGCGTGGAGGAAGGCGATGCCGCGCTGCCATTCCTCCGGCGTCAGCCGGGTTTCGCGCGCGAAGGCATGCAGATGCTGCAGCAGTTTTTCGATGATTTCACGCAGCCGCGGGTCGGCGCTGCCGTCGAAGGAGCGGACGACGGCCTGGGTGATGTTTTCGGCGTTGACGTTTCTCATCGCCCGCTCAATCGACGCGGGCGCCGGACTGCTTGACGATCTGTGCGTATTTCTCGACCTCGCTGCGCAGCCGTTTGGCGAACTCGGCCGGCGTGTTGGGCGTGAACTCCAGCGACAGTGCGGCGAGGCGCTGCTTTGCCGCCGGCGACTGCAGCGCCGCGCTGAAGTCGCGGTTGACCTGGTTGACCACGGCGGCGGGAATGCCCGCCGGCGCAAACACCGAGAACCAGGTGTAGTCGTCAAAGCCGGGGAATCCGGATTCGGCGACCGTGGGAACTTCGGGCAGCACCGCCGAACGTTTCGCGGTGGTCACCGCGATCGGGCGCAGTCGTCCGCTTTTCACGTGGGGCACCGCAGGCGGCATCGAGGTCGAACCCACCGGCACCTGGTTGGCGACCACCGCGGTGGCCGCCGCTGCCGGGCTGTACGGCACGTGGGTGATGTCGACCTTGGCCAGGGTCCTGAACAGCAGTTCCATGTCGAGGTGCGGCGTGGTGCCGGTACCCGAGGAGCCGTAGCTGAGCGGCCTGGTCTTTGCCAGCGCGATCAGTTCCTGCAGCGTCTTCGCCGGCAGGGAGGGATGTACCGTGATCAGGTTCGGTGTGGTCGGGCCCTGCAGGATCGGCACGATGTCCTTCATCGTATAACCCGGCTTGCTGTAGAGGCTGACGTTGACCGCGATCGCCGAACTGTTCATGAACAGCGTGTGGCCGTCGGGGTTGGCGCGCAGCGCGACCTGGGTGCCGATGTTGCCGGAAGCCCCCGGCCGGTTGTCGATGATCACGTTCTGGCCCCAGAGCTCGGTCAGGCGTTCGCCGACCACGCGCGCGACGATGTCGGTCGAGCTGCCGGGCGGGAAGGCGACGATGATGCGCACCGGCTTGTTCGGAAACTTCGCGGTGTTCTGCGCGGCGGCAGGCATGGCCGCAGCAAGCAGGATGGATGCTGCTAAGCACTTGATTTTATTGATATTTTTCATGACTCCTCCCATTGCGCGGCAACGGGCCGCCGCCGCGTTGCGCCATCCTAGCCGACCGCGGCTGGAAAGAGAATCGCCATGAAGGCGCCGGCAGATGCCGGCGCCTGCGGCTTCAGCCTTTCATCGCGGCGAGTGTCCGTGACTCGCGGGCGGTGATGGCCTCGTAACGTTTCAGCAGGCGCTGCGCGCGCACGATGATCGGAATGTCGATCATCTTGCCGTCGAGCGCGAAAGACGCGCGGCCTGCGGCGGCCGCCTCCTTGTCCAGCGCGATGACCTTGCGCGCGTATTCAACCTCGGCAGCGGCGGGTTTGTATTCCTCGTTGACGATGGTGACCTGGCCCGGGTGGATGCAGCCGGCGCCCATGAAGCCGAAGTCGCGCGAGCGGCGCACCATCTTGCGGAAGTTGTCCCAGTCGCCGAAGGTGGCGACGCTGTCGACAAAACCCAGCGGCATGATGCCGGCCGCGCTGGCGGCGAAAATCATGTGCTGTTTCGGATAGAACAGCGCATCTCCCGTCGGCTGCATGCCGCAGTTCAGCGCGTAGTCCTCGCCGCCGATGTTGCAGGCGATGATGCGGCTGGTCGCAGTGGTGATGTCGCGGATTTTGAAGAAGGCCTCCGGCGTCTCGATCATGGTGATGAACCTGGTGTGGCCGACGGTCATGCCGCGTTTCTGTTCCAGTTCGCTGACCAGTTCGTCGAGCAGTTGCAGGTGCGACACGCCGGTGGCCTTGGTCACCGCGATGCCGTCGACATCCGGGCACACCGATTGTTCGATGTCGCGCACCGCCAGCGACAGCGGCTGGTTGATGCGTACCACCACGTCAGCGCCGCCGCGGCGCACGCGCGCGGCGTTTTTCTCGACCAGCTTGCGCGCGTTGGCCTTTTCCGCCGGCGGCACGCTGTCCTCGAGATCGAGCTGGATCACGTCGGCGCCGCGGGTGTGGGCCTTGTCGACGTATTTCTCGACGTTGACCGGGACGTACATCAGCGAACGCCAGACGGGAAGTTCACGATACATGGCTGGATCCTTTGCGGTGGTTGCGGAGGCGGCTGCGCCGCGGGTTCATTCTTCGCCGGCGGGCGCGGCATCACCCGCGCAGGCGATGCCGGCTTCGAGCAGCCCGCGGTAGGCCGCGGCATCAATGCCGGCTTCGGCCAGCAGGGATTCGTTGTGTTCGCCGAGTTTCGGCGCCGGCGCGCGGATCGCCGCCGGCGTACCCGATAGCCGCGGCACGACATGGTGCATCGGGAAGGCGTCCATGTCTTCATCCGGATAGTCGGCGAGGATTTCGCGGGCCGCGAAATGCGGATCCTCGAAAATCTGCCGGATGTCGTAGATCGGGCCGATGGTGACCTCGGCTTCTTCGAAAAAGGCGACGTTTTCCGCCTGTGTGCGCTGTGCGACGAAGGCGCCGATCACCGCGTCGAGTTCCTCCGCGTGTTTCACCCGCTCCTCGTTGGTGGCGTAACGCGGATCGGTGATGAACTCGGGGTGCCCGATCGAGCGGAACAGGCGCTCGGCCATTTTCTGGGTCGATGAGGACAGGCAGACATAGAGCCCGTCCTTGCAGCGGTAGGCGTTGCGCGGCCCGGCGTTGGTGGAGCGGCTGCCGGTGCGCGGCTTGACCTTGCCGGTCAGCCGGTAGTTGGCCGCCTGCGGTCCCAGCACCGCGAACAGCGGGTCGAGCAGCGGCAGGTCGATGACCTGGCCCCGGCCGCCGTTGACTTCGGTTTCACGCAGCGCAGTCATTGCCGCCGCCGCGCCGTAGAGCCCGGCCACGGTGTCGGCGAGGTACATCGGCGGCAGCACCGGCTCGCGGTCGGCGAAACCGTTGAAGGAGGCGAAACCCGACATGCCCTCGACCAGCGTGCCGAAGCCCGGGCGCCTGCTGTAGGGGCCGTCCTGGCCCCAGCCCGAGATGCGCACGATCACCAGCTTGGGGTTGAGCTTCAGCAGTTCGTCGGGCCCGAGCCCCATCTTTTCCAGCGTGCCGGGGCGGAAGCTCTCGATGAACATCTGCGCCGAAGGAACCAGTTTCTTCAGCAGTTCGCGCGCTTCCGGTTTGCGCAGTTCGAGTCCCAGGCTTTTCTTGCTGCGCGCATAGAGTTTCCAGTTGGTCTGGACGTTTTTGGTTTTCCAGGCGCGCAGCGTGTCCCCCGCCGGCGGTTCGACCTTGATCACCTCGGCGCCGAAGTCGGCGAGGAACTGGGTCAGCGTGTTGCCGGCGACCAGCCGCGACAGGTCGAGCACGCGCAGGCCGGCCAGCGTGCCGCGCGCGTCCGGGTTGTAGTTTTTCCGGGGCAGTGCCGCCATCACTCGGGCTTGATGCCGGTCTCCTGCGCGACCTTGCGCCAGCGGGTGATCTCGTTGCCGACAAACTTCGTGAACTGTTCGCGCGACATCACGCTGGGCTCGGAGCCTTCGCCGGCGAACTTCTGCTTCAGATCCGGTGATTGCAGCGCCTTGGTCAGTTCGGCGGCAAGGCGATCGAGGACCGCGGCCGGCGTTTTTGCCGGGGCGGCCAGGCCCCACCAGAATTCGGCCATGTAACCGGGCACGCCGGATTCGGCGATGGTCGGCATTTCCGGCATGAACGAGGAGCGTTTTTCGCTGCCCACGGCCAGCGCCTTCAGGCGGCCGGCCTGGACCTGGCCCATCGCCGAGGGCAGGCTGGTCATCACCATCTGGGTGTGGCCGCCCATCAGGTCGGTCAGCGCCGGTGCAACGCCCTTGTACGGCACATGGACGATGTTGATGCCGGCCATGCGCTTGAACAGTTCGGTGGCCATGTGGTTGTGGCCGCCGGTGCCGGTGGAACCATAGTTGATCTGGCCCGGCTTGGCCTTGGCCAGCGCGATCAGGTCGCGGATGTTTTTCACCGGCAGCGAGGGATGCACCACGGCGAGCAGGGGACCACGCGCCATCATGCCGATGTAGGCGAAATCGGCCATCGGGTCATAGGCCATCTTCGGCCGCAGCGCGGCATTGGCGGTGAACGAAGCCTGGACGTTGACGATGGAGTAGCCGTCGGGTGCCGACTTGGCGACATGGTCGGCGCCGATCATGCCGCCGGCGCCGCTGCGGTTGTCGATCAGGATCTGCTGGCCCAATCCGGGAGCCATCGCCTGCGCGGTGATGCGCGTCAGCACGTCGTTGCTGCCGCCCGGCGGGTAGGGGACGACGAAGCGGACCGGTTTGGCCGGCCAGGCCTGGGCCAGGGCAGTGCCGGCTGTTGCGGCCAGCAGCAGTGCGGTGATCAGGCGGAATGCGGGGTTCATGCGGTTTTCTCCTCGGTGGCGCCGTTGTATCCCGGCTTGCCCGGTATTGTGCCGCCGTGCAAATGGCGTGTCAGCGGATTTCCATGCCGTTGGCAATCTGGCGTTCGATCAACCGTGCCTCGTTGCGCAGCAGCGTCGCCAGCTCCTGCACCCGGCGGTCGGACATGCGGCTGGAAATCGCCGAAATTGACAGCGAGGCAAAAGGAACGCCGCTCTGGTTGCGCAGCACATGGCCGAGGGAGCGCACGCCGGCAAGCGTGGGGGTCTCGCGCACTGCGTAGCCGAGTTTCTGCGCCTTGCGCGCCTGCGACAGCAGCGACGGGCCGTTGAGGCCGTGTTCCGGCAGCCGCGGCTCGTTGCTGGTGATGATGCCGCGGAATTCCTCCTCCGGCAGCGCCGCGAGGATGGCCAGGCTGCCGGTGCCCACGCCCAGCGGGCGGCGCATGCCGACTTCGAGAGTGAAGGTCTTGATCGGAAAAGTGCCTTCGCGGCGGTCGATGCAGACGGCATCAAGGCCGCTACGCTGGGTCAGGAACACCGTGTCGCCGGTGGCTTCAGCGATGCGCGACATCGCCGGATGGCAGATTTCGCGCAGGTTGAAGCGCGGCGCCGCGGTCAGCCCGAGTTCGAAGGCCATCGGGCCGAGGAAATAGCGGTGGGTTTCGGAGTCCTGCTGCACCATGCCTTCGTGCGCGAGGCATTTCAGCATGCGGTGCACCGTCGGCCGCTGCAGGTTGGTGCGCGTGGCGAGGTCGAGCAGGCGGGAACCGGAACGGTTGTGCGCGGCGATCTCCCGGAGCAGCAGCAGCGCGCGTTCGATGCTCTGCGTGCCGGTCAGCCGGCCCTGGTTGTCATCAGCGGAGTTTTTCGCGGGTGCCATAAGCTTAGTCCGAATCGTGAGACTGGGGAGCCGGGATTATGCCACCGTGCCCGTTCTGGCGGAATAGCCGTCCCTGTGGTATCTTTTTTGGCAGCTGTTTTTGACCCCAAAACCCGATTCGTCCAGATTCCGGACGGCCGCTCCGGCAGCCGGCCGGGTGTCCGGGCGTTCGCATGCCGGCAACGCCCGCGCTGCCGCCGCCTTTCCGACAGGAGCCCTGCCATGACCGTTTCCCTGACCCCGGGCGCGAAATTCCGCGCCGCGGTTGCCGCCGAAAAGCCGCTGCAGATCGTCGGCGCCATCAACGCCTACCATGCGCGGCTGGCCCAGCGCAGCGGCTTCAAGGCGATCTACCTGTCGGGCGGCGGTGTTGCCGCCGGTTCGCTGGGCCTGCCCGACCTCGCGATCAGCACACTCGATGACGTGCTGACCGACGTGCGCCGCATCACCGATGTCTGCGACCTGCCGCTGCTGGTCGACGTCGACACCGGTTTTGGCGGTGCCTTCAACATCGCGCGCACCGTGAAATCGCTGATCAAGTTCGGCGCCGCGGCAATGCACATCGAGGACCAGGTGATGCAGAAGCGCTGCGGCCACCGTCCGAACAAGGAAATCGTCAGCAAGGAGGAAATGGTCGACCGCATCAAGGCCTCGGCCGATGCCAAGACCGACGCCAATTTCGTGATCATCGCGCGCACCGACTCGCTGGCGGTGGAAGGGCTGGACGCCGCGGTTGAACGCGCAGTGGCCTGCGTCGAGGCCGGCGCCGACATGATTTTCCCGGAGGCGATCACCGAACTGTCGGAATACAAGAAATTCGCCGACGCGGTGAAGGTGCCGATCCTCGCCAACATCACCGAGTTCGGCAAGACACCGCTGTTCACGACCCAGGAGCTGGCCGGCGCCAATGTCGCGATGGCGCTGTATCCGCTGTCGGCCTGGCGCGCGGCCAATGCCGCGGCGCTGAAGGTCTACCAGAGCATCCGCAAGGAAGGCCACCAGAAGAACGTGGTCGAGCTGATGCAGTCGCGCGACGACCTCTACGATTACCTCGACTACCACTCGTACGAGCAGAAACTCGACGCGCTGTTCAAGCGCGACAAGTAACAATTGAATCTTTGAACACCATTTTCGCGGGGAGCACCAGGCGATGACCGGTATCTTGCTGTCCAGGGGGTTCGTGGCGCAGTTCGGCGAACAGTTGCAGGCTGCGGCCAAGGCGGCAGGCGTCACGCCGCAGATCATTCACCTGCCCGACGATGCGGCGCAGCGCCTGCCGGCGGAGACGCTGGCGAAAATCGAAGCGGCCTACCTGACGCGCGACATCCGTTTTTCGGACCACTACCAGAGTTTTGGCGACACGGTGAAAAACGCGCTCAAGCTGAAATGGGTGCATTTCACCAGCACCGGCATCGACCAGCATCCCTTCCTGCCGGCACTGCACGAGCGCAAGGTGCGGCTGACGACCTCCGCCGGCAGCAACGGCGAACCGGTCGGGCAGACGGCGGTCTGCGGCCTGCTGATGCTGGCCCGCGGCTTCCCGCGCTGGATTGCCGCCCAGCGCGAGCGCAAATGGGATCCCGTGCGCGGTGCCGGGGTGCCGCGCGACCTGCGCGGCCAGACGGTGATCGTCGTCGGCCTCGGCACCATCGGCGCGACAGTGGCAAAAATGTGCCAGGCGCTGGAGATGAAGGTGATCGGCCTGCGCCGCAGCCCGAAACGCGACGGCGACCCGGTTGACGAGATGCACACGCTGGACAAACTGCCGGCGCTGCTGCCCTCCTGCGACTGGCTGGTGCTGGCCTGCCCCTACACCAAGGAAACCCACCAGCTGGTCAATGCGAAAACGCTGGCGCTGATGCCGAAACATGCGTATCTGATCAACGTTGCCCGCGGCGGCTGCGCCGACGAAAAGGCGCTGATCGCCGCGCTGCAGTCGAAACAGATCGCCGGCGCCTACCTCGACGTGTTCGAGAAGGAGCCGCTGCCGGCCGATTCACCGCTGTGGGACATTCCCAACGTCATCGTGTCGCCGCACAACGCCTCGGCCTCGGCCGGCAACGACACCCGCGCCGCCGCGATATTCACGGAAAACCTCAAGCTCTATGCGGCCGGCAAGCCGATGGTCAACGAACAGGGCTGAACGGGTGTGAAGAAGTGGCAATGCATCCTCTGTGGCTTCGTCTATGACGAGGCCGCAGGGCTGCCCGACGAGGGCATCGCGCCCGGTACCCGCTGGGAAGACGTGCCCGCCGACTGGACCTGTCCGCACTGCTCGGCGCCCAAGTCGGACTTCGACATGATCGCCATCTCGCCCTGAATCGCGCGGTGGGCCGCTAGTCCCTGAACCGTTCCAGCTTCGCCTTCCAAGTGTCCGACAGCATGCAGGGCAGCCAGGCTTCGTTTTCGGCCTGCAGTCCGCCCGAGAGCATGGTTTCCTGAGAGGCGTTGAGTGCGACTTTCGCCTGCAGCACGGCGATGCGCGGATTTTTCGCGATTGCGCGTGCCAGTTCCATCGCCGCCGGCATCAGCTGTTCGCGCGTGACCACGCGCAGCACGATGCCCAGCTGTTCCGCTTCCGCGGCGTCGATATGGCGCCCGGTGAGGATCATTTCCTTGGCTTTCTGCAGCCCGACCGTGCGCGGCAGGCGCTGGGTGCCGCCGGCACCGGGCAGGAAGCCGAGCGTCACTTCGGGCAGCCCGAAGCGGGCGTTGTCGGAGGCGATGCGCAGGTCACATTGCAGTGCCACCTCGAGTCCGCCGCCGAGGCAGTAGCCGTTGATGGCGGCGATGGTCGGTTTGGCGATGCCGGCGATCGCGCTGATCCATTTGCCGCGGAAAAAACGCCGTTCGTCATACATTTCTTCCGTCGTGCGCTGGCCGCGTTCCTTGAGGTCGGCGCCGGCGCAGAAGGCGCGGTCGCCCGCCCCGGTGAAAATGATCACGCCGACATCCGGGTCGGCGTCGAGGTCGGTGCACAGCGCCATGATTTCCTCGCGCAGCTGGCGGTTCAGCGCGTTCATGACCTGCGGCCGGTTGAGGGTGACGACGGCGACGCCGTTGTCGATGCTGACGGTTTTGACTTCGCTGGTTCTGCTGGACATGAGGGATCCGGGCTCCACGCTGCGTTGACAGGAAACCGGGATTCTAAAGCTTGCTGTTTTGCGGCTGTTCCGGGGCGCCTTCCCCGGTGGCGACGGGTAAGGTAAGCAGTTAAAATACAAGGCCTTTTTACGGTGCCAGTCGCCTTGTGCGACATCGCTGCCATGCCGCTGTTTGCCTTCGGACTCAATCACCAGACCGCGCCGCTGGACGTACGCGAGCAGGTGGTATTCCAGGCCGAACAGCTGACCCAGGCGCTGCGCGACCTGGTCGACCGCCGGCCGGTCAGCGAGGCCGCGATCATTTCCACCTGCAACCGCACCGAGGTTTATTGCTCGACCGCCGATCCGCGTTTTGCGGTCGACTGGCTGGCGGATTATCACCGCCTGAAACCGGCGCAGATCCAGCCCTATCTTTACGAGCTGCCGCAGGACCGCGCGGTGAAACACGCCTTCCGCGTCGCCAGCGGTCTCGATTCGATGGTGCTGGGTGAACCGCAGATCCTCGGCCAGTTCAAGAGCGCGGTGCGTTCCGCGGAGGCCGCCGGGACGCTGGGCTGGCTGCTCAACAAGTTGTTCCAGCGCACCTTCTCGGTGGCGAAGACCGTGCGCAGCGAAACCGAGATCGGCGCCAGCACGGTGTCGATGGCCGCCGCCGCGGTGCGCCTGGCCGAGCGCATCTATCCGAGCATTGCCGGGCAGAGCGTGCTGTTTGTTGGCGCCGGCGAGATGATCGAACTGGCGGCGACGCATTTCGCCGCCCATCATCCGAAGCGGATGACTTTCGCCAACCGCACGGCGGCCCGCGCGCAGCAGCTGGCTGACCGTTTTTTCGGTCACGTGATCCCGCTCAACGACATCGCGGCGCAGCTGGCGCTCTACGACATCGTGATTTCCTGCACCGCAAGCCCGCTGCCGATCATCGGCAAGGGATTGATGGAAAGCGCGCTGAAGGCGCGCAAGCACCGGCCGATGCTGATGTTCGACCTCGCGGTGCCGCGCGACATCGAGACCGAGGTGGGTGAACTGGACGATGCCTTTCTCTACACTGTCGATGACCTCGGTCAGATCGCGCGCGAGGGCATGGATCAGCGCGGCAACGCGGTGGCGCAGGCCGAAGTCATCATCGAGAACCAGGTGTCCGATTTCATGCACTGGCTGGACAACCGCGAGCTGGTGCCGACCATCCGCGCGCTGCGCGACACCGCGGAACGCGCGCGTCGCCACGAACTGGAGCGCGCGCAGCGCCGCATTGCGCGCGGCGACGATCCGCAGCAGGTGCTGGATGAACTGTCGCGGGCGCTGACCAACAAGTTCATGCATCCGCCCTCGCATGCGCTCAATCACGCGGCGCAGGACGAGCGCGACGAACTGGCCGCGCTGATCGCGCGGCTCTACCAGATCCAGCGCCCGGAGTAGGACGTGCGGGACGCGCCCTGCCGGCGCGCCCCGTACCGTTTCCCGCCATGAAACCCAGCATCGCCGCCAAACTCGATCAACTGTCCAATCGCCTGGAGGAGATCAATCGCCTGCTGGGCAGCGAGTCCGCGACCGCCAGCATGGACAATTACCGCAAGCTCACGCGCGAACATGCCGAGCTGGGCCCGGTGGTCGAGTTGTACCGCGCCTACCAGAGCAGCCATGCCGACCTGAAAACCGCACAGGAAATGGCGAACGATCCGGCAACACGCGAGTTCGCCGAGGCCGAAGTCGCCGAAACCCGCGCGCGGCTGGAGAGTTACGAGGCGGAACTGCAGAAGCTGCTGCTGCCGAAGGATCCCAACGACGAGCGCAACATTTTCCTCGAGGTGCGTGCCGGCACCGGCGGCGACGAATCGGCGCTGTTCGCAGCGGAACTGTTCCGCATGTACGCGCGTTACGCCGAACGCAAGCGCTGGCAGGTCGAGGTGATTTCCGAGAGCGCCTCCGACCTCGGGGGCTACCGCGAGATCATCGCGCGCATCGTCGGCAACGGCGCCTATTCGAAACTGAAGTTCGAATCCGGCGGCCACCGCGTGCAGCGTGTACCGGTGACCGAAACCCAGGGCCGCATCCACACCTCGGCCTGCACGGTCGCGGTGATGCCGGAAGCGGACGAGGTCGGTGAGATCGTACTCAACCCGGCTGAGCTGCGCATCGACACCTTCCGCGCCTCCGGCGCCGGCGGCCAGCACGTCAACAAGACCGATTCGGCGATCCGCATCACCCATCTGCCCACCGGGCTTGTTGTTGAATGCCAGGACGACCGCTCGCAGCACAAGAACAAGGCGCGCGCGCTGGCAGTGCTGGCGGCGCGG
>JALHND010000053.1 GCA_022843705.1 Burkholderiales bacterium
ACCGCTTCCCCGGTGCCCATTTTTTTGTGCTGCATTGAAGTGGGGCATGTTGCGCTAGCCACTTCAGCTTGATCGCGCAAGTCCCTGATTTTCCGGAGTTGCGCCTGAAATGGCGTGCCCCGGTCGCATCGTCACCGGTTTATTGACCGGAATGTCATTTTCCCGGAACGGCCCAGGCCTCTTCCTTGGATACTCCCGGCGGCGGTGTGAACAGGATCTGGGTTTCACCGAGCAGCCGGGCGGCGCCGCCCCAGGCATCCGCGGCCTTGCGCTGATCGGCCTTGGCACGGGCGTCGACGGCTTCGGGATCGCAGATTGCACGGAGTTTTTGCTCCAGCACCTTGACCTGGTCGGGGAGGCTTGCGGCCAGGTCCTGCAATTCGTCCGGATCACGCGCCAGATCAAAGAGCTGCGGCGGCATGCCGACGTGGTAGATCAGCTTCATGCCGCCGTCGCGCAGCACGAAGGCGCCGGCTCTCGAGCCCTGGGCGTGATACTCGGCGAAAGCGACGCGCGGTTGTTCCCGTCCGGTGATCGCCGGCCACAGGTCGATGCCCGGCAGGTCGGCGTCGGCCTCGCCGAGGCGGGCACCGGCCCCGGCCAGCAGCGTCGGGAAGAGGTCGACATGGGAGGCGTGCTGCTGCACCACGCGGCCCTCGGGCACACCGGGTCCTGCCAGCAGCAGCGGCACGCGGATCGCGCCTTCGTAAAGATTTTTCTTGCCAAACACGCCCTGCGCCCCGAACAGCTCGCCATGGTCGCTGGTGTAGGCGATGCGCGTGTTCCCGAGCAGGCCCAGCTCTTCCGCCGCCCCGAGCACGGCGCCGATCTGCTCGTCGAGATGGGTGATCAGCCCGAAGTAGCCGGCCGCGATGCGCCGCAGCGCGGCCTCGTCGGTCATCACCCGCATGCCGTCCATGTGGCGCAGGAATTCCACCGCCGGATGCTCGGGGCGTTCGCCCGGCCGGAAGGCCGGCGGCAACGGCATAACATCCGCGGGATAGAGGTCCCACAGCCGCTGCGGCACCGTGAACGGCGGATGCGCGCTGATGTAGGACACATACAATACCCAGGGCTTGCCATTGTTTCGGGCATGCTGTTTCAACCAGGCGATCGCCTTCGCGGTGATGTCGCGATCGTAGTCCTGGTAGTGCGTGGTGCCCACGCCCGAACGCTCGATGTAGAGCTTCCAGAAGCTGCCGTCGTCCTTGGGTGGCTCGTTGCCGTAACCGCGCAGCAGGTTCTTGATCGCGCCCTTGCCTTCATGCAGGTGCATCGGCACGATTTCCTCGGTGAAGCCGTTGTCATCCTCGCTGGAGCGGTAATGCAGCTTGCCGATCGCGGTGACGGTGTGGCCCTGTTCGCGCAGGCGGTGGTGCCAGGTCGGCAGGCGCCCGTCATAGGTCAGCGCGTTGTCCCAGTAGCCGGTCTGGTGCGGGTAACGCCCGGTCGCGAGGCTGGAGCGCGAAGGGCAGCACAGCGGGCTGCTGCAGTAGGCGTTGGCGAAACGCACGCCGCGCGCGGCGATGCGGTCCATCACCGGCGTCTGCACCACCTGATGGCCCTGGCAGCCCATCAGGTGGCCGTTGTGGTTGTCGGACTGGAACAGGATCAGGTTGGCGGGGCGGGTCATGGCGTGTTCAGTCGAGGATGATGCCGGCCTGCTTGCCGACGTTGGCGATGCGCGCGCGCTCGGCCTTCATGAAGGAGACGAACTCGGCGGGACTTTCCGGGCTGGGCGTGGCGCCGTTCTTGTTCATCAGTGCCTTGACGTCGGGCGAATTGAGTGCGGTCATCAGTTCCTGGTGCAGCCGCCGCGTCACCGCGGCCGGCGTGCCGGCGGGCGCGGCAACCCCCCACCACTGCACGATTTCGTAGCCGGGCACCGTTTCCGCGACGGTCGGCAGTTCGGGCAGCAGCGGGTCGCGTTGCGCGCCGGTGCTGGCCAGTACCTTGATCCGGCCGGCGCGGCCGTGCGGCATGGCGACCAGCGGCGATGTGAACAGCATCTGGATCTGGCCGCCCATCATGTCCGAGATCGCCGGCGCGGCGCCCTTGTACGGCACGTGCGTGGTTTTCACGCCGGCGAGCACATTGAACATCGCACCCGCGAGGTGGGCCGGAGAACCGTTGCCGGCGGAACCGTAGTTGAGGGCGCCCGGCTTGTCCTTGGCCAGTTTGACCAGGTCGGCGACACTGTTGACGCCAAGATCCCTGTTCACGGTGGCGACGTTGGCGACCCAGGCCACCCGGGAGAGCGCGATGAAGTCACGGTCCGGATCGTAGGGAATTTTTTTCTTCAGCACCGGCAGCGATGCGAAAGTCGTCGAGGTGACCAGCAGCAGCGTGTAGCCGTCCGGCGCCCCGGCCCTGGCGATCTCGACGCCGATGACGCCGCTGCCGCCGGGGCGGGTGTCGACCACAATCTGGGTTTTCATCTGCTCGCCCAGCTTGTTGCCGACGATGCGCGCGAGGATGTCGGGTGAACCGCCGGGCGCGGTCGGCACGATGAAGCGTATCGGCTTGGTCGGGTAGGCCTGGGCGCCGGCCTGTACGGCGGTGAAACAGAGCAGTGCGGCGATGAAACTGTGACGCAGCATCGGATTCATGATCTTCTCCTCCTCGTTCTGGTTTGTGCTCCCGTTTCTTCTGCTTGTTATGTTTTGCCTAATAGTATGACGCCTTGGCCCCCGGCGGCGGCGAATAACGGAAGGTGCCGAGCTTCTTGATGGCCTCGACACCGCCGTGCTGCTCGATTCGCGCCTTCTGGTCGGCCATGGCGAGACGATGCGCGGCGTCGGGGTCGACCACCTTGCGCAGCACCTGTTCGCATTCCGCGACGACGGACTTGAACGCCGGATCGCGGCCGAGGTCGCGCAGTTCGAGCGGGTCGTTTTTCAGGTCGAACAGCATCGGCGGCACCGTCGCGTAATGGATGTATTTCCACTGGCCGTGGCGGATCATGAAAGCGCCGCACATCGAGCCGGCGGCGTGGTACTCGGAGAGGATGGTGCGTGCCGGCACCAGGCCCTGCGCGATGTCGATCAGCGAGTTTCCGGGGAGCTTTGCGTCATCAGGATGCGGCTTCGCGCCCAGCGCATGGATGAAGGTCGGGAAGCCGTCGGCCAGCGTCACCGGGGTGTCGCAGACGCTGCCTGCCGGAATGCCGGGCCCGGCGATCATCATCGGGATACCGGCGGATTCCTCGTACATCGTTGATTTGCCCCACAGGCCGCGGGCGCCGAGGTTGTCGCCGTGGTCGGAGGTGTAGACGACGCGGGTGTTGTTCATCAGGCCGGTTTCCTCCAGCGCGTGGAGGATCCTGCCGACGTTGTCGTCCATGAACGAGGTCAGGCCGAAGTAGGCGGTGATTGCGCGGCGCACCATCGCGATGTCGAGAAAGCCGTCGTCGTAACACTGGCTGGCGCGGAAGGCGTCGAGGAAGGGGTGCTGCGGCCGCAGCGATTTTTCGTAGAGATTGGGCAGCGGCACCGCGTCTTCCGGATAGAGGTCGTAGAACTGCGGCGGCGCGATCAGCGGGAAATGCGGCGATACGAAACCCACATACAGCGCCCAGGGTTTCGCTTTCAGCGCCGGCGCCTTGTGCTTGAGCCATTTCACTGTCTCTTCGGCGATGCTGCGGTCGTACTTGGTGTATTCGGATTCGCCGCGGCCGGCCTCGGGCCCGAGTTTCATCGCGCCGACGCGGCGCGGCAGCTCCTCGCGGATCATGCCCAGCAGATCGCCGACGCCGTTGACAATGTGCAGCGGCAGGATTTCCTCGTCGAAGCCGTTTCTTTTGGCGTCGGAGTCGAGGTAATGCAGCTTGCCGATCGACGCGACATGGTGGCCCTGTTCCATCAGGCGGTGGCCCCAGCTGGGGATCTTGCCGTCATAAGCGATGGCGTTGTCCCAGTAGCGGATCCTGTGCACGTACTGGCCGGTGGCGAAAGAGGCACGCGCCGGCACGCAGATCGGGCAGTTGGTGTAGGCCGAGGTGAAATCCGTACCGCGTGCGGCCAGCGCATCGAGGTTCGGGGTCTTGATCATCGGATGGCCGTGGCAGCCGAGCACGCGCTTGTTGTGCTCGTCGGACATGATGAAAATCAGGTTGGTGGCTTCGCTCATTGCTCTCCTCGCCTCGGTAAATCGTCATTCCGGCGAAAGCCGGAATCCAGGAATTTGCCAGCTTCGTTCTGGATTCCGGCTCGCGCTCCGCTTGGCCGGAATGACGATATTGGTTTATTTGTACTTCTTGGTAATCAAATCAGCAACACTGCTGCCGGCATCGATATCGGCCTTGCGTTTGGTGTCGCCGGCGTCGATCCTGCGCGCGACATCCAGCACCTGCGCCGCCTTTTCGTGCGGAATGAAGGCGACGCCCGCCTCGTCGGCGCAGACGATGTCGCCGGGTTTGACCTGGATGCCGCAGATCTGCACGGTGCCGTTGACTTCCACGGTCTGCATGCGCCACTTGCCGGTGATCGGCGTGAAGCCCTTGCACCACACCGGCCAGTCCATGCTGCGGTATTGGTCGGGGTCGCGCACCGTGGCATCGACGATGGCACCGATGAAACCCTGGCGCCTGGCGATGGTCGCCGACTGGCCGCCCATGTTGGAGCAGCCCATCACGCCCTCGATCACCAGCACGTCGCCGGGTTCGGCGAGGTTGTGCGCTTCGGTTTCGCCCTGGCCGCTGGTCTTGTCGGTGGCTGCCTTGTGGATCTGCGTCGCGTGGGCGACGTTGCGCACCGTCAGCGCCGGACCGACGATGCGGCGGCCGAGGGTTACCGGCGGCAGCACGTAGGCCGGTACCACGGCAACGAGTCCCAGCTCGTCGCAGGCATCGGACAGTGTGCCGGTGAGGTCGACGAGATCACGGAATCCGTCGAGGATTTCCGGGGCGACGCGCGGCAGTTCCAGCAGGCGGATGGCTTCGCGCGGCAGTTTTCCGAGGGGGGTCTTGGGCATGGCGTCCTCCTGTGTCTGTGGAGGAGTTTACTGCGCGGGGTGGTGGGCGACGCCCGCTTTGCGACAATGTGGAACGGACTGCCGGCGCGGTTTCAGCCGCCTTTGAGCACGCGCAAAGCCGCGGCGGTGCGCGTGCCGACACCGAGGCGGCGGAAAATGTTTTCAACGCGGGTCTTGACGGTGGACAGGCTGATGCCCAGCGCGTCCGCGATCTCGTCATTGGTCCTGCCGGCGGTGATCTCGCGCAGCACCTGGGCTTCGCGCCGGCTGAGCCCGAAGCGCGTCATCAGGGCGAACACCGCGGCTTCTCCGTCGACACGCCCTGATTCCCCGGGCTCTGCAGATTCCGCGCGCAGCCGCGTCAGTTCGGAGCGGACTGCGGCATTGCGGTAGGCCTGGATGAAATGCGGGCGCAGCCCGGTCAGCAGCGCACGCTCGCTTTCGCTGAAATCGCGGTGTCTGCGGCTGACCGCAAAAAAGATCAGCTGGTCGCCGATGCGCTGGCCGATGGTGAGCTGGTAACGCACGTCGGCGAGCGGTTTGTAGAAATCGGCGTAGAGGCCGGAATTGCGCCAGCGCCGCTGGCTGACGAAATCGCTGGTTTTCAGCGCCGTGCTGCCGCTGCCGTTCACCTTGAGGATGTGCTGCACCGAGGGGTGCTGCTCGACGTGATCAAAAAACGCCGGGCGCAGCACCGGAAAATCCGGGATGGTGTCACTCAGCGCGCTCAGTGAATCGCCATTGGCGAGGTTGATCTCGTTGTGACAGGTGAGTTCGCCGCCGAATTCCTCGCGGACCATGGTCAGCGCACGCCGGCGGAAATCTTCCAGATTCTCGGCCGAATACAACTCGAGCAGGATCCCGGACAGCGGGTGCTGCAATTCGGATAGCGATGCCGGATGGTTCATCGTTGCTTGCCCCCAGAGGTATGGCACTTATATGCGGCGAGGCTCTGCAGTTTCCGCCCTATTAGACCGTGAAAACCGACTTTTGGCCGATGGGCAAAGTATAAGCGCCTGTAGATCATTCAAATCAAGGCCTTGAATAAACCCCTTACGCAAAAATGGCGACGCCTGATGACGTTTTGCATGTTCGGGTAGTAGCAGGCGATGGCAAGTAAACAAGAAAATTAATTAAATCAATAACTTGTGATGATGAATGCTGCGGTGAACCGAAACTCGGGGATTCGTTTCACCGGCTTGGGCGGATTGCCACGGCCGATACGCCGTCTTTCCGGCGGTGCGATCAACGTGCGGTCTTTCCAGATTCGTTCCCTGGCCCTTGCCGTGATGCTGGCATGTCAAGGCGCTTCGATGGCCAATCCCACCGCGCCTCAGGTCGCCGCCGGATCGGCCAGTTTTCAGGCCTCGGGCAGCACGCTGACGGTCACCAACACGCCCGGCACCATCATCAACTGGCAGTCGTTTTCGATTCCGGCCGGGGCGGCCACCCATTTCCAGCAGCAGTCGGCGCTGAGCGCGGTGCTGAACCGCGTCACCGGCAACGACCCGTCGCAGATCCTCGGCGCATTGTCTTCAAACGGCCGCGTCTTCCTGCTCAATCCCTACGGCATCGTCTTCGGGCAGGGCGCGGTGATCAACACCGCGGGCTTTGTCGCCTCCACGCTCAACATGCGGGATGAGGATTTCCTCGCCGGGCGCATGAAATTCGAGGGCGGCGGCAGCGGCGTGCTACGCAACGAAGGCGCAATCCGCGCCAGCGGCGACATCTTCCTGGTCGGACCGCAGGTCGAGAACGCAGGGCTGATCAAAAGCGACAACGGCAGCGTGCTGCTCGCCGCCGGGCAGTCGCTGACCATCACCAGCCCCGATGCCCACGGTGTGCAGTTCGCGTTGCAGGCGCCAACGGATGCGGCACTCAACATCGGCGCGATCGAGGCAAAGAACGCGGCGGCGATGTTTGCCGGCACGCTGCGCCATTCCGGTGAGATTCGCGCGGTCAGCGCCAGTGTGGATGCCTCGGGGCGGGTCATCCTGGCGGCGCAGAAGGACGCCATCGTCGACGGCAACGCCGCGATCAATGTCGACAACAGCGCGGGCCGCGGCGGCCGTGTCGAAATCACCGGGGAGCGGGTCGGGCTGTTCGACAAGGCCACGGTCAGCGCGCGCGGCACAAGCGGCGGCGGCGAGATCCTCGTCGGCGGCGACTACCGGGGCGGGAATCCGGCAGTGCGCAATGCGGCGATGACGCATGTTGCTGCGGGCGCAACGCTGGATGCCAGTGCGACTGTTGCCGGTGATGGTGGCCGCGTCATCGTCTGGGCCGACGACACGGCGCGTGTGCATGGCAGCATCCTGGCCCGCGGCGGCGCGCAGGGCGGGGCAGGCGGGTTCATCGAAACATCCGGCAAACGTTTCTTCGACGTGTCCGGCATCAATCTGTCGGCCTCGGGTGAAACCGCAGGGATGTGGCTGCTGGACCCGCTGGACATTGAAGTCGTGGCCGGCAATAGTCTGGTCAACAATGGCGGCGCCACAACCTTTACGCCGGGCGGCGGAAGTTCGCAGATCGGCGCAGACCTGATCACCGGCCAATTGAACGCGGGCACCAGCGTCACGCTCAACACCAGCGTGGCGGGTGGGGATGCCGGCAACATCGTGATCAACGCGCCGATCGTCAAGGCTGCGAACAATGCGGCCTCGCTGACTCTGACCGCCAACAACGACATCACCGTCAACCAGAACGTCACGCTGTCCACCAACAATCTCGTAGCAGGCACCACCAGCGGCGCCAATGCGAATTTCATTGCGACTGCCGGCGGCGCCTTTGCCATCAACAATGCCACGGTCGAGGCTTTTCACATCAGCGTCAATGCAGCATCGATCAGCCGCAGTGGCGCGCAGGCCAATGATTTCGTGTTCGGATTCGTTTTTCCGACCAATGGAACGATGACGCTGACCACGCAGTCCGGTGCAGTCGGCTCGCTGGCCAATCCGATCCGCTTTGCCAATCCCGATTTTGCCGGGCGCACATGGGGCGTGAATACCGTCAACGCGGGTGCTGCAGGGAACATCTTTATTCAGCCCACGAAAACTGATTACGGCACCTTCGGCGGCGCAGCCATCCAAACCGATCCGGCGACGACGCAGACGGTTTACGTGAACCACACGGGCACCGGGACATTCGCGCTCTACGGCAATATCAGCGGCAATGACGACTGGACCCTGAATTCTGGAGGGAGTTTTTCCGCCAACAATTTCGGCGGCGGCGGCAATGGCGGCAAGCTCACAGCGAACAGCATTACATCGACCATCGCTGGCAATTTCGGTGGCACCAGCGCCCCTCCCGGAAATCCCGGCACGGTGTTCGACACCTCGGCTGCCAACGGCAACATCACCATGACGGGCCAGACCTTCAGCGGTACCGGTTGCGGCGGCGACAACTTCGGCTTCGGTGTTGCACCCGGCACCGGAACCGTGACGGCGACCTCCATCCCGGGTGCGGCTTGTGGCGGCGCGGGTTCAATCCAGCTTGCACATTTTGGCGGCGACCTGCTGACCAGCCGCTATGTGCTGAACTTTACCGGCGGCGGTTCCGACAATTACATGCGTCTGAAGGCCGGTGACGGACACCTGATCGTCGACAGCACTGCAGGTTTCAATGCCAGCCTGAACAACAAGAATGTGGAGTTGCATACGCTGACCGCGGGCAAGGATCTTGTTTTTGCAGGCGGGACCGTATCCGGTTTGCGTATGAATGCATTTTCCGCAGGTAACATCGACAACCTCGCACCGGGTGTCACCGGCTTTGCCGAGATCTGTCCGGGCGGTCCCTGCGAATGGCGCATGCACGCTGCGGGAGGAATCGGTGTGACCAATCCGATTGATGCCAGGGCCGATTGGGTGGGTAGTCTGCAGAGCGGGGGTGTCGGTAGCGCTGGTGATATCCGTGTGAATTTCTCTGCAGCCGGTCTTCCACGCCTGTCCAATCTCGTCACGCACGCCGGCAGTGCTCAGACCATAACGCTGAACGCGAGCGGCAATTTCGCGGTCAATGGTGCCGCAGCCGGTTTCGGCGGCACGCTCAATTCTCCGGGTGACATCCTCGACGTGACCGCGTCCGGCTCGGTCTTCTTCGTCTCTTCCGGTCTGCAGGTCGCAAGTTTTGCGGCCAATGCCGGCGACTCGATCTGGTCGCCCAACGCACTGGGATTTCCCTGGGTACAAACCACGGGCGCAGTGTCCCTGACGGCCGGCACGGGCAACATTGGCCAGTCGGGCAACTATGCGGGCATAGTAGCTGCGGGCGGCATCACCGCAACGGCCGGCACCGATATCTACCTGGATGCCGGCGCCAACCCGCTCTCGCTCGCCGGCATCACCACCGGCGCGGGCGCCGGCACCATCGGCCTGCGCACCACGGCGGCCAATGACCTGACCTTAGGCGGCACGACGAACATCAACGACGCGCTGGTGCTCAACATCGGCGGCAACATTCTGTTCCCGGCAGCGGCGAGTTTCACCACCAGCGGCGGCCTGACGCTGAACAGCCCGACGCAGATTGCCGCCACGGCTTCGGTCAATGTCACCGGCGGAGCGCTGTCGGGCACCGGCGCGATGAACAATGCCGGCACGCTGACCAGCGCCGGCACGGGCGGCAATTTTTCCGGCGGCTTCACCAATTCGGGTACGGTCAATGTCAATGCCGGAACGCTGGGCCTGTCCGGCGGCTACACCGATGGCGGCGGCCTGCTGATGCTCGGCGGTGGCACGGTCACCGCACCCGCCGTGGGTCTCACGCTCAACACAGGGACGCTGGGCGGCATCGGCACCATCACCGGTAACGTCGTCAACAACGGAGGCACACTGAACGTCGGCTCATCGCCGGGCACGCTGACCGTGGCCGGCAACCTGACCCTCGCTGCGGGCAGTACGCTGAACATCGAACTCGGCGGCACGACGCAGGGCACGAATTACGACCTGCTGCAGGTCACCGGCACGGCCAGTCTTAACGGGACGCTGAACGTGTCCCTGTTCGGCGGTTTCACCGGCGCCGCGGGCGACCTGTTCGACGTGATGACCTACGCCAGCCGTACCGGCGATTTCGCGACGGTGAATTTTCCCTCGGGCTACACGATGACCGCGACGCCCAATGCGGCGCTCTACCAGCTCGCCATGAATGCCGTCCCGGTTTCCGCTTCATCGGGCAGATCGTCGGCGCTGGTGCTGGCGGCGACGGACACGCGCATCCTGCTCGACCGTTTCGCGCGCGACGTCGATCCCGGCAAGGCGCCGGAGGATGAGGAGCAGAAAGGCGTGGTCCTGGAATGCAAATGAGCTATCACCTTCCCGCTGCAGTGCCAGTGAGAGTAATACATAAGTATTCGTTTTTAAACAATATTTTATTCGTCCTCGGGGCGCTGCTGATGTGTCTGCCGAGCACGGCCGCGCAGGCCCAGGCCCAGGCGGCGCCTCCTGTGGCCCGCGTACTCGATGCCAAAGGCGCTGCCATGGTTGAGCGCAGCGGCCAGCCGCCGCGGCTGCTGGGCAGCGGCGAGTCGCTTGGCGAGCGCGATGTGATCAACGTCGCACGCGATTCCTGGGCGATTCTCGAATTCAACGACCAGTCGCGCATCACGCTGCGGCCCAACACCGTGTTCCGTCTCGACAGCTACAAAGCCGATGCGCCGGAATCGATGCTGCTCGGGCTGGTCAAGGGCGGGCTGCGCGTGGTGACCGGGCTGTTCGGCAAACGCAATCCCGACGGCGTGAAATTCCAGACGGCGGTGGCCACCATCGGCATCCGCGGCACCGAGTTCGACGCGCGGCTGTGCGATGCCGATTGCGCAGCGGAAGAACGCGCGCTGCCCGGCGTGACCGCCTATGCGCGTGAAGTGGTTGCGCGGGTGGTGGAAATGAACGGAGTCGCCGCGGCGGCAGTGCCGGGTGCCAGTTCACGTCTGCTGGTGGCGGGTGCGGCGCTGTACGAGAACGATGGCATCGCCACCGGTCCCGGCAGTCACGCAGTGCTGGTGTTCCGTGACGGCGCTCGCGTCACGCTGGAAGGCAACAGCCGCCTCGCGATCAACCGTTTCCGTTATCGCGAATCCGCACCAGCGGATGGCAGTGCCTATCTGACGCTGTATGCCGGTCAAGCACATGTCTGGACCGGGCGTCTTGCGAAAATCAGTCCCGATGCCTTCCTGGTGCGCAGTGCGATGGGGGTGATCCGTCCGCACGGCACGGGCTTCAGCGTCAGCGGTTGCATTGGCAGTGCCTGCGGCAGCGTGAGCGGCAACGTCAGTTCCAGCGGCGCCAGCGGTTCGGCCAGCGGCAGTGCAGGGAATGCCAGCGCGAGTGCTTCGGGTTCTGCCGATAGTGGTGGCGCGACGGGTTCTGCCACCGCATCTGATGGTAGCAGGACAGTATCGACGGGTGGCAGCATTGGGGCCACCCCCATCACATCCACCGCCGGGACACCGGGCGCCAAGCAGGAAGCAAATCGAATTGGTGGCGCGATCGTTGGGGCAGCAGTCGGGGCTTATGCTGGGGCAGATGTGGGTGCCAAAGCAGGTAACGAGACGGCGACCGGAGATGCGAAATCCCGTGGAGCAACAAATAACCAAACAACGCTCGCGGGTTCGATCGGAAGTGTTGTCGGTGGAATTGCCGGTGCTGCAGAGGGTGCGAAGGCTGGAGCTGGAGCGGGTGTAACAACAGGTGCGGCAGGGGGCTCGGTTTCAGATGCGGCGATGGTGGGTGGGAAGGCGGGTGCTCAAGCAAGCCGGCAGGCGGGCACGCAAGCCGCGCAAACTTCAGCTGAGGGACTGAATACGGCGGGTGGCGCGATCATTGGTGGTATAGGTGGTGCAGCAACTGGAATGAATACCGGAGCGATAGCAGGGGGGCGTGCTACACGTAATGACGCGACGTCGAGGGGGGCGACGGGAAATCAGACAGAGGCAGCGACCTTGGTTGGGGTTGTGGTTGGTGGAGCTGCGGGTGCAGTTACCGGCGCAAAAGCGGGAGCAGAAGCAGGTGCAGCAACAGGCGCTGCCGGTGGGAACGATTTTGATGCGGCTTTGGCGGGTGCTGAAGCGGGCGCTCAAGCAAGCAGGCAGGCGGGCACGCAAGCCGGGCAAACTTCTGCTGATGGTTTGAATACTGCTGGTGGCGCTATCTTGGGTGGGGTTGTTGGGGCGATGGTTGGTGCGGACGTGGGGGCCAAGGCGGGTAACGAGGCCGCAACCGGAGATGCGAAAACCCGTGGAACGACAAATAACCAGACAACGCTCGCGGGTTCGATTGGAAGTGTTGTGGGTGGAATTGCTGGCGCTGCGGAGGGTGCGAAGGCAGGAGCAGAGGCAGGTGCAGCAACAGGCGCTGCCGGTGGGAACGATTTTGATGCGGGTTTTGCAGGTGGGAGGGCTGGTGCCCAAGCAAGTCGGCAGGCGGTCTCTCAGGCTGCACCGCCACCACCACTGCCCGGCGGTGGAAACGTGGCGCCGCTGCCTTCCCCGCCTGGTGGGGGAAGCAAACCGCCGCCGCCACCACCCGCCAGCGACGTCGTGGACAAGGCGAAGGACGCCGGGCAGACCGCAGCGACCAATGCGCAGAACACGGCCAACACTGTGGCCACCAATACGCAGAACACGGTCGATACCGTCATGCAGGGAGCGCAGGACGTCGTGAATTTTGTGTCGAACGAAATGCAAAACCAGGCGAACGCCGCTACGCAAAAGGCAGGGCAGCTGGGACAGGCTGCGCAGAATGCTTTTTCGAATGCAACGCAGGTTGTGATTGCGCAGGTGCAGGAAACGTTCACTCAGGGCGCGCAGACGGCAGGTCAGCAAGCCGCGAATGCGGGCGCTGCACTCAATGCTGCGGGAGCTGCTGCGTCTTCGGGTGCGAATCAGGTTGCCGACGCTGCAGTACAGCAGGCGGTGAACGTACTAAACACGGCCACTGCGCCGCTGCTTGCAGAAATGACTGCGCTGATGACGCAGTTGCGAAACAATCCGCCGCAAACCGAGGCGGCTGTGCAGCAAATTCTGTCCTCGATACAGTCCCTGGGTGCGCAGATCCAATCCGTCATGTCCCCGCTTGGCACTGCTGTTGTGAATGTGCATCAGTCACAAGCGTATATGACTGCCGTGGGTCTTGCGAACTCACAGGTGCTGGCTCTATATGCGGCGATGTCAGTGATACTTCCGCACGACCCCTATGGTCCTCTGCTTTCGTTTCGTGGTGCTTATCTCGCGATGCTCGAAACATTCAAGAAGGACGAGTATTCAAGGGAGACAATCGCATTAGCCGGCCTTTCCGAGGGTGATATCAATCGCCTTCAGTCGCTGGGATTCTCCCCACTCTCGGCTCCGTTCATTCAGGGCGAGGTCGGCGCCAAGTTGGCGTCCGATGGCAGCACTGCAATGAAAAGCCTGGCGTCAGAGACAGTGGCTTTCGCCAACTGGGCGGGGCAGAACCTTGCAGGTGATGCCGCGGGCGTTGTTACTGATATGAGTCGACGCGCTGCAGAAGTCAAGGCTACGGCCGATAGCAAGGCGGCGTCTGGTCGAACGCTGGCTGATGCAGCAAGGGAGCGTATCGCTCCACCTGGGCCCGTAACGGTGCCGGCGGCGGCGCCCTTGAGCTACAAATGGGACATGCGCCCCCCCAGGCGGGATGGCAACAAGATCACCCAGCGGCCGAATGTCGAGGTGACGGTGGATGGCCAAAAGCACTCGGTCTGGGCGGAATTCGACTTAAATCTCGATACCGGCGTATTCAGTTGGAACTCGAGCGGTTCCAGTTCCGACACCCCGGCGGCGGCGCCCTTGAGCTACAAATGGGACATGCGCCCCCCCAGGAGGGACGGCAACAAGATCACCCAGCGGCCGAACGTCGAGGTGACGGTGGATGGCCAAAAGCACTCGGTCTGGGCGGAATTCGACTTAAACCTCGATACAGGCGTATTCAGTTGGAACTCGAGCGGTTCCCGTCCGTCGTCGGATTCCGGCAATGAATCACCGGCCGAATATTCAAGTGGAGGACATGACAACCTTCTTGTGATGGACGGCGAAGTCGAGGTTGTAGGCCGCGGTCGCGTCCGTAGCGGCGAAATGCTCGCCAGTGCCGGCGGCCCGGTGCGCGTGAAGAATCTGCCGGCGATTCAGGACACCAAGGTCGATCCGAATCTGTTCGGCGGCGACAGAAAGGCCATCGACGAAGGCCTCTATGTCTGGGTGCGCGACGGCGCGGTGCAACTGGCGAAGGATGGCCAGGCGGTGGATGTATCCGCCGGAAACGCCGCGGTGGCGACAAAGGACAAAATCCAGCTGCTCGACACGGTGCCGAACTTCATGCGCTTCGACGGCACGCCGCGGCCGCTGCCCGGCGGTAGTGGCGGTGTCATCGACACCTTCCGCGCCGGAGACGGCTCGATACTCAATATGTGCAGCATCAGATAAATTATTCAATAAAAACAAAGTGTTATATAAACTATCCGGGGTAGTGCTGGTTTTGCTGGCGGCACTGGCGCAGCCGGCATTGGCGCAGGAGACCCGCTTCGCGGTGACGGCGTACACCGTCGAGGGCGACAACCCGCTGTCCGCCGCCGATACGCAATCGCTGCTCGCGCAGTACACCGGCGAGGCGATGACCATCGACCGCCTGCAGGCCGCCGCCAGTGCGCTCGAAACCGCACTGAAGGATCGCGGCTACGGTTTCCTGCGTGTGATTATTCCACCGCAGGATGCGCGTGGTGTGATCACGCTGCGCGTGCTGGGCTTCAGGTTGAACGCCGTCAATGTCAGCGGCAACAAGGCTTTCAATACGGGCAACATCCGCCGCAGCCTGCCGGCGCTGCAAAGCGGGGCGACGCCCAACCTGCGGGAGATCGCGCGCGCGCAGGCGCTGGCTAACGATCATCCCTCGAAGCAGGTGTCGGTGACCATCCAGCAGGGCAAGGAAAAGGATACCGTCGATGCCGCGGTGAAGGTGGAGGATTCGAAGCAGCTACAGTTTTTCGCCAGCCTCGATAACAGCGGCACCAAGCAATCAGGACACACCCGGCTCGGCGTCGGTGTTTCGCACAGCAACCTATTCGATCGCGACCATTCGGTGACCGCGACCTACACCACTTCGCCCGACGGGCACCTCTCGGACCTGCAGCAGTATGGCTTGTATTACCGCGCGCCGTTCTACGGGCTGGGCGGGGCTCTGTCAGCCTATTACAGCAAATCCGACACCAATTCAGGCACGGTGGCGAACTTTTTCAATGTCAGCGGCCGCGGCGAATTTGCGGGATTACGCTGGACGCACCGCCTGCTGCCTCTGGGCAGCTACAGCCACGCCGCCGAGATCGGCGTCGAGGACCGGTTTTTCGGCAACGATGTGCGTTTCAACAATACGCCCATCGGTACCGACGTGCGCAGCCGCCCGCTGCTGCTGCGCTACAGCGGGCGGCTCGACGGCGCAGCCTACGGCATCGCCGGCAGCCTGGAACTGGCACGCAACCTGTCTGGCGGGGGAGGCAACACGGATGCGGCTTACACCGCCAATCGTGCCGGAGCAGATACGGGCTGGCAGGCCTGGCGCTATGCCCTGCAGGGCTCGCATGCGCTGGGTGCTTGGACCCTTAACGCCAAGTTGCGTGGCCAAGTATCGGCCGATGCGCTGATTCCCGGCGAGCAGTTCGGCCTGGGCGGCGCGGCGGGTGTGCGCGGGCTGGAAGAGCGTGAAGGTACCGGCGATCAAGGCATGCTCGGCAGCGTCGAGTTGATCACGCCGGCGATCTTCGAAGGGTTGAAGCTCGTCGGGTTTGTCGATGCGGGGGTGGTGCGCAACCATCGCCCGGGCGCTGGTGTCCTCGCGCGCGAAGGTGCTTCGTCGGCGGGGCTGGGCGCGCGCTGGCAGTGGCGGCGCAACCTGTCGCTGATCGTGGACTGGGCGCAGGTGGGCAATGGTGCCGGCAGCACGAACAAGCGCGATGATCGAGTGCATGTTTTGCTTGCGGTCCGCTTTTAACCGGGCGTCTGCGTTTATCAGGCGCATTTGAATTCGCGTCCTATCTGTCAAGGGGGCAACCATGTTCGTCAACCGTAAAGTGATCCTGCAAATGCCCGAAGAATCCGCAGGTTCAGGCGGCGGGGGGGGCGTATACGGCGGGTTCTGGGCCCGGTTCGCGGCGATGATGGTGGATTCCGCGATCATCATGGTTGTTGGTGTGGCGCTGGTGGTTGTGCTGTTAATGGCCATAGGCGAGGTGGGTGCCCTGATCGGCAACCTCGTGTTTTGCCTGCTGCAGTTCTTGTATTGGCCGGTGATGGAAAGTTCGGCGCGGCAGGCGACTTTTGGCAAACGCCTGATGGGCTTGCAGGTGACCGATCTCCAGGGTAACCGCACGTCGTTCGTGAAATCCCTGCTGCGCAACCTGGCCAAGATTCTCTCTTGGCTGATCTTGATGATTGGTTTCCTGCTGGCGGCCTTCACCGCGCGCAAGCAGGGGCTGCACGACATGCTTGCCGGGTGTCTGGTTGTGCGCACCGGGCCTTCGAACCTGCTGAAGGCGCTGGCCGCGGCCGTCATTGCAATGGCGGTTGCGGGTTATGGCGGCTACTACTATTTCACCGAGATCCTGATGCCGCAGGCGATCGGCGAGGTGAAGTCAACCATGGAGCACCACGATAAAGTCGCCAAGGAGATGCCCAAAAACGTGCCGGCACCAAAGCCGGCGCCTGACCCGGCTGCAACTCCGGCACAGGAAAAATCCGCTCCAGTGCCGCTACCTGCCGGCGTGCAGGATTACGACAAGTTGCTCGCCACGCCGTTGTCGGGCATCGACAAGCCATCCAGTGCCCGCGCCGGTGCCGCGATTGTCCACATCGACACCCAGTTCAATGACAGCTTCTGGCTGAAGGTGCTGCTCCCGGCTTTGCCTGGCCTCGAACGTGGCCGGGTCAGCGTCACCATCCAGCAGGTGCTGGATGCCAAGGGCGTGGACCATTACGACCGGGGCAGCTCGTTCGAGAAAGGCACTTTCCTCAACGTCAGGCTGTCACCGGTCAAGACCGGTGTGCCGCACTTCTCCGGGACCCGCAGCGTGCGCGTCACCAAGGGCACGGCAAATCAGGATGTGCAGAAGGTGGAGGGCGTGCTGCACCTGGAACTGCCAATCAACACTCAGCAAGTCAAGGCAGGATCAGGCGATGTCGGCAAGGAAATGCCGGTGGGCCCGGTCAAGGCCACGCTGAAATCCTTTGAAGGGGACAAGGTCTCGCTCGCTGTTGCCGGCGAACAGGGCAATTTCCTGGGGGCTACGGGTTACGATGCCCAGGGCAACGAAGTGCCGGTACGCAGCTCGGCGAAGAGTGGAAGCCTCCACACCTACGGCTTTGGCTCTCCGGTGGCGCGGATCGAGCTTTTTGCCGCATCGGAAATATTGAAGCGTGATTATCCGTTTACGGTGATCCGCGGTGGAACTGCGGCCGCAGCAGCCAGCGCACCCGCCGCCGTTGCGCCAGCGGACAAACCGGCAGTGATTGCTGCGGTGCCTGCGCCAGCAACGCCGTCGCCTGCACCTCGGGCGAGATCGGCTGCAGTCGATTCGGGGGTTCCTGCTGCGCCGGCACCGGTGCCGGTAACCGAGGCACCCAGGGCGCCGCGCAGGGCAGCGCCACGCCCGGTGCCCGTGCCTGTATCCCAGGCTGATACCCCGGCGCCGGCGGTTGCGTCATCGCCGTCAGCGCCTGCGCCGAAATACAACGATGTGATGAGCGCGGTGATGAACCGCGATCTGGCGGGAGCGGCCGAGGTGCTGGCGATCGGTATCTGGGTCGATCGCAGCGATTCAAACGGCAATACGCCATTGATGATCGCTGCGGAACTGGGCGATGCCGCGATGGTCCAGTTGTTGCTAAAGCACGGAGCTGACTTCAACCGCATTGGAAGCGGCGGCTCGGTGCTGAGCCATGCCCAGCGCAGCCGCGACAGCAAGACCATCGACCTGTTGCTCAGGTCCGGCGCGCGGTAACTGCACTGCTGCGGCAACCGCGGTGGTGCCATTGCATTGCATATGAAAAAACGGCCGGGATATTCCGGCCGTTTTGTTTTGAAAGACTGAAAACTCAGCCGCAGGCGCCGGTATAGCCGCAGGCCGAGCACCAGTCGCAGCCGTCCTTGCGGATCAGCGTGGCGTTGCCGCACTCGGGGCAGCGCGTGCCCTTCATGACCTTGGGTCCGCTGCTGCGCGCCGGGGTCTCGAGGATGCCCATCTGCGTCAGCGGCGCGCCGTGCTCGTCGAGGAGGCCAAGCATCGTGTAGCGGTGCAGGATCAGCTGCGCGACGTAGGCCACCGTCGAGGGGAAGGTCGCCTGCCGGCGGGTGCCGGGAACGAAGGCCATGAAGTCGCCCAGCGGTTCCGGGAACTCGAGCAGTTTCTGCAGTTTCATGCCGATCCACGCCGGGTCCATGACCCGCATGTCGAGCGACAGGATCTTGCACAGGCCGTCGAGCGCGCGCGGATATTCGCCGGCGAGCCACATCGAGTAGGGGCGGGTGATGCCCGGGTGGGTGCCGTCGCCGGGGAGCGTGATTTCCTTCAGGCCCAGCACGAAGTCGTCGCCGGTGCGCGGGTTGTAGACGTCGACGGTCCAGGACATCGTGCCGTCGGTGCCGGTTTTCGGCTCCTTCAGCGAGAACATCGCGTCGAGCACCGGTGTCAGCGACTGGCCGAACAGCGGGGCACCGGGGGTGTTGAGTCCGCCCAGTTGTTCGACGCGCCAGCGCACGACCTGGGCGAAGGCGGCGACCACCGAGGGCATCCGCTTTACTTCGCCGAGCGGCGGGAAGGGCATGTCGAAGGGTTCGTCGCCGCCGGCGCGCGCCAGCGAGTCGAGTTTCATCTGCAGCCAGCCGGGATCGCAGGCGCGCATGTCCATCGACAGCGTCTTGGCAACGGCGCCGAGGCCGCGCGGCTGTTCGCTGCCGTTGACCCAGACCTCGAAGGCCTGCTTGTGGCCGTTCTCGATGTGGCCGACAAACACGGCAAAGGCGCCGTGCGGGTGCTCGATCATGTAGGTCCAGGCCGGGTTGCCGGCGCTCATCGCCGGGCGGCTCGGCCAGCGCAGGCTGGAGAGCACCGGCGCCGGGAGGTTCTGGATGCGCAGGCGGCGGTTGACGTCGTCGCTGCGGAAATCCTGCGGCGCTTTTTCCTTCGACGCGGGTTCGACCGACAGTACCGAGCCGAGCACGCTGTTCGGGCGGTAAGTGGCCAGTCCCTTCAATCCCGACTTCCAGGCCTTGAAGTAAAGGTCCTGGAATTCGCCATAGGGGTAGTCTTCGGGCACGTTGACGGTTTTCGAGATGCTGGTGTCGACGTAGGGCGCGACGGCGGCGACCATTTCCTCGTGGGCGCTGGCGGAGATCTCCAGCGCGGTGACGAACCAGGGCGGAAGCTTCTCGGTGTTGCCGCCCATCGCCCGGTAACGCCGCCAGGCGTGGTCCTCGACCGCAAACTCGCGCATGGTGTTGTCAGGCATGCGCTTCTTGCGGGTATAGGTCCAGGAAAACGGCGGCTCGATGCCGTTGGAGGCGTTGTCGGCGAAGGAGAGGCTGATCGTGCCGGTGGGCGCGATCGACAGCAGGTGGCTGTTGCGGATGCCCTGTTTGCGGATGACCTGCTTGATGTCTTCCGGCAGCCGCGCGGCGAAGCTGCTGCCCGACAGGTAGAGATCGGCGTTGAACAGCGGGAAGGCGCCTTTCTCGCGCGCCAGTTCGGCGGAGGCGCGGTAGGCGTGGTCGCGCATCGCCTCGGAGATCTTCGCCGCCATTTGCCGCGCTTCCGGCGTGTCGTAGCGCAGGCGCAGCATGATCAGCGCGTCGCCGAGCCCGGTGAAGCCGAGGCCGACACGGCGCTTGTTCATCGCTTCCTCGTGCTGCTGTTTCAGCGGCCAGGCGGTGACGTCGAGCACGTTGTCGAGCATGCGGAT
>JALHND010000054.1:0-9768 GCA_022843705.1 Burkholderiales bacterium
CGGCGCCTTTCGCGGTCCGCAGGAGATCCGCGCCCTGTACGAGGCAAAGGGCATCACGCCGGACAAGACCGTGATTCCGCTGTGCCACGGCGGTTACCGCTCGGCCAGCACCTTCATTGCGCTGAAGTCGCTGGGTTACCCGAAGGTGCGCAACTATGTCTCGGCCTGGGGCGAGTGGGGCAACCGCGAGGACACGCGGATCGTGATTCCGCACTGAGACCGGTCCGGCCTGGGGTGCCGGGATGCCCGCCTTACCGTTTTGTAATTCCCGGCGCAGGCCGGCATGGGGTATGTTCGGGGACTGTGCCGGGCAGCGTCGCTGCGGCAATGCCGGAAACATTCCAGTCCGATGAAAATTCTGCTGATCGAGGACGACGACCAGACCGCGAAGTTTGTGGCCAAGGGGCTGCGCGAGCACGGCCATGCGGTCGAGCACGCCGCCTGCGGGCGTGACGGGCTGTTTCTTGCGACCGGCGGCGGCCACGACGTGATGGTTGTCGATCGCATGCTGCCCGCAGTCGACGGCCTGACGATCGTGAAGTCGGTCCGCGGAGCGGGCATCCGCACGCCGGTGCTGCTGCTGACGACGCTGGGCGGCATCAATGACCGCGTTGACGGTCTCGAGGCGGGGGCCGACGATTATCTGACCAAGCCCTTTGCCTTCGCGGAACTGCTGGCCCGGGTCAATGCCCTGGCCCGGCGCCCGCCGATGGCGGGAGAGGCCACGACGCTGCGGGTCGGCGATCTTGAGCTCGACCGGCTCAAGCGCAGCGTGGTCCGCGCCGGAAAGCGCATCGAGCTTCAGCCCCAGGAATTCAGGCTGCTCGAATACCTGATGCGCCACGCCGGACAGGTAGTCACCCGCACGATGCTGCTGGAGAACGTGTGGGAGTTCCATTTCGATCCGCATACCAGCGTTGTCGAGACCCACATCAGCCGCCTGCGCAACAAGGTGGACCGCGATTTCGACGGTGAGCTGATCCGCACCGTGCGCGGCTCGGGTTACGTCCTGGATGTCGCCCGCTAGTTTCCTGCGCAGCACCAGCTTCCGCCTGCTGGCGTGGTATGCCGGCATATTCGTGGCCTCGGTTGCGGTGCTGTTCGTGGTTGTCTACTGGATCACGATTGCCGCGCTGGAGCAGCAGCTCAGCGATTCGGTGGAGCGTGAAAGCCAGGTGCTGACGGAGCTCTACCGCAGCGGCAACACGGACCGCATGGTGCGCGCGATCCAGCTGCGAATGATGGACCTGCGGCCGCCGCGGCGTTATTACCTGCTGCAGAACCGCGCCGGCGAACGCATGGCCGGCAACCTGCCGCAGATGAGTCCGGTTGAGGGAAACATTTCCCTGCCGGTGTCGGCATTCACGGCGGATCCGTCGGTGCAGAGGGAGGATTCGTCGGAGGAATATCCCGTGGTGGCCGTCGGCACCGTGCTCGACGGCGGCGAGTTCCTGCTCGTCGGTGAGAGCCAGTTCCGGGCCGTGAAGGCGCGCGAGGCGATCATCCTCGCGTTCGGCTGGGGTTTCGCGATCACCGTGCTTCTGGCGGGCGGCGGCGGTGTCGCGCTGGGATCGGGTTTCCTGAGGCGCATCGACGAGGTCAACCGCACGGCGCGCTCGATCATGGACGGCAACCTGTCGATGCGGGTTCCGGGCCACGGGGGCGATGACGAGATGGACCAGCTGGCGCTCAACTTCAATGCCATGCTCGACCGGATCGAGGCGCTGATGAGCAGCATCCGGCAGGTGTCCGATGACATTGCGCACGACCTGCGTACGCCGCTGAGCCGGTTGCGGCATCGCCTTGAGGCTGCGCGTGAAAAGGCGGGTGGCGAGGGCGCCGCGATCATCGAGCAGTCGATCGGGGAACTGGATGCCATACTCGACACGTTCTCGGCGCTGCTGCGCATCGGGCAGATCGAGGCGGGCGCGCGCCGTGCCGCCTTTGCCGAGGTCGAACTGGATCGTATTGTTGCCACCGTCGTGGAGGCATACGCGCCGGTTGCAGAGGACCGCGGCCAGCAGTTGCAGACCGATCTCCGGGCGGTTACGGCCGTCCGGGGAGACCGCGAACTGCTGACGCAGATGGTGGCCAACCTGATCGAAAACGCCATCAACCACTGCCCGGCAGGGGTCGTGATCACGGCGGCGCTCGAATCGGCGGCGGGCCAGTGCGTGTTGAGCGTGGCCGATACCGGTCCCGGGATTCCTGCGGCCGAGCGCGATTCGGTGCAGCGCCGGTTTTACCGGCTGGAACGCAGCCGCACCACGCCGGGCAGCGGCTTGGGACTGGCGCTGGTCAAGGCTGTTGCCGATCTCCATGGCGCCGCGATCACGTTTGCCGACAATCATCCCGGGTTGCGCGTTTCGATCCGGTTCCGCGAGCCCGGGGTTCGCGCGGGTGATGCCCGCGGGTCGCGTGTGGAATGACGGGGTTGCGACAGTAAGTTTCGCGCAAGTTTCAGCGCCTGCGCGCAGCACACCCGGCCCGCAGGTTTACCCGTGCTTTACCCGCGGATTACATGTTCGTAAACAACGTGTTTTTCCGGAAATGCGATTTATTGTGCGTGCGTCAACTCGATGTTGGCGCACCCCAACCCCCGTTATTCAGGAGAATCACATGAATCGCAAAACCCTTTTAGCCCTGTCCCTGGCCGGCGTGTTCGCGCTGCCGCAGACTGCCGTGTTTGCCGATGACGGCAAGCAGGAGGCGCCGAAGCCGGAGCTGATTTCGCAAAGCGACGAGAAACCCACCCAGCCGGCGCCGGAACTGATTTCGCAGAGCGACGAGAAACCCGCCCCGCCTGCGCCGGAACTGGTTTCGCAAAGCGAAGAGAAGCCGACCCAGCCTGCGCCTGAACTGGCTGCCTGATCGACGGGGCCGCACACTTTCCCCGGTGTGCGGCCCGGCCCGGAATCTCTGCTGATTCCGGTGCTGCCACCGGCTACGTTTGCCGGTGGCTTTTTTTTGGCGGTGATTTCCGCCTTGTGCCGCTGGCGATTGGGTTCATCAATCCGGCGGGCGTGTCAGTGTGATCCGGCGCATTCCCGGCGCATGCTGTTGCGGATGCAGTGCATGTTCCTTATATACTGGCGCTCCGACAGCACAAGGAGCAGTACGTGTCCCCGTATGTCTTGCCCGGTATCGAGCCATGAACCTGTTGCTGTTCATCGGCGGCCTCGCAATACTCGTGCTCGGTGCCAATCTGCTGGTGCGCGGCGCCTCGAAGTTCGCCTTGTCCTTCGGCATTTCGCCGCTGGTGGTGGGGCTGACGGTGGTGGCGATGGGCACCAGCGCGCCGGAGGTGGCGGTGTCTGTCGGGGCTGTGCTCGACGGCCGGACCGACATCGCGGTCGGCAACGTGGTGGGCAGCAATGTGCTGAACGTGCTGTTCATCCTCGGCCTGAGCGCGCTGATCGCGCCGCTCGCGGTCAATGTGCAGGTGATCCGGCAGGAGGTGCCGATCGTGATCGGCGCCAGCGTGCTGCTGCTGGTACTCGGACTGGACGGCCTGCTGTCGTTCCGGGACGGCGCGCTGCTGTTTGCACTGCTGGTTGCCTATATCGTGTTCGTGGTGCGGCAGTCGCTGCGGGAGACACAGTCCGCGGACAGTTATGACAACGAGGTCAGGCCGGCGGAGCCCGGGGCCTGGGATGCGGCCTGGCCGGCGCAGCTCGGGCTGATCGCGGCGGGGCTGGCCTGCCTGGTTTTTGGCGCCGACTGGCTGGTGACCGCGTCGGTGGCTTTCGCCCGCGCGCTGGGGGTCAGCGATGTGGTGATCGGATTGACGATTGTTGCCGCCGGCACGTCGATGCCGGAAATCGCGACCTCGGTCACCGCGGCATTGAAGGGCGAACGCGACATCGCGGTGGGCAATGTGGTGGGCAGCAATATTTTCAACATCCTCGGCTGCCTGGGTGTATCGGGCATGGTGGCCTGGGACGCCGGGCTGGCGGTGGCGCCGTCGCTGCTGGCTTTCGACCTGTGGGTGATGATCGCGGTGGCCGTGGCCTGCCTGCCGATATTCCTGACCGGGCGCGAGATCGCGCGCTGGGAGGGCGCGGTGTTTATCGTCTACTACGCGGTCTACGTCGCTTACCTGATCCTCGCCGCGCAGGACCATGACGCGCTGGAGCAATTTTCCGGCGTGATGATGGGTTTCGTGCTGCCGCTGACGGTGGTCACGCTGGTGGTGGTGCTGCTGCGCCGGCCGCCGAAACCGGAAACCCGGACAGCGGGCGACTGAGGGGTATGAACGCCGAGCTCGCGTTGCGGATACTGTCGCTGTGCGTGCTGCTTGCCGCCGCGGAAACACTGCACGGCATTTTCCGCGCTGCGGTGTTGGTGCCGCGCATCGGCAAGAAGCCGGCGCTGAAGGTCGCCATCGTCAGCGGTTCTCTGCTGGCCTTTGCGCTCTGCTGGTGGCGGGTGCCGGCGATGGGTGTCACTGCAACGCTGCCGCTGCTCGGGATCGGCTTCGTGCTGGCGCTGTTCATGGCCGCCTTCGACATCCTGCTCGGCCGCTGGCTGCTGAAGCGGCCGTGGTCGCGGGCCTTCGAGGACTTCAATCCGGCGACCGGCAACTACCTGCTGCTCGGCATTGTGCTGCTGGTGTTTTTTCCCTGGCTTGCAGTACAGTTGTAACCGGTCTGATATTCGAACCGGCATCGCCATGGCCCGTAAAACAAAACCTCAACCCTTTATCCAGCATCATCGCGACGGCTCGGTCCGGGCTCGCGGGCAGGTGATCGACCGGGTGGCGACCGGGTACTGGGAATGGTTCCGCAGGGATGGCACGCTGATGCGTTCCGGCCATTTCGAAGACGGAGTGCAGGTCGGGCAGTGGACGACCTATGACCCGTCCGGCAAGCCGTACAAGGTCACCGACAAGAAGGACGGTGCCGGCAGCCGGGAGCGCACCGTGTTGGCCGCGGAATAGCCGGGTTTGCACGCCGCGGCTCGCTGAACTTCTTGTCAGCCGGAACCGACATGCCGGGACTTCCACCCACCCCCGCAGCCTGGAGTTTCACGATTGCCGGCCTGGCCTGCATGCTGCTGTCCTTGTGGCTGCAGTTGCCGATGTGGCTGGTCGTTTTCGGCGCGCGCAGCGTCGCGCCCGGTGGCGGGGAATACATGGTGGCGCTGTTCCTGGGATTGCCGGCGCTGCTGCTGGCTTTCGTGCTGCTGGGCATCACGGCGGCGAAGGCGGCCTGGCGTTCGTCGCTGTCCTGCACGGCTTTTGCGGCCTCGCTGCTGCCGCTGGCCGGCTGGATGGTGCTGCTGTTCCGCGACCTGGCGCGCTGAGGCGGCTGCACCGTTCGTGTTATTTCCGCTCGAAGCGGTCGAAGGCGTAGAGCAGGGCGACCACGGCCGCCGAAACCGGCGGTCCGGCGAAGGGATGCAGCAGGCAGGCCAGCACCGGCGCGACGAGGATCAGGTGGCGCAGCGCCCAGCTGTACATGACGCCGGCGCGGCGCACATAGGCGGCGCCGGTGGGCATCCAGCGCTGGCGTTCGGCCGAGCCCACGGGGATCGAACTGATGAAGCTGACGTGGTTGTAGTAGCGGATCGCCATCGCGGAGGCCACCAGCGAGGCGAACAGCAGCACCATCAGCACCAGTTCCAGCGTCATGCGCGGCGTCAGCTGCGGGATGCCGACCACGGCCTTGCCGAAGGTCGCGTTGAGCGAGGGCGCCGCCAGCGTCACGGTGCCCATCAGGCCGAGCACGGCCGTGGAAGCCAGCATCGTCGCCGACATCAGCGAGTTGCGCAGGGCCTGCACGGCGAGGATTTCCGAGCCCGGCTGGCGCGAGACCGATTCGAACCATTGCTCGCGCAGCGACGCGTGGGCGGTCCTGGAGATCGCGGCGGGGTTGCGCCGGCTCATGAAGAACTGCGCCAGTTCGTAGATCAGCAGCATCGCCACCGTGGTCAGCACGGCGAGCCAGGTCGACAGGTTGTTCAAGGTTGATTTCTCCGCGGCGCCCGGGACTTTGATCCCGTGGCGCCAACATGTTCGAGAACTTCGAAGATCACCATGCCCGCAATCATGGCGGCAACAAACACCAGCGCCTTCATTTCACCCATGCCCAGCGCGACCAGTCCGGGGCCGGGGCAGAAGCCGCCCAGTCCCCAGCCGATGCCGAACAGCAGGCTGCCCGCGACCAGCCGGCGGTCGATGTCGCGGGCGGTCGGCAGGTGCATCGCGCCGCCGAGGAAGGACACTGTGCGTTTGCGGGCCAGAAAGAAGGCCACGGTGCCGACGGCGATGGCGCCGGCCATGACGAAGGCGAGGGAGGGATCCCAGTGTCCGGCGATGTCGAGGAAGCCCAGCACCTTGGCCGGATTGGCCATGCCGGAGAGGATCAGGCCGAAGCCGAAGATGAGGCCGGAGAGCAGTGCGGTCAGAAAGGTCATGGTTCAGCCGCCGACCAGGTGGCGCAGCACGTATACCGTCGCGAAACCCGCGCCCATGAAGGCCGCGGTGGCCACTGCGGAGCGGGGCGAGAGCCGGGACAGTCCGCAGACGCCGTGGCCGCTGGTGCAGCCGGCGCCGTAACGCGAGCCGATGCCGACCAGCAGGCCGGCGGCGATCAGCATGCCGTAGCCGGCGTCGATGTCAGGTGCGGGCAGCGTGAAGGGCAGTCCGTAGAGCAGCGGCGCGCCGAGCAGACCGAGCACGAAGGCGACCCGCCACTGGCTGTCGCCCTGCGGCGGGCGCAGCAGGCCGCCCAGAATGCCGCTGATGCCGGCGATGCGGCCGTTGAACAGCAGGAACACCGCCGCGGAAATCCCGATCAGGATGCCGCCGGCCAGCGAGGCCCAGGGGGTGAAGGCGTTCCAGTCGAGGGTCATTTCTTCTTGTCCTGCTTTTGTGGACAGTAAATCCGGTACAAGGTTTCCAGAATGTCGAGCATCCGCGGGTCGCGGATGCTGTAGTAGATGTTCTTGCCGTCGCGCTCGGCGTTGACGACGCCGTCCCGGCGCAGCACGCCCAGCTGCTGCGACAGCGTCGGCTGGTGGATGTCGAGTTCTTGCTCGAGTTCGCTGACGCAGCTGCGGCCCCGGGCGATCTGGCACAGCAGCAGCAGGCGTTCGCGGTTGGCGAGGAGCTTCAGTGCGCCCACTGCCTCGTCGGCGGCGCCGCGCAGCACCTCGGGGTCTATGGCCTGTTTGCCGGTTTTCATGTGAGCCTCTAAATATCAGTTGACAATAATATATATAAAAATATAATGTATGTAAATATATTATTTCCGCAGGAGGCAAAACGCCATGACCGCGAACATCGAAGCCTTTTTCGACCCGAAAACCTTCACCGTGACCTATGTGGTGGCGGATCCCGCGACCGCGCGTGCCGCGGTGATCGATCCGGTGCTGGACTACGACTTCAAGTCGGGGCGGACCTCCACGCTGTCGGCGGACCGGGTGATCGGGCATGTCCGCGGGCAGGGCCTGCAGCTCGACTGGATCCTCGAGACCCATGCCCATGCCGACCACCTGTCGGCGGCCCGCCACATCCAGCAGCAGCTGGGCGGGCGCATCGCCATCGGTGAGCACATCCGCGAGGTGCAGGCGACTTTCAAAAAACTGTTCAACCTCGAGCGCGGTTTTTTGCCGGACGGCAGCCAGTTCGAACAGCTGTTCCGCGACGGCGAGCGGTTCCGCATCGGAGAACTGGAAGCGAAGGCCCTGCATGTGCCCGGCCACACCCCGGCCGACATGGCCTATCTCGTCGGCGACGCGGTATTCGTCGGCGATACGATGTTCATGCCGGATGTCGGCACCGCACGCGCTGATTTTCCCGGCGGCGACGCGCGGCAGCTCTACCGCTCGATGCGGCGACTGCTCGAACTGCCGCCGCAGACTGCAATTTATGTCTGCCACGACTATCCGCCGGCATCCCGCCAGCCGCAGTGGAAAACCACTGTTGCGGAACAGCGCGCGTCGAACATCCATGTGCGCGACGGCATCAGCGAGGACGAGTTCGTGAGGATGCGCGAGGCGCGTGATGCGACGCTGGAGATGCCGACGCTGATCCTGCCGTCGATCCAGGTCAATGTGCGCGGCGGCCGCCTGCCGCCGCCGGACGACAACGGCATCGCCTACCTGCGCATTCCGCTGAACGCGCTGTGACGGACAGACCTGCAAATCCGGTGATGCTGACGATCGCTGATGACGTTTTTCCGGCTCTCCAAAAGGTGAATCATGTTGCGTTTTGACGTTCCGCAGGTCTGGTCCAACGTGACCCGTTGGGAAGCATTCATCACGTCCACCGTCTGCGTGCTGGCGCTGGCGATTTCGCCCTGGCTGATGCTGATCCTGGTGGTGCAGGGCTTCATCCGCGGCTTTTTCGGCCACCAGCGCTGCCCGGCGCACCTGCTGTGGAAGAGGGTGGCCGAAGCGAAACAGTGGGGCGGCAAGAAGGAAAATGCCGGCGCGAAAATGTTCGCCAACAAGTTACTGTTCATCGTCAGCTCGATCGCGGTGATCCTGTTCGTATCAGGCAGCGCGCTGTGGATGGTGCCGACGGTCGCGCTGATCGTGTTCTCGACGCTGGAATGGGCGTTGTCCTTCTGTGTGGCCTGCTGGGCCTACGGCTTCTGGTACCAGCATTTCCCGCCGAAAATGGGCTGAAGGCGCGGTGCGTTCCATATGCTGATGCATCGCAGCCCCGGCCGCGGTGCCCGCGCCTATAATCGGAGTTACAGCCCGTGCATTCAGGATAGAGGACCCGCCATGCCACAGATCGCCGCCTTCGATGACGTCAAAGCCCAGCGCAAGGAGCGCCAGGTGCCCACCGGGACCGCATGGCGGACCAATTTCATCGACCCCGAAGAAAACAATCCGGCGAGCGCGCAGGCCTTCCTGGTCGAGGGCACGCCGGGGCGGGTGATCAAGTCCCATTTTCACGATCATGACCAGTACCAGGTCATCGTCATGGGCGACGGTGTGCTGGGCAAACACCAGCTGCAGGTCAATGCGGTGCATTTCTCGCGCCGCCACACGCCGTACGGGCCGATCGTGTTCGGCGAAAAACACATGGGATTCCTGACGCTGCGCGCGCACCAGGACGGCGGTGCGCAGTACCTCGATGACCCGGAAAAAATGGCCAAGCTGAAGTCGGTCGGGAACCGCAAGCCCTGGCAGGCGACCGAGCTGCCGAAGTTCGAGCCGGTGCGTGAAGGCGCGGCACTCCATGCGTTCGAAGAGATCAGCGATGACGAGGGCCTCGCCAGTTTCTCGATGAGCGTGGCGCCGAACGCGAAGGCGCTGGCGCCCGATCCCTCCGGCAGCAACGGCCAGTACCTGATCGTCGTGCGCGGCAGCCTGCATTACGAAGGCAGGGAGTACAAAGCCCTGTCGGTGGCCTTCATCAAGCCGCAGGAGGGGCGTTTCGAACTTGTTGCCGGCGCGGAAGGGCTGGATGTGCTGGTGCTGCATTTCCCGCGCGCGATCGCCGAAGCCGCAGTCGCGCCGCGGGCGGCAAAGGGCGCGCCGGGCACGCGGGTGTGGCAGTGCATGCTTTGCGCCTTCATGTACGACGAGGCGAAAGGCATGCCCGACGAGGGCATCGCGCCGGGCACCCCCTGGGAAGAGGTGCCGGAGACCTGGTTCTGCCCGGACTGTTCGGCGAGCAAGAGTGATTTCCAGATGGCACTGGTCGGATAAGGGCGGAACGGCTTTTTGCATGTCCTTCAGGATCGATGACACGCCCGCCGCCTGGTCGGCCGCGGAACTCGACGCCGACCGGCGCTGGACCTTCACCCT
>JALHND010000054.1:9868-19367 GCA_022843705.1 Burkholderiales bacterium
GCGGAACTGCTGCTGGAGCCGATCCATTTCAGCCGCCAGGGCGAACAGGCGCCGGACGAGGCGCCGTCCTACCCGCATCCAATCTTTGATTCGGTCGACGGTCGGCTCTGCAGCAAATGGAACCGCAACCGCGTGACCTCGGCGCAGAAGATCGAGGGTGTGCCGCAGCTGTCGGCGAAACAATGGGAGGCGCTGGAGGCCTTCGACGCGCTGGTGCGGCGTCCCGATCTCGCGCACAACATGTGGCTGCAACCCGGCGACCTGCAGATCATCAACAGCCATGTCACGCTGCATTCGCGCACCGATTTCACCGACCACGATGATCCCGCGCAGAAGCGTCTGCTGTTCCGGCTGTGGCTGGCGCCGGCCGACGGCCAGCGGCTGCCGGAGAGCTGGCGTGTGCTCTACAAGTCGGTGGAGCCGCGCACCGTGCGCGGCGGCATCATCGGCCAGCAGTACGACGCGGCGCGCAAGGCCTACGAGCAGCGCCAGGCGGCGGCACTGGGCATGCAGGTAATTTCATAAAAATATCAATAAAATCAAATACTTATAGTATATCCCGGCTCAGGCCAGCTTGATCGCAACGGCCCCCGCCACCACCACCAGCACCGCCACCCAGCGCAGCGCGCTGATCCGCTCGTGCAACAGCGTTGCCGCGAGCAGCGTGCCGAACACCACCGAGGTTTCACGCAGTGCCGCGACCAGCGCGATCGGCGCCTGGGTCATTGCCCACAGCGCCAGCGCGTAAGACGCCAATGTGCAGGCGCCGCCGAACAATCCGCGCCGCCAGTGCTGCTGTGCGTAGCTGAGCGTTGCCGCGCGGTCGCGCAGCAGGAAAATCGCGAGCAGCGGCAGCGAGGTGAGCAGGAACACCCAGCCGGTGTAGACCGCGGCATTGCCGGACAGCCGTACGCCGATGCCGTCGACCAGCGTGTAGACCACCACCACGCCCGCGGTGCCCAGTGCAAATCGCGTGGCGCTGCCCTGGGGTGTCGCCTTGCGCAAGGCATCGCCGGCCAGCAGCAGCACGCCACCGCAGATCAGGGCCACGCCGAGCCAGCCCTGCAGTGCCGGTACTTCGGCGAGCAGCAGTGCGGCGGCGATGGCCGACAGCGCAGGCGCGGTGCCGCGCATCAGCGGGTAGACGAAACTCAGTTCGCCGTGACGGTAGGCGCCGGCGACGAGCAGGAAGTAGGCGACGTGGATCGCGCCGGAGGCGATCGCGTACGGCCAGCTCGCCGTGGCCGGCAGCGGCGCGAAGGGCAGCAGCGCGAGCATGATCGCGCCGGCGCCGGCGACCACCAGCACGGTGTCCAGTGTGCGATTGCTGGAGCCGCGGATCATCGTGTTCCAAGCTGCGTGGAGCAGCGCGCCCAGCAGCACCGCGAGCAGGACGTCGAGGGCCACGGTTTATGCGGCGTGCCGGTGCCGGCGGTCGGACATGTTCAGTGTCCGGTGAAATGCGGCGCGCAGGACGCGGCGCAGGCTTCGATTTCAATCTGCAGCGTCACGTGTTCGATGCCGAAACGTCCGCGCAGCAGCTGCTGCGCCGATTGCAGGATGTCGTTGTTGCCGCGTTCCCCGTTGCTGACCAGGTGCGCGGTCAGCGCCGGTTCCGCGGTGCTCATCGCCCAGACATGCAGGTCATGCACCGAGGCCACGCCCGGGATCTGCTGCAGTGTGGCCATGACCGCGGCAAGGTCGATGTGGTCGGGCACGCCGTCAAACAGCAGGTGCAGCGACTGGCGGAACAGCGACCAGGTGCCGATGACGACCACCGCGGCGATCAGCAGGCTCGCGGCAGGATCGATCCAGGTCCAGCCCTGCCACAGGTAGAGCAGGCCGGCGATGACCACGCCGACGGACACCAGCGCGTCGGCTGCCATGTGCAGGAAGGCGCCGCGGATGTTGAGGTCGGATTTGCCGCCGGCCATGAACAGCCAGGCGGTCACTGCGTTGATGAACACGCCGATCGCGGCGACGGCGATCACGGTGCCGGCGGCGATCGGATGCGGCTCGCTGAAACGGTGGATGGCCTCCCAGCCCAGCGAGCCCATGGCCACCAGCAGGATGATGGCATTGGCAAAACTCGCGAGGATCGAGCCGCGGCGCCAGCCATAGGTGTGGCGTTCGTCGGGTTTCAGTCGCGCCGCGGCGAAAGCCGCCCAGGCCAGCAGCAGGCCGCCGACATCGCTCAGGTTGTGCGCGGCGTCGGCCAGCAGCGCCAGCGAACCGGTGACCCAGCCGTACCAGGCTTCGATGATGACGAAGCCGACGTTGAGCAGGATGCCGATGCCGAAGGCGCGGCCGTGGCCGGGCATGGCGTGGTCATGGCCGTGCGGATCGTGTGCCGGCGGATGAGAGTGGCCGTGGTCGTGCGGAGGGCTCATGCCGGCACAGGATACGCCATCCGCGGCAGGGTCAGCCGGCCTTGTCGCGCGCGGCGATCAGCGCATCGATGACCGGATGGATGTTGTCGGGCTCGGTCCGGAACTTCGCCGGCATTTCCATTTTCACCATGTCGCGCAGCATTGCGATGGTGGTGCGGGTGCTGCGGTCGCCGGAACCCATCTCATGCAGCAGTTCCCGGCATTCCTTCATTTCGTGGATGCGCCGTTCGCAGTGCACCGCGGTGCCGCCGATGTAGCGCTTGATGATTTTCTGGAAGGGGATGTCGTTGAAGGTGACCGAGCAGTCCTCGACCACCTCGTCGAGGATGTTGCGGCGGCGCGCCGCTTCCATGGTTTCGAGCAGGATTGCCGCCAGCCCCTTCATCAGCACGCTGCGGATCAGTTTCATCGCGCTGGCGTCGCCGGGCTTGCTGCCGACGACGTTGATCACCATGCCGTGGGGCGTCATACGCTCGCGGAATTCCGCGGCATGTTTGCCGCTGGCGACGAAGGGTACTTTCAGTCCCATGATGTCCACCGGTCCCATGATCGAAGCATCGACGAACTTTGCGGCATCGCCGACCAGCGTCGCGGCCTGCTCCATCGCCTTCGCCGAGTTGCTGCTGGCATCGATATAGAGATGGTCGGGGCGCAGGTGCTTGAGGATTTTTTTCAGTGCCGGCACCGCGGACTTGCCCGGCGTCAGCGAGATGATGATGTCGGTTTTCCGCGCCAGCGTGCCGACGGTTTTGGTCAGCGTGACGCCGGCGGCCTCGGCACGTTGCCAGACCAGGTCGCCGGGCCGGGCCTTGGCGCCGCTGCGGCTGTAACCGAGGATCTGGGTGAAACCGGCCTGCCTGAAATCCTTTGCCAGGCGGGCGGCGGCTTCGCCGAAGCCGAGCAGGCCGAGGCGGGGGAGTTGGGTCGTGGTGTTCATGGTGTCGTTCCGGGAGGTTGTTCAACAAAATCGGGCCAATGATAAAGCCTGCGGATGCCGGCCGGTTGCGGGTCCGGATTATGGTTCGCCCAGGGCTTCCAGTTCAGCCTGCGCTTCGAGCCAGCGCTGCTCGGCGGCGTCGATGTCCTGCGCCAGTTGCTGCTGGCGTGTCGTGAGTTCGCGCAGGCCTGCGGGATCGGGATTGGCATAAAACGCCGGGTCTGCAAGCCGGGCGTCGATCTCCTGCTTTTCCTGCTGCCATTGCGCGAGGTTTTTTTCCAGCGTTCCGGTTTCCTTCAGCAGCGGCCGTCGCGCGGCGAGTTTCTGCTGGCGCTCGGCGGCGGCGGATTCGCGCGCCTCGCGCCGCGCGACTTTGTCCTGCGCGGGCGCGGCGGAGCCGGCCGCGGCCTGCGCCGCGCGGTGGGCTGCGAGCCAGGCGATGTAATCCTCGACCGTGCCGTCGAAGGCCTCGACGCGGCCGTCGCAGACCCGCAGGAAATCATCGCAGACGGTGCGCAGCAGTGCGCGGTCATGCGAGACCAGCACCAGGCTGCCTTCGTATTCGGCCAGCGCCGCGGTCAGGGCCTGGCGCATTTCGAGGTCGAGGTGGTTGGTCGGCTCGTCAAGCAGCAGCAGGTTGGGGCGGCGCCGCACCAGCAGCGCCAGCGCCAGCCGCGATTTTTCGCCGCCGGAGAAGGGCGCCACCGGGCTGTCGGCCATCGTGCCGCGGAAGTCGAAACCGCCGAGGTAGTCGCGCAGCTCCTGTTCGCGGGTCTGCGGTTCCTCGCGCAGCAGATGCTGCAGCGGTGATTCGGCGGGGCGCAGCTGTTCCAGCTGGTGCTGGGCGAAATAACCGATGGCGAGGCCGCGGCCTTCGCTGCGCCGGCCTTCCGCCGGCTGCAGTTCGCCGGCCAGCAGCTTGACCAGCGTCGACTTGCCGGCGCCGTTGGGGCCGAGCAGGCCGATGCGCGAGCCGGGGCGCAGCACCAGCTCCACGCCGTCGAGCACGCGGCGCTCACCGTACTGCACGGACACCCGGTCGAGCGCGAGCAGGGTGTCGGGCGACCTTGCGGGTTGCGGAAAATGGAAATCGAAGGGCGCATCGACGTGCGCCGCGGCGATGCGTTCCATCCGCGCCAGCGCCTTCAGCCGGCTCTGCGCCTGTTTTGCCTTGGTCGCCTGGGCGCGGAAGCGGGCGACGAAGGATTCCATGTGGGCAATCACCCGCGCCTGTTTTTCGAAATTCGCCTGCTGTGCGGCGAGCTGTGCGGCGCGTGCATCCTCGAAGGCCGAGTAGTTGCCGGTGTAGAGCGTCAGTTTCGCCGACTGGATGTGCGCAATGTGGGTCACGCAGCCGTCGAGGAAGTCGCGGTCATGCGACACCACCAGCAGCGTGCCGCGGTAATCCGACAGCCATTGTTCGAGCCAGACCACGGCGTCGAGGTCGAGGTGGTTGGTCGGTTCGTCGAGCAGCAGCAGGTCGGCGCGGGAGACCAGTGCCTGTGCCAGGTTCAGGCGCATGCGCCAGCCGCCGGAGAATTCGCGCACCGGGCGGCTGAAGTCGGCATCGCTGAAGCCGAGGCCGGAGAGCAGCGCCGCGGCACGCGCACGCGCGCTCCAGCCGCCAATGTCCTGCATGCGGGCATGCAGTTCGGCGATGCGTTCGCCGGCATGCGCGTTTTCGGCATCGGCGAGCGCGCCCTCGATCGCGCGCAGTTCGGTGTCGCCATCGAGCACGCATTCGATCGCGGGGATGTCCAGTGCCGGTGTTTCCTGCGACACCGAGGCAATTCGCCAGGCCGCGGGAATTCCGCAGTCGCCGCGTTCGGGCGCCAGTTCGCCGCGCAGCAGCGCGAACAGGCTCGACTTGCCGCTGCCGTTGGCGCCGGTGAGGCCGATGCGCCAGCCGGCATGGATCTGCAGGCTCGCATCAGCGACGAGTTCGCGGGCGCCGCGGGCGAGGGTCAGGTTGCGGAACTGGATCATGCGGACGGTGCCGGAAATGGATACGGCCCTGCAGAGTTGTCGCGCGGGGCCGTTGCAGCCGGGATTCTACCCGAGCGCCTGCCATGGATGGCGGCGGACATTCGCGAGGCCGCGCGGAACCCGAAGGGGTTTTGTGCTGTCTCTACAAAACATGGCGGCATGCCATGCCGTGTGTTTTGCCTCCTGATCCAGGGGTGCAATGCAGTCCGCACTGCGGTATCCTCCGGGGTGCTGCAATATAAAACTACAGGAGGAATAATGCTGTCATCCAAATTCAAATCCGTCACCAAACTGCCGTTGCTGCTGGCTGCGATCGGTCTTGCATTCCCGGTCGCCGCGCAGAACGTCAACGACTATCCCAACCGCCCCGTGCGCATCGTCACACCGGCGGCTCCCGGCGGCACCACCGATTTCCTGGCACGTCTGCTGGCCAATCACCTGTCGAAAGCCTGGAACCAGCAGGCCATCGTCGACAACCGCGGCAGTGCTTCCGGTGTCAACGGTGCGCAGATCGTCAAGGAAGCGGCGCCTGACGGCTACACGCTGTTCATTCCCTACCACCAGCACACGGTGAATGCGGCGCTGATCTCCAAGCTGCCCTACCATGCGGTGAACGATTTCACGGCGATCACGCAGATGACCGCGGGCGGATTGCTGCTGGTCGTCAATCCCTCGCATCCCGCAAAGAACGCCAAGGATTTTGTGCAGTGGACCAAGACCACCAAGGACGCGATCAACTTCGGTTCCGCCGGCATTGGCAGCGGCGGTCATCTTGCCGGTGAACTCTACAAGCTGATGACCGGCACCAAGGGTCAGCACATTCCCTACAAGGGTACGGGTCCGGCGATCGTGGGTCTGCTCAGCGGCGAATATCACTACAACTTCATGGGGCTGACCGGCGCCTTTGCACAGGTGCGCTCCGGCAAGCTGCGCGCGATTGCGGTGAGCGGCCCGCAGCGGATCAAGGCCGCGCCGGACGTTCCGGCGATGGCGGAAGTGCTGCCCGGCTTCTCGGTGGTGGGCTGGTATGGTGTAACCGCTCCGGCCAAGCTGCCGAAGCCGCTGCTGGCCAAGATCCATGCCGAGATTTCGGGTTACGTGAAGTCGGCTGAATTCAGCAAGGTGGCCGAGGCCAACGGCTCCGAGGCGGTGACCAACTCGCCCGAGGAGTTCCGCCAGTTCATGCTCGATGACATGAAGAAGTGGGCGGATGTGGTGAAACGCGCCGGCATCAAGGTTCAGTAAGCCGCTGGCTGATTGTTGTGAAACAAAAGGGGCGGATCATTCCGCCCCTTTTGTTTTGCCGCCGCTGAAGTGATGTTCAGCCGAACTTGACCACTTTCGGGTCGAATTCAAGGCCCAGCCCCGGTTTCTGCGGCACCGTCAGCTGTCCGTCCTTCGGCTGCACCACCTCCCTGAACAGCCGCGACGACCAGGGCATGTACTCGACGGTGAGGCCATTGGGCACCGCGGAGACCAGGTGGACGTGGATTTCCGGCGCGAGGTGGCTGACCACCGGCAGGTTGAAGGCCTCGGCCATGCCGGCAATCTTCAGCCACTGCGTGATGCCGCCGGCGCGCAGCACATCGATCATCACGATGTCGACCGAACGCGCCTCGAGCATCTGCCTGAAGGGCTGGATGCCGTAGACGTATTCGCCGCCGGCCACCGGGGTGTCGAGCGCGCGGGTCACCGCGGCGAGGCCGTCGTAGTCGTCGCAGGTGGTGACGTCTTCCAGCCAGAACAGACGGTAGGCGTCGACCTCCCGGCCGATCGAGATGGCCTGGCGCACGTCCCAGCGCTGGTTGATGTCGCACATCAGGTCGGTCTCGTAACCGATGGCCTCGCGGATCAGGCGGATGCGCTCGACTTCCTTCACCGGGTTGGTGTCACCGGGCAGCGCGAGCTGGGTTTTCATCTGCCTGAAGCCGCGCGATTTCAGCAGGGCTGCGGCCCTGACCACGTGGTCCAGCGGGAAATGGCGCATCAGCGCGCCGCTGGCATAGGTGTTCACGCGGTTGCGATGGCCGCCGGCGAGGGTCGCCACCGGCTGGTTGCAGAGCTTGCCCTTGATGTCCCACAGCGCGATGTCGACCGCCGACAGCGCCAGCGTCAGGATGCCGCCGGGGCCGCCCGGCGAGGAGGCCATCAGCTTGCCAACGATCCGCTCGATGCAGCGCGGGTCTTCGCCGATGGCCAGGTCGGCCAGCGACTGCACCGCGGAGAGCAGCGCCTTGTCGAGCGAGCCGCCGAAAAAGGTGAAGCCGATGCCCTCGACGCCCTGGTCGGTGCCGAGTTTGAGGGCAACGAAGTTCTTCGAACCCGGCGTGGTCGGGCCGTCGGCGAGCGGTTCATCGTGGGGCAGGGAGGCGAGGGTGGTGCTGGCGTGGGTGATTTTCATTCGGGTAATTGGTGACTGGTGATTGGTGTGTGGCAGGTGATTTTGCCACTTACCAGTCACCAATTACCACTTACCGGTTTTCAGGGTTTCAAGGCGTAGACTTCGTCGAACCGCCGTTCCAGCTCGGGGTGGGTGCCGCGCAGGCGGTCGACGACTTCCTTCGCCCAGTCGAAATACTGGCGCTTGCGTTCCAGCGACCAGCCGGCGGGCGCGCGGGTGCCGAGGTCGCGCACGTTGCAGATCTTGTCGGCGAGCTTGACCAGGCGCGCGCGCTCGCTGGAGTGCCGGGCTTTTGCCACCTGCAGGCGCTTGCGCAGCTCCTTCTTGATCCACTGCGTGTCGGTGACTTCAAGCACGATGTCGGCGATCTCCTCGCCGAATTCGCCGCGCAGCTCCTGCCAGGAGGTCTCGGTGTCCTCCAGTGTGTCATGGAGCAGGGCGGCGGCGATCACCAGCGGGTCACGCACCTCGCCCTCGTCCCACAACACATGCGCGAGTTCGATCGGGTGGTTGATGTAGGGCGAGGCTTCCTTGTCCTTGCGCCGCTGGTCGCGGTGCTTGTGCGCGGCGAAAGCCACGGCCCGCAGGACGAGGTCCGTGGTGCCGGAGTCGGTGCTGGGCAGTTCGCGCAGGTCCATGTGGTCGTGTCCGGGTTCAGGCACTGCGCATCCGCAGCATGCGGATCAGGGCAATTGCGGCAAAGGGCAGGCCCACCGCTATGATCAACTGCACGATCAGGAGTTCACCGAGCTGGCTGTAGTCGGCGGGCACGGTGACCGCGCCGGACTTGTCTTTCACCTCGCGCGACACGATATAGATCTGGTTGAGGTACTTGGTGCCCAGCGCCGAGGCCGACAGCGCGAGGTTGGTGAAGGAGGCCATCACCGCGAAGTAGGTGGCTTTCAGGTGCGCGGGTGCCGAGTTGGCGATCCAGGCGAGCATCGGGATCATCGCGATCTGGCCCAGCGGCGACTCCAGCGCGGTGTTGACCAGCGCGATGAAACGGGCATCAACCACGCCGCCGGTCATCGCTGCCGTCCACTGGTGCAGGCCAAAGTACATGCCGACATAGGGCAGCGACAGCAGGCCGCCAAGCAGCGTCAGCGCGCCGACGACATAGGCAATCGAGTGGTCGGCCATGAAGCGGCGGAAAATGAACATGCCGGCCAGCGTCAGCACCGAGCCGATCAGCGACAGGATGGCGATGAAGTGCTGGTCGAATTTCAGTTCGTCGATGAACCACCAGGTGATGCCTTCGCCGGGGCCGGGGATCGCGCGGAACACGAAAATGACGATCACCGTGCCGAGCATGGTCGCGCGGATGTCGGGCTCCAGTTCTCGGAACAGGCGCAGCAGCAGGAAGCTGATGATGCCGAAGGAGCCGGCGAAGATGATTTCCTGTTTGTACGGCAGCTTGCTGAAACCCATGCCCAGCGTGAAGGCGACGAAGGCGGCGCTGCCGCCGAGGATCCACCAGTTCGGCTGAGTGGTTTCGCTGCGGCCGCTGAGCAGGGCGTCGATTTCAGCGCCGCTGCGGCCCTGTGCGCGCAGCCGCCGCGCTTCGCGACGCTGCAGCCACATCGCCGACAGCACGCCGGCCACCGAGATGGCGGGGATGCACAGGGCCATCAGGTAGATCCGGCGGTAGATTGCGACTTTCTCCGCCTCGGACAGCGCCTGCACGCCGCTGAACACGTAGAGGTTGATCACCGCGACCAGCACGCTGCCGCCGATGATGGCGACGCGGCCCAGCGTCTGCATCGTCGTGTTCATCAGTTTGCGCTG
>JALHND010000055.1 GCA_022843705.1 Burkholderiales bacterium
CCCGGGCGCCCCGGCCCCCAGGGGGACTCCCAGGCCGGCTCGCCGGACTTGGCGCGTTTCCACAGCACAAAATCCAGCGGATCCTGCTTGGCCGCATCCACCGCGACGCGTTCGCCGGCGCGCAGGTCCTCCAGCGACTTGCCGGACAGTTTGCCGTAGCCGTCAAATTTGCGTACCGCGTAGTTCACGTCGCCGTCGGCGGCCTGGTAGGCGTAACCCCGGCCCTGCAACAGGCCGATCATGTCGAGCATGCCCTGCACGTATTCGGTGGCCCGCGGTTCGGCATCCGGCCTTTGCACGCCCAGGGCCGCCGAATCCTCGTCCATCGCGCGGATGAAGCGTTCGGTGAGCGTCGTCATGGTTTCGCCGTTTTCCTGCGCGCGCTTGATGATCTTGTCATCGATGTCGGTAATGTTGCGCACATAGGTGACGTCATAACCCGAACTGCGCAGCCAGCGCTGGACCACGTCAAAAATCACCATCACCCGGGCATGGCCGAGGTGGCAGAAGTCATACACCGTCATGCCGCAGACGTACATCCGGACCTTGCCGGGCTCGATGGGGGTAAATTCCTGCTTGTCCCGGGCCAGGGTGTTGTAGATTTTGAGCATTTTTGGGCTGTCGGGCGCCCCCTTGAACCGCGGATCCGCGGCCGGGCAGCCACCTTGTTCTGGAATTGGGTCGCGGAGCCGTCAACCCCGCGCAAAGAGAAATTTGAATTAGCGGTTGTTCTTGGTAAAATCCCGAAAATTCAAGGACTAATGTATGGAAGCGGTCTGCAGGCACAGCATCGGAAAACCGGCGGCTTTCGCGGCACCAACAATGGGCACTGTCCACTCAACGATCACTGGAATCATAGCACGATGACTTTCAAATCAGCCGCTGCACAACTCGCGGCAATCGCAGTATGCATGGGGCTTGCCGCCCCGGTCCCGGCGCAGAATGACGAGCTGCAGGAAGCGCAGCAGCTGCTGAAACAGGGCCAGACCGACCGTGCACTCGAACGCGTCGAGCAGTACCTGAAGACCCGCCCCAAGGATGCACGCGGCCGTTTCCTGCGCGGCATCCTGCTCACCGAGCAGAACAAGCCGAACGAAGCGATCCGCGTGTTCACCGAGCTGACCCAGGACTATCCGGAGCTGCCGGAGCCGTACAACAACCTCGCCGTGCTCTACGCCTCCCAGGGCCAGTATGACAAGGCCCGCTCGGCGCTGGAAATGGCGATCCGCACCCATCCCAGCTACGCCACCGCCCACGAAAACCTGGGCGACATCTACGCCAAGATGGCCAGCCAGGCTTATGACAAGGCGCTGCAGCTCGACAAGGGCAACCAGGCCGCACAGACCAAGCTCAACCTGATCAAGGACCTGTTCAGCAGCGGCCAGCGTCCGCCCAAGGTAGCCGCCCGCACTGAACCGTCGGTCAAACCGGTCCCGGCAGCGCCGGTTGCAGGCAGCAAACCGGCCACCCCTGCGGCGCCGCCGGTTGCTGCCACGCCGGCAGCGCCCAAACCGCCGGTGGTCGCCGCCAAGGAACCGGCGAAAGAGCCGGCGAAGGAACCTGCCCGTGAGCCGGTCAAGATTGCACCCTCCGGCAGCAATCCCGAAGCCGTGCTCAAGGCCGTCGAAAGCTGGGCTGCCGCCTGGGCCGGCAACGACGTGGACGGCTACCTGGCGCGTTACGCCCCCGGCTTCAAGACCCCGGACGGCGAGCCGCGCAAGGCCTGGGAAAACGAACGCAAGCTGAGGATCGCCAAGCCGCGCAAGATCGAAGTCCGCGTCGAAGCGGCGAAAGTCACTTTCAACGACGCCAACCGCGCCACCGTGACCTTCCGCCAGCACTACCGCTCCAACAGCTTCAAGGCCTCCGCCAACAAAACACTGATCATGGTGAAGTCCGGTAACCAATGGCTGATCCAGGAAGAACTCGTCGGCGGATGAAACGCCCGCTGCTGGCCTGTGCGCTGATGGCGGCCATCACCGCCACCGCGCTGACTCCTTCCTCCACCACCCTCGCCCTCGGCAACCGCCCGCTGTCCTCGGGGGGCGGCCTGCTCGGCAACGGCAACGTCGCCCATGCCGCCGAAGCCCTGCTTGCGCAGACGCTGATGGCGATTGCCAGCTCGCAGTTCGACATCGCGCTGGCGGAAATCGAAAAAGTCCTGCAGCAGTATCCGAATTTCCGCCTGGCCCACCTGATCAAGGGTGACCTGCTGATGGCGCGCGTGCGCCCGATCAGCAGCATTGGCAGCGCGTCTGAAGCCCCGGCGGAACGCATCGCCGACCTGCGCGATGAAGCGCGGGCGCGGCTAATCCGCCACAACCAGGAACGCCCGGTGGACCGGGTGCCGCGCGCGCTGCTGCAGCTGGACCCGGCGCAGAAATACGCCTTCGTCGTCGACACCTCGAAATACACGCTGTATGTATTCGAAAACAACAACGGCACCCCGCGTTACATCGCCGACTACTACACCACCATCGGCCGCAACGGCAGCGAGAAGCTCCGCGAAGGCGACAAAAAAACGCCGCTGGGGGTTTACCACGTCACCAGCAACCTGCCCCGCGAGCAGCTCAGCAAAACCTACGGCACGCAAAGCGCGCTCTACGGCGACGGCGCGTTCCCGATCAACTATCCCAATGAATGGGACCGCCGCCGCGGCCGCGACGGCCACGGCATCTGGCTGCACGGCGTGCCCTTCGACACCTACAGCCGGCCGCCGCGCGCCAGCGACGGCTGCGTCGCGCTGACCAATGAAGACCTGCTTGCGATCTCCAAACACGTGCAGGTCGGCCTGACCCCGGTGATCATTGCCCAGGACGTCGAGTGGGTGGAGGCCGGCGCCGCCAAAACCGCGCGCAGCACGCTGCAGCAATCGATCGAGGATTGGCGCCGCGACTGGGAAAGCCGGGATACCGACAAATACCTGCGCCACTACTCGGCCGAATTCGCCTCGGGCAAGCAGAACCTGTCGTCCTGGGCGCAGCAGAAACGCAGCGTCAATGCCGGCAAATCGTGGATCAAGGTCAAGGTCGACGGCGTCAGCATGTTCCTCTATCCCGGCCACGAAAACCTCGCCGTGGTGACCTTCGAGCAGGACTACGCCAGCAGCAACATCAGCAACAAGATGCGCAAGCGCCAGTACTGGCAGCGCGAAAACGGCCACTGGCGGATCGTCCACGAAGGAGCCGCCTGACTGCCCCTCAGGATATTAATAACCTATTGTTTTTATTGGATAAATAATGAAACGCTGGCTGATCTTCCTGTGCGCCCTGCTGCTCGCCCCCGCAGCCCTTGCCGCCAATCCGAAAGTCGAGCTGAAAACCACGCTGGGCAGCGTCGTCATCGAGCTCTACCCGGAGAACGCGCCGAAAACCGTGGAGAACTTCCTGCAGTACGTGAAGGACGGTTTTTACGAAGGTACGATATTCCACCGCGTGATTCCCGGCTTCATGGCCCAGGGCGGCGGCTTCACCCGCAACTTCCAGCAGAAAACCACGCGCCCGGCGATCCGCAACGAAGCCGGCAACGGCCTGCGCAATGCCGTCGGCACCGTGGCCATGGCGCGCACCGCGGACCCGCATTCGGCAACGGCGCAGTTTTTCATCAACGTCTCGGAAAACGATTTCCTCGACTTCAAGTCGCCCGATGACAAGGGTTATGGTTACACGGTGTTCGGCCGCGTCACCTCGGGCATGGAAGTCGTGCAGAAAATGCTGCAGATCCCGACCGCAACCGTCGGCCCGCACCAGAACGTGCCGCGCCAGCACATCGTCATCGAGCAGGCGCGCCTGCTCGAAGAACCCGTCGCGAAGCCGGCAAAAGCCAAATAAACCTCCCGAGGAATCCCCATGATCAAGCTGCACACCAACCACGGCGTCATTGCCATCGAACTGGATGCCGCCAAGGCCCCGGACACCGTCGCCAACTTCATCAAGTATGTCGAGGACGGCCACTACACCAACACCATTTTCCACCGCGTCATCGACGGCTTCATGATCCAGGGCGGCGGTTTCGAGCCGGGCATGAAACAGAAAACGACCCGCGAGCCGGTGCAGAACGAAGCCAACAACGGCCTCAAGAACGACCTCTACACCATCGCCATGGCGCGCACCTCGGCGCCGCATTCGGCGAGCGCGCAGTTTTTCATCAATGTCGGCGACAACGACTTCCTGAACCACACGGCACCGACACCCCAGGGCTGGGGTTACTGCGTGTTCGGCAAGGTCGTTGACGGCACCGACGTCGTCGACCGGATCCGCAAGGTCAAGACCGGCAGCAAGGGCATGCACCAGGACGTGCCGGTCGAAGACGTGATCATCGAAAAAGCCGAAGTCGTCTGATTGCGCGGGGCGCCCCGCCCCGCACTTCATGCACAGCCTTTTCATCTCCGACCTGCATCTGGCGGCCGAACGGCCGCAGATCACGGCGCAGTTCCAGGCTTTCACCACGGATATTGCGCCGCAGGCCGCGGCGCTGTACGTCCTCGGCGACCTGTTCGAATACTGGGCCGGTGACGACGACAACGATGCGCTGGGCATGCAGACCGCTGCGGCGCTGGCCAGCCTCGCCGCCCGCGGCACCCGCGTCTTCCTGATGCAGGGCAACCGTGACGTGCTGATGGCCGGCGCGTTTGCCGCGCGCTGCGGCGCGACCCTGCTTGACGATCCGCTGCTGGCGGACCTCCACGGCACCCCGACGCTGCTGACCCACGGTGATGCCCTGTGCACCGGCGACGCCGACTATCAGCGTTTCCGCGCCTACGCCCGCGACCCCGGCAACCAGGCCCGTTTCCTCGCCCAGCCACTGGCAGCGCGACGCGAGCAGATGCTCGGCATGCGTGCGCAGAGCGAAGCCAGCAAACAGCAGAAATCGGAAACCATCATGGACGTGACACCAGCCGCGGTGGATGAACTGCTGCGGCGCCACGGTTATCCGCGGCTGATCCACGGCCACACCCACCGCCCGGCAAGGCACATCCACCAACTCGACGGGCATGACTGCGAGCGCTGGGTGCTCAACGACTGGTACCAGCGCGGCGGTTACCTGCGCGTGGATGCCGAAGGCTGCGCCGCGATCCTACTGTAGCGCCTGGCTGAAGTCCGCGATCAGGTCCTCGATGTCCTCAATGCCGACCGACAGCCGGATCAGCGAGTCCGCAATGCCCATCTCGGCGCGCCGCGCCGCCCCCATCTCCCAGTAGATCGTCTGCGCGACCGGGATCGCCAGCGTCCGGTTGTCGCCGAGGTGGCTGGAAGAGATCACCAGCCGCAGGCGATTGAGGAAATCGAGGCAGTCGATGTTGTCAGCGAGCTCGATGCTCATCAGGGCGCCGTAAGTCCTGAACAATTCGCCGGCCAGCTGGTGCTGGGGATGGTCTTCGAGCCCGGGGTAATAGACTCTGGTGACCCCGGGATGTTGGGCGAGAAAGCGCGCCAGCTGCAGGCAATTGGCTGATGCCCGCTCCATGCGCAGCGCCAGCGTCTCGGCGCCCATCGCCAGCCGGTGCGCCGCTTCGGCAGCCAGCGTGGCGCCGACATCGCGCAGTCCCTTCTTGCGGATCTGCAGGATGCCCCAGTTCGCCGGATTGGCCGTTTTGTAGTTGTCATAGATGTTCGGGAATGACTTCCAGTCGAACAGCCCGGTATCGGTCACCGCACCGCCCAGCGCATTGCCATGGCCGCCGATGTACTTGGTCAGCGAATTGATCACCAGGCTGGCCTTGACCTGTTTCGGCCGGAACAGCCAGGGCGAGGTCATCGTATTGTCGACAAAATAGATGATCCCGCGGCGCGCACACAGCTCGCCGATGCGCGCCAGGTCGGCAACCTGGGTGCGCGGGTTGGCGATGGTTTCGACAAACACCATTTTGGTATTGGGCCGCAGCGCCTTCTCCACGTTTTCGACACGGGTGGCATCGACATAACTGATGTCGCAGTCGAACTGCCCCAGGGTCCCGAACAGGCTGTTGGTGTTGCCGAACAGGAAGGAACTCGACACCACATGGTCGCCGCCGCGCAGCAACGCGATGAAGGCCGAGGCAATCGCCGCCATGCCCGTCGCAAAACAGGCTGTCGCGATGCCGTCCTCCATCTTGCTGATTTTCGATTCCAGCGCCGCAGTCGTGGGGTTGCCCTGCCGGCCGTAGGCGTAGCCGGCCATTTCGCCCTTGAACACCTTGACCAGGTCGCGCGCATCCGGATAACCGAAGGCCACCGCCGTATGCATCGGCTTGAGCACCGAAAAATGCTCAATCGGGGACTCCAGGTCGGAATGCAGTATCTTTGTCGTAAAGCCGTTTTTCATGGTCTTGCTCCGTCAAATAAAAAAACCCGGCCAGCTAGCGCGGACCGGGTTCTTCCGTCGCTTTAGCGGCATTTTTAACGCGCCCGCAAGCTGTTCTTCAAATCGGCGCAACAGAAGACTACCGCAGGCCCGCCGCCCGCGTCAAACCGGGCGCTTGCCGGCCGCCCCTTCCGCGACCAGATCAGCCATGGCCTGTGCCACGGCATCACCGCCGGCGCGCAGCCCCGCCGCCACGCCCGCGCGATCCGCCGGCTGCCGGTTCTGGCTGACCTTCCACTTGCCTTCGATGCGGGCCACCGGGATTTCGATGCCGACGATGGCTTCGAGCATGCGCTCGATGTAATCCCCGGGCGCGTCAGCGATGCCCCAGGGCAAGGGCCTTGCGGATTCATGGCTGTCGGTCAGCCGCGATACCAGGTCACGCAACCATTCCCGGTCATCACGCACGACCAGGCGGCCGCGGACATGGACCACGGCATAGTTCCAGGTCGGCACCACCTTGCCGTGCTCCTGCTTGGACGGATACCAGGACGGCGTGACATAAGCCTGTGGCCCCTGGAATACCACCAGCACCTCGCTGCCCTGCGGCTGGCGCCACAGGGGATTGGCGCGGGCGACATGGCCGCGCAGGGTGCCGAGAGGCGCAGGGGCGGGATCGATCAGCAGCGGCAGGTGGTTGGCTTCGAGTTCACCGCCGGCCGTGCTCACCAGCGTTGCCAGCGGGTGGGCGCGGATCAGCGCATGCATCACGTCCGTGCGCTCTTCGCGGAACGCCGTCACCTGATACATCGGGCAGCGGGCCTCCGTTCAGTCGACGAGCTCGAGGCCGAGGTCGAGCTGGGTGATGGCGCTGTCGGCGGCGGCCTTGGCGCCGTCGCGGCGCTGTGCCTCCACGCCATCCAGGTAATCCTGGGTCACGTCACCGGTGATGTACTCGCCGCTGAAACACGAAGCTTCGAAGCTGGTCACCGCCGGATTGACACTGCGCACATCATCAATCAGCGCCTCGAGATCCTGGTAAATCAGCGCATCACAGCCGATTTCGCGGGCGATCTCCTCGTCGGTGCGGCCGCTGGCGATCAGCTCGTCGCGCGTCGGCATGTCGATGCCGTAGACATTGGCATAACGCACGGGCGGCGCCGCCGAGGCGAAATAGACCTTGCGCGCGCCGGAGTCGCGCGCCATCTGCACGATCTCGCGGCTGGTGGTGCCGCGAACGATGGAGTCATCGACCAGCAGCACGTTTTTGCCGCGAAATTCCATGCCGATGGCATTGAGTTTCTGGCGCACTGATTTTTTGCGGATGGCCTGGCCGGGCATGATGAAGGTGCGGCCGATGTAGCGGTTCTTGATGAAACCTTCGCGGTACGACAGGTTGAGCTGCTTCGACAGCTGCATCGCCGCCGGCCGGCTCGAATCCGGAATCGGGATCACCACGTCGATGTCGAGGCCGGAAAAATCCTTCGCAATCTTGCGGCCCAGGCTCTCGCCCATGCGCAGGCGGGTTTCGTAGACCGAAATGCCGTCGATCACCGAGTCCGGGCGCGCCAGGTAGACGAATTCGAACAAGCAGGGATTCAGCGTCGGGTTGGTCGCGCACTGCAGGCTGTGGAAATTGCCGTCGAGGTCGATGAATATCGCCTCGCCCGGCGCCACGTCACGCACCAGCTTGAAACCGAGGCCGTCGAGGGCGACGCTTTCCGAGGCCACCAGGTATTCGCGGCCATTCGGCGTCTCGGCCTTGCCGAACACCAGCGGACGGATGCCGTAAGGGTCGCGGAACGCAAGCAGGCCGTAGCCGGCAATCATCGCCACCACCGCATAGGCGCCGCGACAGCGCCGGTGCACGCCGGACACTGCGGCGAATATGGTCGCCGGATCCAGCTTGTAGTTGGTCGCGTTCGCGGCCAGTTCGTGCGCCAGCACGTTCAGCAGCACTTCCGAATCCGATTCGGTGTTGACGTGGCGCAGGTCGAGCCGGAACAGGTCGTTTTTCAGCTGCTCGGAATTGGTCAGGTTGCCGTTGTGGCCGAGCACGATGCCGAACGGCGAATTCACGTAGAAGGGCTGGGATTCCGCAGCAGACCATGCCGATCCCGCCGTCGGATAACGGGTGTGCCCGATGCCGGCATGGCCGGCGAGACTGCGCATGTTGCGGGTGCGGAAGACATCACGCACCATGCCGCCGCCCTTGTGCATGTGGAAACTCGAGCCATCGGCAGTGACGATGCCGGCGGCATCCTGCCCGCGGTGCTGCAGGACCAGCAGGCCGTCATACAGCAGCTGGTTGACCGGGTTACGGGAAACTACTCCGACGATTCCGCACATGGCGTTTCCTCAACCAAACTTGATATGTTGACCGACTGCCGGCGGCAACCAGTCCCGGATCACCAACGCCGCCCGCTCCAGCACCGGCCGCAGCGCTGCATCGCGCCACACCGGCTGCCGGGGCAGCGACGTCGCCCCCGCCATCAGCACCAGAATCATCACCACCACCACCCCACGCAATACACCGAACACCGCACCCAGCAGGCGATCCTCGACACTCAGGCCCGCGCTCTTCACCAGCTGCGAAACCGCAATCGCCACCAAGCTCATCACCAGCAGCACCACAAAAAACAGTGCCGCAAACCCGGCCAGCCAGCGCAATTCGTCGCCGGGGATTTCCGCCGGCATCAGCCCTGCCAGTTGCCCGCCGAACAGCCAGGCCACCACGAATGCAATCGCCCATGCCGCCAGTGCCAGCACCTCCCTCACCAGCCCGCGGATGACGCTGAGCAGAACCGAAAATCCGATGATCGCGATAACGGCATGGTCAAGCAGGGTCATCACTTACCTGGGTACCACCTTGCCGTCGAGCTGCAGACGCTGCAAGGCCAGGCGCGCCTTCTCGGCCGCTTCACGGCTGGCATACGGGCCGGCACGCACCCGGGTCACCGGGCCTTTGGCCGTCTGCACCACTTCGGTATAAGCCTTGAGTCCGCCACCGGCCATTTTCGCCTGCAGCTCCCTGGCCTTTGCCGCATCCGACAGGGCAGCAACCTGGACCACGAAGCCGCCGGCAGCCGGCGCTTTGGCTTTTTCCTTGCCGGCATCCTTGGCCTTGGCCGTTGTCTCAGCCTTCGGTGCAGCAGCAACTGGCTCGGCCTTGGGTTCAGCCTTGGGTTCAGCCTTGGGTTCAGCCTTGGGTTCAGCCTTGGGTTCAGCCTTGGCCTCCGTCCTGACCTCGGCTTTGGGTTCGGTTTTGCTGACCGCCTTCGTTTCCGGTTTGGTTTCTGCTTTGGTTTCCGCCTTGACCTCTGGCCTGGTTTCCGCTTTCGCCTCGACTTTGGATGGCGGCACCGGCACCGGCTCTGGTGTGGCAGCCGCTTCAGGCGCTGCCGCCGGCTTCAGTGGCGCAGGCTTGGTCGCCAGCACGCCTGCGTCAGGCGAAGGAATCTGGATGCTGATGTTCTGGTTGGCAGGTTTGGGCTCCGAGTCGAGGATCATCGGCAGCACCACGGCAACCGCAGTCACCAGCACAATCGCCCCCACCAGGCGGCGGCGTGCACGCTTCTTCAGCTGGAGTTCTTCGTCGCTAACGTTTTTCGCCATTTCCGATACGCCAAAAACGAAGTAACCTGTTGTTTTTAAACAATTTTCAAGATTTCCGCTGCATACGATCCGCAGTCAATGCAGCAGCGACGACCAGGAACGATCCGAAGGCCAAAATTCTATCACCATCTCCTGCCATCTGATACGCGCGAACACAGGCTTCGGTGATGTTTGTGCACGGCGTTACCGGCGCGGTTACGCCGGCGTCGCGCAGATGGTGCTCCAGCGCCGCCATCGGCAGGCCGCGCGGCCCTTCCAGCGGCGCAATCAGCCAGTGGTCGACATGGCCGCGCAGCGTGCGCACGACGCCGGCCACATCCTTGTCATTGAGCATTGCAAACACCGCGAAGGTTTCGCGATAACCGGTCATCTGCGCAAGATTGGCCGCCAGCACCGCCGCAGCCTGCGGATTGTGCGCAACGTCGAGGATCACCGCCGGCCGTCCGGGCAGGACCTGGAAACGTCCGGGGTTCTCGACCCGCACCAGCCCGCCGCGGATGTCGCCCGCGGTGACCGGCAGGCGCCCGCGCAAGGCATCCAGCGCAGCGATGCAGGCACTGGCATTGGCCATCTGGATCGCGCCCCGCAGCGCGGGCATCGGCAGGCCGTGGCGGTCACCGCCGGGACCGCGGTAGCGCCACTGCAGCGGCGGCAGGGCCTCACAGTCGAAATCCCGCCCCAGCTGCAGCAATTGTGCGCCGACCCGCGCGGCATGCGCAGCCACGGTTTGCGGCGGCTCGCGGTCCGCGCAGATCGCCGGGCGTCCTGCGCGGAAAATATGCGCTTTTTCACTGCCGATGGCCTCGCGCGTATCTCCCAGGTAATCCATGTGGTCGAGGCCGACGCTCATCAGCATCGCCACATCGGCATCAAAGGCATTGACGGCATCGAGGCGTCCGCCCAGCCCGACCTCGAGGATCGCCGCATCCACCCCCACATCACAGAACAGCCAGACCGCCGCCAGTGTGCCGAATTCAAAATAGGTCAGCGGCACCTTGCAGGCGGCACGGGCCTGCTCCACTGCGGCAAAGGCACGCACCAGCTCGGCATCGCCGGCTTCACGGCCGCCGATGCGCACCCGCTCGTTGTAACGCAGCAGGTGGGGAGAGGTGTAGGTGCCGACACGGTAACCGGCATGGCCGAGGATCGCCTCCAGCATCATGCAGGCCGAACCCTTGCCATTGGTGCCGCCGACGGTGACCAGCGGAAATGCGGGTTTGAGTGCGAGCGCATCACACACGACATTGACCCGGTCCAGGCCCATGGCGATCGACTGCGGGTGCTGGCGTTCGATGTATTCCAGCCAGCCAGCCAGCGTTGCGGGTAAGTTCATCGGTTGCAGGCCATAGGGGATCAGGCCCGTGGCGTCAGATCCGGAAACGTCAGGACGAAGACGGCGCCGGCAGTTTCAGCATCAGCGCCAGCAGCCGCGCCAGCGTGTCGCGCATCTGGCGGCGGTCGACGATCATGTCCAGCGCGCCCTTCTGCATCAGGAACTCGGAGCGCTGGAAACCTTCGGGCAGCGTTTCACGCACGGTCTGCTCGATCACCCGCGGCCCGGCGAAGCCGATCAGCGCGTTCGGCTCGGCGATGACGACATCACCGATCATCGCAAAACTGGCCGATACCCCGCCCATCGTCGGATCGGTCAGCACCGAAATGAAGGGCAGCCGGTCATCACCCAGCCGCGTCAGCGCCGCGCAGGTCTTGGCCATCTGCATCAGCGAAAACAGGCCTTCCTGCATGCGTGCGCCGCCGGTCGCCGTGAAACAGATGAACGGCAGCCGCTGCTCCACGCAGACCTGCACGCCGCGGACAAAACGCTCGCCAACCACGGAGCCCATCGAACCGCCGAGGAAACCGAATTCGAAGGCCGCGGCAACAACCTGGATGTCGCGAATCGCCCCCTGCATCACCACCAGCGCGTCTTCCTCGCTGGTGTCATTGCGCGCATCCGCCAGGCGGTCGACATAACGTTTGCTGTCACGGAACTTCAGGCTGTCCACCGGCAGCACCTCGGCGCCGATTTCGTAGCGCCCCTCCATGTCGAGCAGCCAGTCCAGGCGTTCGCGGGCGGAAATGCGGTTATGGTGGTTGCACTTGGGACAGACAAACAGGTTTTTCTCAAGGTCGGTGCGGTAGAGCACGGCCTCGCAAGAGTCGCATTTGCTCCACAAGCCTTCGGGCACCGCTTTTTTGACGCTGCCGGCCTCGCGCTTGATCCGCGGCGGCAACAGTTTCTGCAGCCAGCTCATGCGGCCGCCCCCTTGATGTCGCGATCCATTGCCGCGCGGATGCCCGCCATGAACACCCGCGCCCGGTTCACCGCATCATCGGGCGCCGCCTCGATTTCCTGCACCAGCCGGCTGCCGATGACCACGGCATCAGCCACCTGCGCGATATTGCGCGCGGTTTCGCCGTCGCGGATGCCGAAACCGACGCCCACCGGCAGTTTGGTGTGGCTGCGGATGCGGGCCAGGCGCTGTGCAACATCGGCAACATCGATGTTCGCGGCGCCGGTGACGCCTTTCAGCGATACGTAATAGAGATAACCGCGCCCCAGCGCCGCGACCTGTTTCAGGCGCGCATCGGAGGTGGTCGGGGACAGCAGGAATATCGTGTCCAGCGAAACCGCATCCAGGGTCTCCACCAGCTTCTCCGCCTCCTCGGGCGGGTAATCGACCACCACCACGCCATCGGCGCCGGCCGCCTTCGCCGCCTTGGCGAAATGGTCGACCCCCATGGCCTCGACCGGATTCGCATACCCCATCAGCACCACCGGTGTTTCACCGTTGGCTTTGCGGAATTCCGCCACCCAGCCGAGCACGTCGCGCAACGACACGCCGTGTTTCAGCGCGCGTTCGCTGGCGCGCTGGATCACCGGGCCATCGGCCATCGGATCGGAGAACGGCACGCCGAGTTCGATGATGTCGGCCCCCCCCTCCACCAGCGCATGCATCAGCGGCACACAGCTTGCCGGCACGGGGTCCCCGGCGGTGATGAACGGAATCAGGGCTTTGCGCCCGCTTTTTTCAAGTCGGGCAAAGGTGGCGGCAATGCGTGACATCTTCAGTTTCGCGTAAGGTGCGTCAGAATTTCAGGCCGGATTTTTCGGCGACGGTATGCATGTCCTTGTCGCCGCGACCGGAGAGGTTGACCAGCAGAATCTGGTCGCGGCGCATGCGCGGCGCGATTTTCGCCGCATAGGCCAGCGCATGGCTGGATTCCAGTGCGGGAATGATGCCCTCCAGCCGGCACAGCTTGTGGAAGGCCTCCAGCGCCTCGTCATCGGTCACCGCGACATATTCCGCGCGCCCGCTGTCCTTCAGCCAGGCGTGTTCGGGGCCGACGCCGGGATAATCCAGGCCCGCGGAAATCGAATGGGTTTCGATGATCTGGCCATTCTCATCCTGCAGCAGGTAGGTGCGGTTGCCGTGGAGCACGCCGGCGCGGCCCGCACACAGCGTTGCCGAGTGTTTGCCGGTTTCGAGGCCATGCCCGGCGGCTTCGACGCCGATCAGGCGCACCGACTCATCCGGTATGAAGGCATGGAAAATGCCGATGGCGTTGGAGCCGCCGCCGACGCAGGCCAGCACGGCGTCGGGCTGGCGGCCGGTCATCTCCGGCACCTGCTCGCGCGCCTCGCGGCCGATCACCGACTGGAAATCACGCACCATCATCGGATACGGATGCGGACCGGCAACGGTGCCGATGATGTAGAACGTGTTCTCGACGTTGGTCACCCAGTCACGCATGGCCTCGTTAAGCGCATCCTTCAGCGTCTTCGATCCGGACTCCACCGGCACCACAGTCGCACCCAGCAGCTTCATGCGGTAGACGTTCTGCGCCTGGCGCTTGACGTCTTCCGAGCCCATGTAAACCACGCACTCCATGCCGTAACGTGCGGCAATCGTTGCCGTGGCGACACCGTGCTGGCCGGCGCCGGTCTCGGCAATCACCCGCGGCTTGCCGAGATGCCGGGCCAGCAGCGCCTGGCCAATGACGTTGTTGATCTTGTGCGCGCCGGTATGGTTCAGGTCTTCGCGCTTGAGGTACACCTGTGCGCCGCCGAAATGCTCAGACCAGCGCCGCGCGTGGTACACCGGGCTCGGCCGGCCGACATAATGTTTGAGTTCATATTCGTATTCCGCGACAAACGCCGGATCATCCTTGTAGCGGGCATAGGCCGCCTTCAGTTCCTCAAGCGCGGAAATCAGTGTCTCCGACACGAACACGCCGCCGTACGGGCCGAAGTGGCCCTTCGCGTCCGGCAAGTCATATACCCGCATTGCGCACTCCCGTCATGAATGCTTCCATTTTCCGGGCATCCTTGATGCCCTTCGCCGATTCCACGCCGCTGGACACGTCGACCGCCCACGGCCGCACGCGCCGCACCGCCTGTTCCACGTTGTCAGGATTGAGTCCGCCCGACAGAACCACGGGCATCGGCAGATCACGGGGTATCAGCGCCCAGTCAAAAACGGCGCCGGTGCCGCCGCGCACACCCTCGACCCAGGCATCCAGCAGCAGGCCCTTGGCGGCATGAAATTCCTGCGCGTATTGTAACAAATCGGTTCCCGCCCTTACCCTCACCGCGCGCAGGAAAGGCAGACCGAATCCGGCACAGAAATCCGGTGTTTCATCGCCGTGGAACTGCAGCAGATTGAGCGGCACGGCGTCCAGGACAGCACGCACTTCCGCGGCATCGGCGTTGACGAACAACCCCACCGTCACCACAAACGGCGGCAGCGCATCGACAATGGTCCGCGCCTGCGCCGGCGTCACCGCGCGCGGGCTGCCTGCATAAAACACCAGTCCGATGGCATCAGCCCCCAGGCGTGCCGCTGCCAGCGCATCCTCGATGCGGGTAATGCCGCAGATTTTTACACGCGTCACCATCAACTCCGCTCCGTTTTTCCGGCGTTCACCGCAGGATCTCGCAAGCAAGGCGCGGCAATTCCGCCCTCGACTCCGGCAGGATCCAGCGGCTTTCATATTCCACCCGCGCCAGGTACAGGCCTGAAGCATCAAAGGTAGGCGCCGCCTGTGCGCGGTCGCGGTCACGCAACACCCCCGCCAGCCACTGCGGATCGTGTTTGCCCTTGCCGACGTACACCAGGCTGCCGACGAGGTTGCGCACCATGTGGTGCAGGAAGGCATTCGCGCGAAAACCGAAAATCACATAAGGCCCGGACTGCACGATGCTGACCTCATGCATCGTCCGCACCGGTGACTGCGCCTGGCATTCGGCAGCCCTGAATGCGCTGAAATCATGCTCACCAGTCAGCATGGCTGCCGCCTCGCGCATCCGCGCCACATCCAGCGGCTGATGGAACCAGCCAACGCGGCCATGATCCGCAGCGGGGCGCACCGGCGCATTCAGCAGCACGTAGCGGTAAACCCGCGCCCGCGCCGAAAACCGGGCATGGAACTCCTCATCCACCGGCTGCGCCCAGGTCACCGCCATCGCCGGCGGCAGCAGCGCATTGACACCGCGCACCCAGGCACTCAGCGGACGTTCCACCGGGCAGTCAAAATGCACCACCTGGCCCAGCGCATGCACACCGGCATCGGTGCGACCGGCACAGATGGTCTTCACCGGCATGCCGGCAATGCCCGCGCAGGCCTGCTCCAGCCGGTCCTGCACGGCACAGCCGCCGGACTGGGTCTGCCAGCCGCAGAATCCGCTGCCGTCATATTCGATGCCGAGCGCCATCCTCACGGGCCATGTCCCCAATCATTTCAATGCAGCATGCCGCAAAAACAAACCGCGGCAGGAACGCTGCCGCGGTTCATCATAACGCCAGGATGGATACGGCTAGCCGAGGGTACCGAGCAGCTTTTCAGCCTGGCCCTTCTGCTCCGCATCGCCCTCCTTCAGCACTTCCTGGAGGATTTCCCGGGCGCCATCGTTGTCGCCCATTTCCTGATAAGCCTTGGCCAGATCGAACTTCTGCTGGACGTCATACCAGTGGCCATCCTTGCCTTCCGCCGCTGCAGCCGTGGTGGCCGGATCATCCAGGTTGATGTTCAGGTCGCCAACATCGATCTTGAAATCCAGACCACCGTCATCGGCAGGAACTGCGGCGGCCGGAGCCGGGGCCGGTTCCGCGGGCACATCCAGCGCCGGCAGTTCGATGTTGAAATCGATGCTGCTGACTTCGTTGGCCGGGGAAGCCTCAAGCGCAATGTCGGTCGCGCCGCCCGGCGGGGGCAGGTCGAGGTTGAAATCAGGCATCGCCGGCTCTTCGACCGGCGCCACGCCGGCGTCGGCTGCTGCGGCCATCTGCATCGTGCCGCCGAGTTCAGTCTCCTGGCCTGCAGGTTCCGCGTCGAGTGCGATATCCGGCACACCCGCGGCATCGCCGCCAAGGTCAAAATCGAGATCCGTTCCCGTGGCACTGTCGTGGGCATCCGCAACGGGCGCCACGTCCCTGCCGGCCTCATACAGCGGATTGGCAGGATCCAGCGCATAACCGAGGGCGGCGACCTTGATCCAGTTATCGCCGGCGCCACCGGTCAGTGCGTTCATCGATTCGGCAACCGTGCCGAATGCCGCGGCATCCTGGCGTGCGGCATAAACCTCGGCCAGCTTCACCTGCACGTCTTCGCGTGCGGGATCGCGGGCCATGGCCTCCTTGAGGATTTCCTCGGCCTGCCCGTCGCGGCCATAGGCAATATAGACCTCGGCCTCGGCCACGGGATCGACATCATCGGCTGCGGCAGCGGCCGGTGCGGCATCCGCGACCGGGACAGCCGAAGCTGCAGCTTCATCCGCATCACTGGCGCCGAAGGTCGGCGCCACCGGTGCCAGCGCCTCATCAACCTCGTCCTGCGCCCGGGCGCGGCGGCGACGCATCGCCACAAAACCGACACCACCGAGCACCAGCGCCGCAGCACCACCGCCGATCAGCGGCAGGTTGTCCATGACCATGTCCATCATGTCCGGCTCGGGCGGGGGCGGCGGAGCCATCACGATCTTGGGCTTCGGTTTCGGCGCCGGCTTGGCCTCTTCGGCCGGTTTGTCAGCCGGCGGCGTGCCCGCAGCCACGTCTTCCTTCTTGACCTCGGCAGCAGGTGCGGCATCAGCCGGTTTGGCATCGCCCTTGGCTGCCGGTGCAGCATCGGCTTTGGCCGCTTCGGCCTTTGCCGGCTCCGGCTTGGCCGGTTCCACTTTTGCCGGCTCGGTTTTGGCTGGTTCGGGTTTGGCCGTTTTCGCCGCATCGGCCTTGGCGGCCTCGGCTTTCTGTTGTGCAGCAGCCATGCCCGGGCTCTTCAGCTCGGCAAGCTTCTGTGAATCCTTGATGGTTTTCTCAAGCTGCGCGATGCGCTCGTTGGCTTCAGCCAGTTCCTTGTTGCGGGCAATCAGTTCTTCCTGCAACGCACGTGCCTTGGCCGGTCCGGCCAGCGGCTTGTCGCCCTTGCCCGGTTCGCCCTTGGAGAGCTTGACCACATCCTTGCCCTCGGCCGGGGCTTCATCGACCCTGGCGGCAATCTTGCCGCGTGCAGTGCCTGCACCCTCGGGTGCAGCAGCAGCACCATCGGCGACACGGCCGCTGTAGGCGCGCCAGTCTGCAACCTGTGCGCGGTATTCCTTCATCGCCTCATCAGGTTTGATCGCGGCCAGTTCCTGCGCATCCGGCACACGCAGGATCCTGCCCGACTTGACCAGGTTCATGTTCTTGCGCAGGAAGGCATCCGGGTTGCTGCGGTACAGGCCGACCATCATCTGTTCCAGTGAAACGCCCTGGGGCTTCAGGCTGGCGGCAATCTTGCCCAGCGTCTCGCCGCGCGCAATCGGACCATATTCCTGGGCTTTGGCTCCCGCAGCGGCAGAGGCTGCAGCGGGCCTTGCGGCAGCGGGCGCCGCGGCGGCGGCAGGCGCGGTGATCGGACGTGATTCGGGCGCAGCCTGCGGTGCGACGGGGGCAGGGGCAGCGGCCTGAGCCTGCTGGCCGTATCCCGGGGGATCCAGCAATGCCGTGTATTCACGCACCAGCTTGCCGCCGGACCAGGACAATTCAATCAGCAGGTCGACAAAGGGTTCATTCAGCGGACGGTTGCCGGTGATCTTGATATAGGACTGGCCGTTGGCACGGCGCTCGACACTCACTTTGAGGCCGGTCATGCCGGCGTTGTACTGGAGGTTGGCCTGCTGGTAAGCATCGGCGGAAGCGAGACGCGCTGTCAGCGTGGCAGCCTCATCACCCCTCACGGCAACGAGGTCAATTTCAGCACTCAGCGGCTGCCCCAGGCTCGACTGTACGGTCAGCCTGCCGAGTCCGGCCGAATGCGCCAACCACGGGGCGAGCAGCAGCAGCGCCACAGCCAGTGCCTTGCCAATAGTGAATGTGCGCACGAACCGCTCCCGTATCGTTTTTTTAAGGGACAACAAAGTTAGCATCAATCAGTTAGGCATGCAAGCTAACAAAACCTCGAGTGTTGCCGCCCAACCACATATTTCTTAAAGGAAATTCCGCATTCCGGGGCCCGGAACCCCGGGTCATGGCTCAACCCGGGATTGCTGCCGGTTCAAGCACTTGCCGCCAGCCCGGCAGCCGCCCTGGGCCGTACCGCCGCCCCGGCCTCGAGAACGATGCGCAGCATGCGGCGCAACGGCTCGGCCGCCCCCCATAACAGTTGGTCGCCAACCGTAAATGCGGCCAGGTATTCCCCGCCCATGGGCAGCTTGCGCAGGCGTCCGACCGGCACCGACAGGGTTCCGGTCACCGCCGTTGGCGTCAGTTCGCGCAGGGAAACCTCGCGCTGGTTGGGAACAACCTTGACCCAGGCGTTGTGCCGGGCCAGCAATTGTTCGATTTCGGCCAGCGGCACATCCCGGGTCAGCTTCAGCGTCAGCGCCTGGCTGTGGCAGCGCATCGCGCCGATGCGCACGCAGACCCCGTCCACCGGCAGCGGATTGGCTTCGCGGCCGAGAATCTTGTTGGTCTCAGCCATGCCCTTCCATTCTTCCTTGCTCTGGCCGTTGCCGAGGTCCTTGTCGATCCACGGCAACAGGCTGCCGGCCAGCGGATGGCCAAAGTTTTCGGTCGGCACGCCGCCCTTGCGCAGGGTCTCGGCGACGACACGGTCGAGTTCGAGGATGGCGGAGGCCGGGTTGTCGAGCAGCGGCTTCGCCACCGCATGCACGGCGCCCATCTGAGCCACCAGTTCACGCATGTT